>CAKPCG010000016.1 GCA_934141475.1 uncultured Clostridia bacterium
CTCATTTGGATTGGTGGAACTAAACGAAGTGCATCATCTGCTCCTGAAGAACGTGTATTTGTTAAATGTTTTTCTTTACATACATTTACTGCTAAATCTTCTCCTCTTGAATTTAAACCTACAATCATCCCCTCATATACATCTACACCTGCACCAATAAATAAGTCTCCTTTTTCTTGTGCGTTGTATAGTCCATAAGTTACTGATTTTCCTGTTTCAAATGCTACAATTGTTCCTCTTACTCTGCTAACAACTTCTCCCTTGAATGGTTCGTATCCTTTAAACATACTTGCCATTGTTCCTTCACCTTTTGTATCTGTTAAGAATTCTGTTCTATAACCAATTAATCCTCTTGCAGGAATATTAAATTCTATTTTTGTATGTCCATCTTCTGCTGGTTCCATATTTACCATTTCTGCTTTTCTTCTACCTAATTTTTCTATAACAGTTCCAACTGAATCATCTGGTACATTTACAACAAGTGTTTCTATAGGTTCACTCTTTACACCATCAATTTCTTTTATAATAACTTTTGGACGTGATACTAAAAGTTCAAATCCCTCTCTTCTCATTGTTTCGATTAATACTGATAAGTGTAGTTCTCCTCTTCCTGATACTTCAAAAGAATCTGGTGTTTCTCCTTCTTTTACTCTTAATGAAACATTTCTTTCTAGTTCTTTAAATAATCTGTCTCTAATATGTCTTGATGTTACAAATTGTCCTTCTCTTCCTGCAAATGGTCCATTATTTACACTAAATGTCATTGTAACTGTTGGTTCATCTATATTTACAAAGTCTATTTTTTCTACATTTTCTGGATCGCATACTGTTTCTCCAATGCTTATATCTGGAATTCCTGCAAATTCTATTATATCACCTGCTGTTACTTCTTCTACTTCAACTTTTTTTAGACCAACATGTGTATATAATTTTGCAATTTTTCCTTGATATACTGTTCCATCTGCTTTACAAACTGATACTGTCATTCCTAATGTAAATTTACCACGTTCTACTCTACCTACACCTATTCTTCCTACATAGTCATCATAATCTATGTTTGAAACTAACATTTGAGCAGTTCCATCTAAGTCACATTTTGGTGCTTCTATTGTATTTACCATTGTTTCAAATAAAGGTGTCATATCACTATCTTCATCTGCTAAGTTTAATTTAGATACTCCATTTTTTGCAGAAGCATATACAACTGGAAATTCTAGTTGTTCGTCTGTTGCATCTAACTCGATGAATAATTCTATAACTTCATCTACAACTTTTTCTGGGTTTGCTCCTGGTCTATCTATTTTATTTATTACAACTATAGGCTTTAAATTTAATGCTAATGCTTTTTTTAGAACTTCTCTTGTTTGTGGCATTGCTCCTTCAAAAGCATCAACTAATAATACTACTCCATCAACTGTTTTTAAAACTCTTTCAACTTCTCCTCCAAAATCAGCATGTCCTGGTGTATCTACTATATTTATTTTTATATCTTTATACATTACAGATGTATTTTTAGAAAGTATTGTTATTCCTCTTTCTTTTTCCAAATCGTTTGAATCCATTACTCTCTCTTGTACTTGTTCATTATCTCTAAATACATGACTTTGTTTTAATAAACTGTCTACTAATGTTGTTTTTCCATGATCTACGTGTGCTATTATTGCTATATTTCTTATTTTTTTGTTATTCATTTTTTTCTCCTTTTTCTCTCTTTTTTAACTTTTATATTATACTACAGTTGTTTTTGGTTGTCAACATAAAATTTCTAATTTATTTTCTATTTTTACGCTATGTAAATCATGCTAAAAATACCATTTTACAATAGAAAATCTTCTACTGTAAAATGGTATTTTTATATAACTTATTTTGTTAAATCTATTATTTCATTCATTATTTTTCCTGTTACTTCAACTAATATTTGTTTATCTTTTTTTAGTTCTTTGTTTCCTTTGTAACTTTCTAAATTTAATTGCTTACCATATGTAATTATTGCTTTCTTAAAAGGCTTTTCTCCACCTTTTATTCCAACTGGTATTACTGTAGCATTAGAATTTAAAGCAAAATATGCAACTCCAGTTTTTGGTTTTAAGCCTTTTTTTAAGCCATTTCTTGTTCCTTCTGGAAAAATTGCTAAACATTTGCCTTCTTTTAATGTTTTTAAAGATTCTTTCATTGGGCCAAAATCTTTGTCATTTCTTTTTACTAAGATTACATCAAATACCTTACCTAAAAATGCTAAAAATTTATTTTGGGTAAGTTCTTCTTTTGCAACAAATCTTACATCATTTCTTTTACAAGTAACTTCAAGTAGTGGCGGATCTAAAAAACTTTTGTGATTTGCACAAAAAATTACAGGTCCGTCTTTAGGAATATTTTCCGTTCCTACTATTTTTGCTCTATATACTATTTTGCAATATATAAATATAAAAAAATTACATATTGCTCTTACTATTTTATACATGCTTTTTCTTCCCTTCTTTTTCTATTTTCTTTTTTGATTTATTATTTCTATTACTTTTTTAGCTACTTCTTCTATTGTCATATTACTTGAATCTATGTAAATTGCATCTTCTGCTTGTTTCAATGGTGCAACAGAGCTTGTTTTGTCATTATTATCTCTAAATTTTATATTTTCTACAATTTCTTCAAAAGGTATTTTTATTCCTTTTTCCTCATTTTGCTTTAACCTTCTTTTTGCTCTTTCTTCTGGAGTTGCATCTAAGTATATTTTTACGTCTGCATTTGGAAATACATTTGTTCCAATATCTCTTCCTTCCATTATAACTTCTTTTCCTTTAGCAATTCTTCTTGATAAATCTGTTATTGCATTTCTTACAATTACTATGTGTGAAACTTGTGAAACAAGCTTATTTACTTCATTTTCTCTTATTTTTCTTGAAACATTTTCTCCATTTAAATATACCTGTTTTTGCTCTCCTTCTTTTATAAATTCTATGTTTATGTTTTCTAATATATCATTAATTTTTTCAGTTTCTTCTAAAGATACATTTTTTCTTATCATACATAATGTTACACATCTATAAAGTGCTCCTGTATCTATATAAATCAAATTTTCTTTTTCTCCAACAATTTTTGTTATTGTTCCTTTTCCGCTTCCTGCAGGTCCATCAACAGCTACTATAAATTCCATTCTTTTTCCTCTTTTCTTTTTAATTTTATATGGTTATACCACATTTAAGTTTTTTTTTCAATTTTTATTTAAAAAAATACAAAAAAAGCAGAGAATTTTTTGTATAACTTCTCTGCTTTTTTATGCCAACTATTTTAATCCCCATTTTTGACTAAAGTCTGACAAAATCTTTGAAGAAAAATCATGATTTTTTTGAATACTTTTTTGTGATTTTCCATCATCATAACTCTTTGCTTGTTCTACCATTTTCCGATTAAATGCTTTGTCTTCCTCTGTAAACATTTCTTCTACATCAAAATTATTATCGGGTACTCTCATAGCTGTAGCTCCTTTCATTATTAAATGACTGGTTTACCTGTTTTTTTATAATAATACATTTATTAAGTACTATTGTCAATACTTTTAGCTTTTTACCATATATATTTCCGCACCAAGGCTTTTTAATTTTTCTTCTAAATTCTCATATCCTCTTAGAATATATTCAATATTTTCGACATTTGTTGTTCCTTTTGCAACTAGTCCTGCTAAAACTAAACTTGCTCCTCCTCTTAAATCAGTTGCTTGAACTTTTGTACCATATAACTTTTTAACACCTTTTATTATTGCCGTTTTTCCTTCAATATTTATTTTAGCTCCCATTTTTTGTAATTCTTGAACATATTTAAATCTGTTTTCAAATATGTTTTCTACAATAATTGATGTTCCTGCTCCAACACTTAAAGTTGCTCCTATTATTGCTTGAAGGTCAGTTGGAAATCCTGGATATGGCATTGTTTTTATATCTACACCCTTTAATTTTTTTGGTGCTTTTAAACTTATTTCATTTTCTTTTAATTTAATAATACATCCTGCTTCTGTTAGTTTATCTATTAGAGGTGTTATATGTCCCACATTTACTTTTTTTAGGGTTATTTCTCCTCCTGTTACTGCTCCTGCACATAACAAGGTTCCTGCTTCTATTCTATCTGGCATAATGTTATAGCTTACATCTTTTAATTTTTTTACTCCATGTATTTTTATAACATTACTTCCTGCGCCTTCTATTTTTGCCCCCATTTTATTTAAAAAGTTTTGTAAATCCTCTATTTCTGGCTCCATTGCCGCATTTATTATTGTTGTTGTTCCATCTGCTAATATTGATGATAGCATTATATTTTCTGTTGCTCCTACACTTGGAAAGTCTAAATTTATTTCTGTTGGCTCTATTTTTTTTGCTTCACATACTATCTTTCCAAAACTTTTAGTAATGGTTGCTCCTAATTTTTCAAATCCTTTTAGATGTAAATCTATAGGTCTTGAGCCTATATCACATCCCCCTGGGTATGAAAATTTAACCTTATTATATTTTCCTAATATAGCTCCTGCAAATATAACAGAAGATCTCATTTGATTCATTAAATTCTCTGGTATCTCAAACTTATTTACATTTCTTGAATCTATAACAATTTTGTTTTGATTTCTTTTTACTTTACATCCTATGTTTTTTAATATTTCGATCATCATTTGTGTATCATGAATATTAGGAACATTATAAAGTTTGGTTATTCCTCTATTTAAAACACTGGCAGCCATTATAGGTAATGATGCATTTTTTGAGCCTGATACATATGTATCACCAAAAAGTCTTTTTCCACCTTCAATTATGTAGTTTGACATTTTTCTCTATTTCCTTTCATAAAAGTTTATTTTCTTGTATATTTTATGAAAGTTTTTTAGATTTCGTGAAAAACTTTTACAAATTAAAGATATACTCTAAAAAAATATTAAATTTTTATTTGTTATCTACTATTTCCCCTAATTCTTTTGCAAATTCTCTTAATAAAACAACTTTAATTGTAGTTTCTTTTCCGTTTATATATTCATCCATTAATCTTTTTAATTTACTTAAATTAAACATTTCTTCTTGTAAAACCTCTGGATTTTCTTTTGCTCTTTTTATAATTTTTTCTTTTATTGCAACTATGTCTTCATTACTTGCACATGATACTCTTTGGAATACTTGGAAAGAATCGTAATATTTTAATATTGGAATATTTGTACATTCTTTATCAAATCTTTCATAAAATTGTTCCATTTTCATAGGTATACATTTAAAGATTTCATCTGCCTTTTCTTTATATTCTTTTTCAAGAAGCTGTTCATTTAATTCTTCGAATCTTGCTAAAATCTCTTCCATTTCTTCTTTAGAATATTTTTCATTATCTCTTATTACAACTTTTCCTAATTCTTCATCTAAGTTATTACAATAACTTGAATGTAATGATGATAAATTCATTCCATTTAAAAATATTGTTTTTAAAGTCTTTATGTCATTTGTTATTAATCCACTTTTTGAAAAATATATAAAATATTCAAATAGTTTTACTATATCTATTAACTCAATTTCGCCTTTTTTAACTTCTTCTAATGTTTCATTAACAACTTTTACAAATTGTTCATCTTGAACTTTCCAATATTCTTCTACTAGTATTTTTTTGTATGCAGGCATTTTTTTTGCTTTTGGGCTTGTATTTACAAGTTCCATTTCAGCTTTAAATAATTTCATATCAAAAATTCTTGTTCTAATATAGTATTCTATGAATTTAAAGAATCTATAATCTGCTTTAAAATTATAGTAGTAGTTTCCATCAAATTCTTTTATATAAAATTGTCTATTATCCATTAAAACTCTTGAAGATACTAAAATTGATTTATATTCTTCATTGTCTTTTATATTTTTAAATTTTTCTTTTGTTATTTTTCCTGCTTTTATTTCAAAAGATACAGCTATTGTAAATATAAGCATTGTTTGCATAACTCTATTGTTTGTATTCGGAAAAAATTTATTTACTTCTTCAAATATTTTACTAAAATCATTAAGAGCATGTTTTAAAATACGTAAGTTGCTTGTCCCACTTTTTTTAAATGTTCCTATAATAAGTTCTGTGTTTTCTCTTAAAAATCTTATTAACTCTCTATTTGATTCAAATCTCATTAGTATTCCATTTATAATATAATCAAATTGTGGAGCATATTCAAAAGTTTCTCCTATTAATTTTTCCTTAATTCTTTCATAATCTATTGCTTTGTCAAAAACATGTTCAATTTTTTCTTGTATTTTTTGAACCATTGGTTTGTCTGTCTTTTTTAATTCTCCTTGTTTATCTAATAAATATGTTGCAATAAAAGTTTTCATTTCAAGATTACTATTTTTTATCTTTGTTGATAATTCTTTTTCATTACATATTATTATTGTTTTTATATGGTCATGTTCAACAAAGTTATTTATATAGCCTAAAATATCTATTACATCAACATTAGCTCTTTCTAGGTCATCAAAACACAATACTTTATCATCTGTTGAGAAAAATTCTTCATAATCTAATTTTCCACCATTTGATGATGTTCCAAAAAAGTTTGCCATATCTATTCCTGTTTTTGCATATTCAGGTATTGTTGTTATACCATTTGCATTCATAAATTTTCTTAAGTTTTTATCCATGAGCTGAGAAGTTTCCATAAATATTTTTTTACTTATTTCTTCTAAGTTTGAAATTCCATATAAAGACATATATATAGTTGTAAATCTTTTACCATTTAATTTTAAAGAATCTATTTTCTTTTTTATTTGATTATTCCAAAAATATGTTTTTCCAGAACCCCATTCTCCATTTATCATTATTGCATAATCTGTATAATCTGAACGTATATAATCTAATATACTTTCTATTAAATCATCCATCTAAAAATCATCCTTTCTATTTTAATCTTTTGCTATTGTTAGTATATCTATTTTTTTTGCTCCAAATTCCTTTAAGATTCTGGCACATTCATTTACTGTTGAACCTGTTGTAAATATATCATCTACAACCAATATTTTTTTGTTTTCTATTATTTTTTCATTTTGTATTTTATAGACATTTTTTACATTTTCAAGTCTTTCTTCTTTATTTAAGTTACTTTGTACATTATTATTTTTTTGCTTAATTAATATTTTTTCTTTTAATTTTATATCTTTTAAAATAGATATTTCTTTTGCTATTAACAAACTTTGGTTATAACCTCTATTTTTCATTCTTGTTTTACTTATAGGTACAGGCATTATTATATCATAATTTTCAAAATCTATTTTATCAATATAATTGTTTGAAAAAAATTGCATAAAACTTCTGTATAAATAGGCTTTTTCTCTAAATTTATAATTTAAAATTAGTTTTCTTACAACTTCATCATATTTAAAGATATAGTAATGTATTTCAAAATATTTGTCTACATAAATATCTTTCCCATTTACAGCATATTGTTTTAATTTATTTTCACATTTTTTACATAAATAGCTATCTTTACTGCTTCCGCATATATAGCATACTTTTGGATATATTATATTTAATATAGTTTCTTTAAAAATTATTATCTCTCCATTCTTTTTAAGCTATTAACAACCGTTCTTTTTGGTGTACAATATTTAAAGATTTTAAAGCTTGCCTTATATCTTTTACTCCTACAATTTGCATTTTATAGCTTTCTTCTAAGTATTTTTTATTGTTTTCTGGAATTATACATCTTTTAAATCCCATTTTTTCTGCTTCTTTTAATCTTTTTTCTATTAGGTTTATTCTTCTAACTTCTCCTGTTAATCCTACTTCTCCCATTATTACTGTATCTTTTGGAATTGGTACATTTTTAAAACTTGATGCACAAACACAAAGTATTCCTAAATCTATTGATGGCTCATTTAGTTTCATTCCACTAACTACATTTACATATATATCTTGCCCTCCAATATTTAAATTGGCTCTTTTTTCTAAAACCGCTATTAATACAGCAAGTCTATTATAATCAAGTCCATTTGCTGTTCTTTTTGGTATTCCAAATACACTTAGGGTAGTTAAAGCTTGAAGTTCTATTAACATAGGTCTTGTTCCTTCCATAGTTGCAACTATGGCTGAACCTGATGGATTGTCATCTCTTTCCGAAATTAAAATTTCTGATGGATTTGTTATTTCAACTAGACCTTCTCCCTTCATTTCAAACATTCCAATTTCATTTGTTGAACCAAATCTATTTTTTACGCCTCTTAATATTCTATATGAAAAATACCTTTCTCCTTCTAAGTAAAGAACTGTATCTACCATATGTTCTAAGACTCTTGGCCCTGCAATTGTGCCATCTTTTGTTACATGACCTATTATTATTGTTGTAACACCTTTTGATTTACACATTCTCATTATTTGTGATGTTATTTCTCTTACCTGACTTACGCTTCCAGCAGCTGCAGATATCTCATCTGAATACATTGTCTGAATTGAATCTATTATTACAAGTTTTGGCATTAATTCTTCAATATTTTCATTTATTATAGATATATCTGTTTCCCCTAAAAATAGTATGTCATTATTATCAATCCCTAGTCTATCTGCTCTTAATTTTATTTGCTCTGCAGATTCTTCTCCAGATACATAAAGTACTTTTCCTTCACCATGAATTTTATTACATAATTGTAGTATTAAAGTTGATTTTCCAATTCCTGGTTCTCCTCCAAGTAATATTAAAGACCCTTTTACTATTCCTCCACCTAAAACTCTATCTAATTCACCAAATCCTGTTGTTATTCTGGCTACTTCCTGTCCTTTATATGAGTTTAAAGCTTTAGGCTCATTTCTTTCTTTTATTTTTTTTACTCCATTTTCTGTTATTTTTTCGATTTTTTGTTCAAAAAATGTATTCCAACTATTACATGCAGGGCATTTTCCCATCCATTTTGCACTTTCATATCCACATTCATTGCATACAAAGATTGTTTTTGGTGATTTTGCCATTTATTCCTCCATTTGTTCCCCTTATTTTGATGGATTTATTTTACAGTATTTTATTTTAAATTGCAAGTATATAACGTCAAAAAAATCCCTCAATATAGCCATTTACTTTATTTTTTAGTTTATAGCTCTTATTAATAGGATTTTTTAAACTTTATTCTTCTAATTTTAATATTTTTCTAGTTTTTAAACTCATATCATATAACATTTCAAATGCTTGTTTAAATGTCAAATTATCAAAATCAATTTTAGCTAATTTTATAGCAATATTTTTAAATTGATTTTCATCAAAATTTTCACATTCTATACTTTTTTCTTCTTCATTTAATGATACTTTTTCTACTTCAATATTTAACTTTTCTAAAATTGTAGCATAATATTCTATTCTTTTTTTAGGAAATCCACATTTTGTTGTATTTTCGTTTAAATTTGTTATTTTAAATCCAAAAATTTCTGAAAGTTTAGCTGCATCTTCGTTTAAAGCAATATAAAATATTCCACTTTCAAAAAGATATAGTTTGTCCTTATTTGAAGCTTTTAAAAGTACAAATTTATCATATAATTTGCTCATATTTTTTTGCCTCCTTAAAGTATTTTAAAATATTTTACTTAAAAATGTTTTCGTTTTTAACCACTAAAGGTAGTGGTATTTCACCTAAGTTTTAAGTATTTTATACAACATCACCTATAAAATCTAATTCATTTAAAACATAAAAATTCATTACTAAACCCTTTGATTTTGCAAGTTTTATTAAATAATCTAATTTAGCTTGATTTGCTTTTATATCATATGCAAAATAATCTATTAAATCTTTTTCTGCAAATTCAAAATTTTTATGTGCTTGTTTTAAATATTCTCTTGTTTTTACTATATTTGCTAATAATTCTCTATTTTTTTCCTCCTCTGTTTTATCTTTTATTTTATCATCTTTTATATACTCATTATCCATTACTTACCATCCTCTCATTTTATTATATAATATGCCAAATATTTATTTTTTATTCGCAAAGCCTTGATATATAAGTACAAATATTATATAATGGTTTTGTTTTTAGATTAGAAGGAGTGATTTTATGATAGATATTAAATTTTTAAGAGAATATCCTGATCTTGTAAAAGAAAATATAAAGAAAAAATTCCAAGATCAAAAATTGGTTTTAGTAGATGAAGTTTTAGAACTTGATAAAAAAAATCGTGAGGCAAAACTAAATGGGGATAATCTACGTAGTGAAAGAAAAAAATTAAGTAACCAAATCGGAAATTTAATGAAAAATGGTGAAAAACTTGAAGCAGAAGAAATAAAACAACAAGTTCAAGAAATAAATACAAAACTTGAAAGAAATGAAGCTTTAGAAGACGAACTTGCAGAGGAGATAAAATCAAGAATGATGAAAATTCCAAATATAATGCATCCTTCTGTTCCAATAGGTGAAGATGATAGTAAAAACGTAGAAATTCAAAAATATGGTGAACCAGTAGTTCCTGATTACGAAATACCTTACCATGGAGAAATCATGGAAGCTCTTGGTGGACTTGATTTAGATAGTGCAAGAAGAGTTTCTGGAAATGGTTTTTATTACTTAATGGGCGATGTTGCAAGACTTCATTCTGCTGTTCTTGCATATGCTAGAGACTTTATGATAAATAAAGGATTTACTTACTGTATTCCTCCATTTATGATTCGTTCAAATGTTGTAACAGGTGTTATGAGTTTTGAAGAAATGGATGCAATGATGTACAAAATAGAAGGTGAAGATTTATATTTAATTGGAACATCTGAACATTCTATGATAGGAAAATTCAAAGACCAAATATTAGATAAATCAAAAATGCCTTATACAATGACATCATATTCTCCATGTTTTAGAAAAGAAAAAGGTGCACATGGTATTGAAGAACGTGGTGTTTATAGAATTCACCAATTTGAAAAACAAGAAATGATAGTTGTATGTGAACCAGAAGATAGCTGGAAATGGTATGACAAAATGTGGTCATATACAGTAGAATTATTCAGAAGCATGAATATCCCTGTTAGAACATTAGAATGTTGCAGTGGAGATTTAGCTGATTTAAAAGCAAAGTCTTGTGATGTTGAAGCATGGTCACCTCGTCAAAAGAAATACTTTGAAGTTGGAAGTTGTTCAAATTTAACTGATGCACAAGCACGTAGACTTGGAATTAGAATAAAAGGTGAAAAAGAAAATTATTATGCACATACATTAAATAATACTGTTGTTGCTCCACCTAGAATGTTAATTGCTGTTATGGAAAATAATTATATGCCAGATGGCAGTGTTGTTATTCCAGAAGTTTTAAGACCTTACATGGGTGGTACTGAAAAAATAGAAAAAGTTGTAAAATAATAAAATTAGGAGAAACATATGAAAAAAAATCTAAAAAAAAAATATATATATCTAGGTAATCTAATTGCTCAACGTAAATTAATGGTATTTATATTTTTATTTGCTTGTATTTTACTTGCAATTGTAACAAATCTTTCAGAAAAAAATGAATACGCAAAAGAAAATGGAGAAAAAATCTCAGGAGTAGTTTCAAATATTATAGAATATCGGTAATCCTTTAGATGATCCTTATAAAAAAGATAGAGATATATCAAGAGTAGATGTAAGTTTTACATATAATGGACAATCTTATACAGTAAAAGCAAGTAGCTATCATAATACTGTACGTTTAGGAGATAAATGTGATGTATATATTTTAAATAATAATCCGTCTAATTACATTACAGACTTTTCTGGCATCCACTCTTCATCTTTCGCTTTTATAATTTTACGTATTTTGGCAATTGTAGGTTTATTAGGTGGTATAAGTTCTGTTTTTATGTTTTCGGTTTCAATTTCAACTTACAAAAAAGTATTAAAAAACTCAAGATCTATAACTGGAAAAATTGTAAATGTTGAAAAAACAGGAAAAAATTACTATATATTATGCTCAAGTGACCAAGTAAATGGCTCTGACATGATTTTTAAAAGTCATCCTTACACTTCTGATGTAAGTGATTTAATAAAAAAACATAACTTTGTAAAATTTGAAATAAAATACACTCCAGAAAATATAAAAAATTACTTTATAGATACAGATAAACTAGACAAAATTTATTACATGTAATTACGGAGGTTATTTTATGATAGTAAAAAATCCTAAATTTGAAATTTCAGCAGTAAGTCCTAAACAGTACCCTAAAAATAATTTACCAGAAATCGTTTTAGTTGGAAAATCTAATGTTGGAAAATCAAGTTTTATTAATACAATGATAAATAGAAAAAAACTTGCACGTACAAGTTCTGAGCCTGGAAAAACAAGACAAATAAATTTTTATAATATAGATGAAAGTTTTTATTTTGTTGATTTACCAGGTTATGGATATAGTAAAATGTCAAAGGCAGAGCAAGTAAAAGTAGGTCAATTTATAGAAGAATATTTATTTAAAAGAGAACAAATTTCATTAATTTTATTTTTAATAGATATTAGGCACTCTCCTACTTCTAATGATAAATTAATGTATAATTATATCGTTCGTTCTGGAAAACCTTGCATTATAATTGCAAATAAAGCAGATAAAATAGCACCAACAAAAGTAAATGACGCAGTATTTAATTTACAAAAGGAACTAAATCCTTTAATGGATATGAAAATGCTTCCATTTTCTTCTGAAAAGAAAATATACTGTGATGATGTTTGGGATGCTTTAGGCGTTAACTAATGTAAAAAAACATGCTTATAAATTAATATAATAAGCATGTTTTTTTATATATTTTTTTAAATTAATTTTTCTAATTCTTTTATTTTATCTCTTGCCTCTGCTGCCTTTTCAAATTCCATTTTACTTGCAAATTCAAGCATTTCATCTGTTAATTTACTTATTGTTTCTTTTATGTCTTCACCTTTTTCAGCTTTAAATTCAACTCCAATATCTTCTGTTTGAACTGCACGAATAGAATCTCTTACAGATTTATTTATTGTTTTTGGTGTAATTCCATGTAATTGGTTATATTCTGTTTGAATTTTACGTCTTCTGTTTGTTTCAGATATTGCTTTTTCCATAGATTCTGTCAAAACATCTGCATACATTATAACAGTTCCATCTGTATTTCTTGCAGCACGTCCTATTGTTTGAATTAAAGAACGCTCTGAACGTAAAAATCCTTCTTTGTCTGCATCTAATATTGCAACTAACGATACCTCTGGAATGTCTAGACCTTCTCTTAATAGATTTATTCCAACTAATACATCAAATTCTCCTAGTCTTAAGTTTCTTATTATTTCCATTCTCTCTAATGCTTTGGTATCTGAGTGCATATAATTAACCTTTATTTCCAAATTTTTTAAATATTCAGTTAAATCTTCCGCCATTTTTTTAGTTAACGTTGTGACTAATACCCTTTCCTTTTTCTCTACTCTTATTCTTATTTGTTCTATTAAATCATCAACTTGATTGGTTACTGGTTTAACTTCTATTTTAGGGTCTAAAAGTCCTGTTGGTCTAATAATTTGTTCAACAACATTATCTTTTGAATGTTCTTTTTCATAATCTGCAGGTGTTGCACTAACAAATACTACTTGATTTATTCTTTCTTCAAATTCTTCAAATTTTAAAGGTCTATTATCATATGCTGATGGAAGTCTAAAGCCATAATTTACTAGTGAATCTTTTCTTGATTTATCCCCATTATACATAGCTCTAACCTGTGGAATTGTTGCATGTGATTCATCTATTAATAATAAGTAATCTTTTGGAAAATAATCAAATAATGTATATGGTGGGCTTCCTGCTTTTCTTCCACTCATATGTCTTGAATAATTTTCTATTCCTTGACAAAATCCAGTTTCTTTCATCATTTCAATATCAAAATTTGTTCTTTCTTCTATACGTTGAGCCTCAATTAGTTTATTTTGGGATTTAAAATACTTTATACGTTCTTCTAATTCTTCTTCTATTGTTACAATCGCTCTATCTAGCTTACTTTTGCTTGTTACATATTGTGAAGCAGGTGGTATTAATACATGATTTCTTGTTCCTATTGCTTTACCTGTTAGTGGGTTTATTTCAGATATTTTTTCTATTTCATCTCCCCAAAATTCCACTCTTAATGCTGATTCACTTTGAGATGATGGATATATCTCTAAAATGTCTCCTTTGGCTCTAAATGTTCCTCTTTTAAAATCAATTTCATTTCGTGAATATTGCATTGTTACTAGTTTTTTCATTACATCATCTCTAGATTTTTCCATTTGAGGTCTTAGAGATAACATCATTTCTTGATAATCCTCTGGATCTCCTAAACCATATATGCAAGATACAGATGCAACAACTATTACATCTCTTGTTTCAAATAATGAAAGTGTTGCAGAATGACGAAGTTTGTCTATTTCGTCATTTATGGAAGCGTCTTTTTCTATATATGTGTCTGATGCTGCTATGTAGCTTTCTGGTTGGTAATAGTCGTAATATGACACAAAATATTCTACTCTGTTTTCAGGAAAAAACTCTTTAAACTCAGAGTATAATTGTCCGAGCTAGGGTCTTATTGTGTGCTAATACTAGGGTTGGTTTTTGTACTTTATTAATTATATTTGCCATTGTAAATGTTTTTCCGCGAACCAGTAACCCCTAGAAGTGTTTGATATTTCTTGCCATCTTCTATTCCTTTTGACAGGTATTTTATTGCATTTGGCTGGTCGCCTGTTGGCTTGTATTCTGATACTAATTTAAACATTTTTCCTCCCTTTGTGACTTAGAAAATTAGACTTATTTGCTTTTATATTTTACCACTTTTATGCGAAAAATACAAGAAATTAGTTACTCTGATTGGTATTTTATGTTTTCGCGTAATATGTACAACAAATAATTGATCCATTTTTTATCATTTACAACATCATTATCCATAACTTTATTATTTATATTATTAATAAAAATTGCAACTGAATTAATAACATTTTCTATCTTAATATATAGAAAGGAGGAAAAAATTTGTATATAATTATACTACCATATTATTTTCATAAAATTTTATTAACTTATTAGAAAGGAGAGTTTACAAGTGGATGAAGAACTAATTGTCAAAGCAAAATTAGGAGAAATTGATGCTTTTACAGACCTAATACATACTATTGAAAATGATTTGTATAGAATAGCAAAAACACGATTAGAATATGATGATGACATTTGTGATGCAATTCAAGAAACAATGATAAATGCTTATAAACATTTAAAAAAACTGAACGATAATTCTAATTTTAAAAGCTGGATTATTAAAATTTTAATTAATGAATGTAATAAAATTTATAAAAATAAAAAAAAGAAAGAAAAGCTTTACACAAAAATAATTACAAAAGAATCTACAACATCAATTGATGAATCTACATATTTAGTTGATTCAAAAATAAATTTTGAATTATTAATTGAAAATCTACAATATGAAGATAAATTAATACTTACTTTATTCTATTGCAGTGGATATTCTTGTACTGAGATATCTAAAATTATTGGATTAAATATTAATACTGTAAAAAGTAAACTAAAAAGAAGCAAAGATAAAATAAAAAAATGTTTTGAAGGAGGTTTTTTTTATGAAAAATAATTATGATGAAATAGACAAATTGTTTTTTGAATATTTTAAAAATAATAAAGATATTCCTAAATCTGTTACTAATCGTATAGATACTACTATGTACAAAAACAAAAATAGATATGGAATAATACTATTATTAAAAAAATTTATAATAACCGTTATAAGTTTAATAACTGTTTCTGGAGGTGTTGTTTTCGCATCTAGTTTAATAAAAAATTTCTTTAATAATAGTAAAGGTCTAGACACAGCAATAGAAAATGGATATATACAAGACCAATTTGAAAACCTTACTTCAAATACCAATGACATTACAATAAAAAATTTATTAATGGATGATTTTAACCTTAGCTTTACTTTAGAAATAAAATTTGATAATTCAATCAATATAGATTCTATTGATAGGATAACTTTGCCCAATTTAATTGTTACTGATGAGGAAAAAAGAATTTTATATTGTGTAGATGAGACGGTCTTTAAAGAATATTGTCAAGAAAAAGATCTTGATTATTCATATAATGAATTTAATGATAATAATATAAATAGTGGTTCTAATTGGTATATAAAAAATAGATTAGCAGAAACTAATTCCGTAGAATTAGTTTACAATCTTTATTCTAATAAGTATCCAAAAAGTAAATATTTATATTTTAATTTTTCTAAAATAACTATTCAAAATATTAATTCCATAAATCAAACCCTTAATGGAAATTGGAATTTGGAAACAAGTATTTCAGAAAAATTTTATTCAAGGAAATCTATAATTTACACTGTAAAAGAATGTAATGATTCTACAATAAATATTACAGATGCTTCCTTATATAATACTTGTTTTAAATTAGAATTTAATACTAAAGTAAACCCTATATATAATGAGAATGATAGTGAAGAAATAAAAAATAAAAAAATGCATGATTTAACACAATGGAAAATGAAAGAAACAGCAGAATGGCGATCAATGGTCTATGATGAATATATTGAATCGAATAATGGAAATAAATTTTACCCACTCCAAAGCAGTTCAGAGGATTCAATGACGAGCTATTTACCTGATGGTCAATTTATTCATACGCAAACTTTTGACTTAACTAAGTATAATAAAAACACCAATAATATTACAATATATTTTAAAATAAATTTACCTGATATTACCAAAGATATAAAAATTGTTCTAGAGCGACAAGATCTGTAAATATTTTACAAATTTCTATCTTTTTTATCTTTTTAACATTACTATTTTTTGTTATGTTATACTTTATCACATAAGTTTCTTAACATCTAAGAAGTTAATTTTTAACTTTTTTAGATATAGAAGGCTCAAATAATATAAACATTAGGAGGTTTTATCATGAAAGGATTTTTAAAACGGAAGCTTATGGGGATATTTTTAGCTTTGACTCTTTGTGTGACAAGTGCCGTACCTACATTTGCTGCTACTACTGCTAACAACAAAGTCTCAACATATGCAAGTAATTCATTATGGGAATCCGGAGTGCACGATGTAGGTTCATTTTATATGACCAATACCAACCTTACTCCTCGAAAAACAATGGGAGTTGGAGGTCGCTTAATTGTTTATGGTGCATTTAGTCCGAATGATCAAATTGGTTCATTAGCACTTAAAGTAACTATTTACAATCGGACAAAAGGTACTTCCGTAACTAATCATTTTATTTATAATGAAGGACACTTATTTGCTCTTGAAACAAACGTGTCTAAGGGTGACATTCTTCAGATATATTTTGATGCTTACACTGCCCCTGGCGGAAGTAATCCAAGTGGTGCTTATAGAAAGGCTTACATTTCATACAGCTACAGCCTTACTTGATAGTATAACGTATTTTTTTAATATTTTGTAAACAATTCAACTTTTCTGAGCCTTCGCCTAGTGTCGTTTTAGACACTAGGTTTTTTTATTTTTTCTAACACAGAAAAAATTATTTTTTTAGGTCCTGGCTTCAATAATGAATATTCCTCTAAATACGATAATAATGTTTCTTGATTACAATCAAAAAACATTTCATTTGTAGCATAAATAATATTACATTTTATACTATTTACACTTTTTTTATACTTTTTAGAAATTATTGGATAAATTTCTTTTTCTAATTTTATATCTTCCCATAATTTATTATAATATAGTAAAAGAATCGCTTCCATTAAATATTTAGTTCCTACATATGAAAAATTATATTGTAAATATTTTAATTCATTACAAATTTTATATTCTATTAAAGATTTTTCATCTTCTTTTATTTTCGCTAATTTTTCTATTTCCATTATTATTTTGCTAATATCTGTATTTTCAGAAATATATGAAAACAAGTAAGCATTATTTTTTAATTTTACCTCTGTACCATTTTCGCCTGATACGACTATAATAGAATTTTTAAATTGCATTAATTTATTAGATTCTATATAGTCAAATATTTGAACTTCATTACTATTCACCATTTTTAAATCTATTAAAATAGCATCAATATTATTCTGAGTATTTTTAATTATATCTATTGCTTCACTTTCATCTATAGCAATTTTACATAAATTTACTTTTATACTTAAATCCGACAATATATTTGTTATTTTTTTTAAATAATTAAGATTATCTTCTACTACTAATATGTTTGTCATTTTTAATCACCTCTATATAAGAGATTGCATTTAGAGTCTAAAATGGTGCATTTATTTTATATTTTTTTCATTATTTGAATATTTTTATAAGTCATACAATATACGGATTCTAATTTCGTTTTATTCATTGAAATTTCTGCAAGAGTAATTGTTCCGCTTTTCTTTATAAGATTTGTTTCATTATTACACAAAAATGCAATATTAACTATTGTAAATATTGCTGCCATAAAACAAATTATTTTTTCTTCTATATTTTTATAATTTTCTATAGCTTCCTGAATTGCTTTTTCTAAATCTATTTCTTGCTTTTTTCCTCTTTCTCCATTTAATAGCGCTGATATTTCTACCTCAAAAAATTCCGTTAAATCTTTTAAAACCGCTATATCTTGAAAACTTAATCCTCTTTCCCATTTAGATATTGCTTTGTCTGTAATATTTAATTTTTCTCCAAGTTCTTTTTATGTTAGTTTTCTTTCTTTTTTTTATTCTTTTATAAAATCTCCAAACTTTTTATTATCCATGTTTTTTGCTCCTTCAAAAATATTTATAAAAATAGTATAATTTTTCATTTATTTTTGCAATCTACTGTTGGTAGATTTCGCCTTAAAGCCTGCAAAAAGACCGCTATATTCCAAGCGATCTTAAAGTAATATCTAACTATTTTATTAGCTTTGTTTTTCCTTATACATTTTAATAATATCTTTAATACTCATTTTTGTTCCATAATTCAGTATTGCATTTGAATATATTTTTATAGTAACATTAGCAATAACAATTATTGTAATAACTAAAATTGCAATTGACATTATTACATCTGTAAAATTTGCCAGCCCCATCATAATTCTAAATGGCATGCAAAATGGTGCTGATATTGGAAACAATGAAGCAAATAAATTAAGCTCACTTGTAGGATTCATCATAGTAAAATATGATAAGTAAAATCCAATTACAGCTAGTATTGCAACAGGCGAATTAGCAGATTGTATATCTTCCGGCTTGCTTACTGTAGAGCCTGTTAGTGCATATAATAAAGCATAAGCCAAATAGCCTAGTATAAAATAAATCGCTGTCATTATTCCTAAATATGGCGTAATATTAGACATATCCAAAACAGAATCTAATACCCCTGGTTCTAAAAATGTTTTTGCACTTATTAAAGCTGTAGTAACTATTAATATCATTTGAGCTAAGCCAACTAGTCCTATCCCAATTGTTTTTCCAATCACTATTGTTTTAGGACTTGTAGATGTTACAAGTGTTTCAATTATTTTTGACGTTTTTTCTGTTGTTATTGAACTTGATACTTGGTATGCACAGAAGTATATCGCATAAAATAACACCATTGACATTAGCATCATTGCAAAAATATTTCCACTTGCGCTTTTTTCTTCTGTTTGTTCTATGCTAAATTCAAAGATTGGAGTAATTGATTGTAATTGTTGTTCCGTTAATCCTAATTTAGATATTTTTAAGTTAGAGTATAATGATGTTAATGCATTCATACATCCTTCTGGTACCTCACTCATTATTGTTTTATTTTCTACAATATATGATACATTTATTTTTTCATTTTCAGGATTTATAATTATCGCTTCTTTTATTTCTTTATCTTCTATTTTTTTCTTTACATCTTCAAATTTTAAATCCTCATTTGTTATTTCAAATTCATAACCTAAATCCATCTTTTTTAAGCTTTCTAATGTTCCTTCAAATACGTTTTTACTGTCTATGATTAATAGTTTATCTCCAGAATTATCTCCGTTAAAACTTTTAATTAATTTGGGTACATTAAAACCAATTATTATAAAAATTAAAATAATTAATGTTGATATTATAAATGATTTTCTTTTCACCATATCCTTCATTGTAAATTTCATTACGGTAAAAATATCTCTCATCATTATTCACCTACCTTTTCTATAAAAATATCGTTTAGTGTAGGTTTCTGAATTTCAAATTTGTCAATATTAATTTTATCTGTAACAAGTCTATTTAATAGTTTATGTGCTTTTTCTTCATCTGATATTTTTATCACATAGTTATTATTTGTCTCATTTTCTATTTCTAAGTTAAATTCATCAATGTATTTTTTTATATCTTGCTTTACATCTATTTCTACACTATTTGCAGGGTATTTTTCTTTTATTTCTTTTAGATTTCCTTGTAGCACAGTTTTTCCTTTATTTAGTATCAAAATATCGCTACAAAATTCTTCAATTGTCACCATTTGATGTGCAGACATTATTATGTATTTTCCATTTTTTATTAAGTTAATTATAATATTTTTTAATATTTCAGTATTAACTGGATCTAATCCACTGAAAGGTTCATCTAATACAATTAATTCTGGATCATGTATAATCGCTGTCATGAATTGTATTTTTTGTTGATTTCCTTTTGATAGTTTTTCAGCTGGCATTTGCAAATATTCTTCTACTTTTAATTCTTTAGCCCATTTTTTTATTGACCTTACTGCTTCATCTTTTTGCATTCCTTTTAATTCTGCAAAGTACATTAATTGATCAAATATTTTAGTTTTTGGATATACACCTCTTTCTTCTGGTAAATAACCAAACCTAACATTCTTTCTATCTACAGACTTTCCTTTCCAAGTAATTTCTCCACTATCCTTTTTAATAATTCCAAGTAACATTCTAATTGTCGTTGTCTTTCCCGCACCATTAGTTCCAAGTAAACCATATACCCCTGGTTTTGTTAAACTAAATGAAATATTGTCTACTGCCTTTTTACCAGCAAATGATTTGGATACATTTTTTAGTGTTAAACTCATTGAACTCTCCCCTTTCTTTTATTTATGCACATTTGAATTATAACATAAAAAGTTCAAAAAGAAACAAAATTTTAATTTATTTTATATCGTAATATAAAGAATTGCTACTTTTCCTATATAATGACTATTTAAAATTTTTCCATTTAAATCTGGTAAATTAAGTTCTGTTATATAGCAATCATATGGAGCCACTAAATATGTTCCATTTGTATATTCTAATATATTTTCGCCTTCTAATACAGTGTCATCCGCTTCTACACATATTGCTTTAAAATATTTTGTTGTCGTCAATTCCATTTTTTCAGTTGTTTTCGCTGATACCTGACCAGAACCTGTTAATGTCTTTTTTATATCATGATTTGACACTGTTTCTTCTGTAATAATTGTTTTTGTTTTGCTATCTTCTGTATTTAGTCCTACTTGTCTTCCAACCAAAAAAGCTCCTATGATCAATAATATTATTAAAATACTTATTAAAATTTTCTTTTTCATTCATTTACCTCCAATGTTTTTTGCATTAATAATATAAAATATGAACCTTGAAAAATTATTGAATTTTTTAATTTTATATAAAATAAAAAAGACAGATAAATGAAATAAACTCAAATTATTAAACTTTTTTGTCTAATAATTTGAGTTCACTTTAAACAATAATCTTCTTGTTTCAGATGGTACCTTTAACGCTTTTCCTTGAACAGTATCAATTTTGATTCATTATTATATTTATTTTACACATAAGAATTACTCTTTTTTTAAAGCTCTACAATATTAACTTCATTCCCATGTTCTTTTATTATTTCAATTAAATCCTCAATATTCAACCATACAGTTGCTGTATTATCATTTGGATGTATTCCAATTATTTTTTTATCATTAAAAAAATCTCTATCTATGTAAAATTTCACTTTTAATTCTTTGTCATTTAATAAACCAAATGGACTTACTGACCCAGGAATTAAATTCATAATATCTTTTAAATCTTGTTCAGAAGCAAAACTTAAAGGTCTTGTTTCATTATTTCTTCTAAATTCCTTTAGATTTACTCTTTTATCCCCCTTAACAGTTATTAAATAATAATTTCTTTTCTTATCATCACGAATACATAAATTTTTTGCATCATATTCTGGATATGGCACTTTAATCTCTGATAATTCTTCCATATTGAAAACTGCTTTGTGTTCTGTTATTTCATACCATATATTCCTATTTTTTATAAAATTATATATTTCCTGTTTATTCATATTTCCTCTTTTCCAATAAAATTATAATATTATATTATATATTTCTCTATATCTTCTTTCTACTCCTTCAAGTATCGAATTAGGAATATTATTTATTACATCTTCAGTCAGACCATTTTCTTTAATATATCTTTTTAATTCTTCTCTATCATAATTTTGTTGATTGTTTCCTATTTTATAATTCTTCTTACTCCAAAATCTACTACAATCTGGTGTTAATATTTCATCTGCTAAAATTAAATTATTTTCATCATCAATTCCAAATTCCATTTTGGTATCTGCTAAAATAATCCCTTTAGTTAATAAAAAATCATGTGCATTAGTATATATTTCTATTGATATTCTTTTTATTTTTTCTGCTGTTTCCTTTCCTACTATATTTGAAAATTCAGTATAACTTATATTTGTATCTTTACCATTTTGTTCTTTGGTTGTTGGCGTGAAAATAGGTTCTTCAAGTTTTTCAGATTCAAGTAATCCCTGGGGTAATCTAATTCCACATATATCATTTCCTTTTTGGTATTCCTCCCAACATGTTCCTGTTATATATCCTCTTACTATTATTTCAAACGGAAGCATTTTAACCTTTTTGGCTAACATACATCTATCTTTATATTCTTTACTTTGAAATTGTTTGGGCATTAACTTGTTATCTGTAGTTATCATATGATTTCCTATAATATCCTTATATTTTTCAAACCAAAATTCTGCCATTTTATTTAAAATAATTCCTTTATCTTTAATTAAATATGGTAAAACTTTATGCATAGATATTCTATCTGTTGCAACAATAACTATTTCTTTATCACTTATCTGATAAATATCTCTTGATTTCCCCTCATATATTTTTTTGTTCATTTTTCATTTCCTCCATATATTTTTCGTAGCCTAATTTATGTATTTTTTCATTTTTTATCAATACTTTTTTAGTTTGATTTTGATTATAATCTACAATTTTTTCTTTAATCTCTAAATTATCTATACCTAATATTTAAACTCTTTGTATAAATCGAAACTCCAATAACAGGACATAATGTTTTTGAAGCTATAACTCCTGCTAAATGTGCAGCTCCTCCCGCTGCAGCTATAATCACTTTTACATTTTCTTTTTTTGTTTTATTTATATAAATTTCAAGTTCTTCTGGTGTTCTATGTGCAGATAAAATATTTATGTCATATTTTATTTCAAATTCATCTAAAATTTTAAAACATTCAACCATAACACTTAAATCTGAATCACTTCCCATAATTACAGATACTTCAACTATTTTATTTTCTTTCATTTTTATAACCTGACTTTCTTTATTAGAAATAAGTAAAACTTAATTTTTTTACTTTTAATTCATTACAATATATCATAATTTATTGGTGAATTCAATCCTCTTAGGCTTTGTGCTATAATTTTTCTATAAGATGATAAAATTTTAGTCAAACTTAAACTATATTTAATTTTCCAAAAAAGAAGCCTAGCCACCACTATTTAGCGATGGCTAGGTTGAAAATTATTTTTCACTATAGTATTTTATACAACTTGGAAAAATAATATTACTTTCAGGTGAAAGTTTCAACGCTTTTATAAGTCTAAACGCTGTTTTTCGACTTATATTCACTTTCGTTATCGGTTCTTCTGGATCCAAAGGGTTATGTTCTACTAGTCGATAAATCGGTATAAATAGCCCTCCACTGAAAGAATCCATCCGGTAAATCACACATGTTTCCGGGTTCCATTCTTTCTTTGCCTGTTCGATGTCTATTTTACAGTTTCCCTCTCGTTTTTTCTCCAAAAAAATCTTATCTGTCATTTTCTTCCTCCTGTTTTTCCTGTTAGTTAATAGTTGCAAAAGCACAAATTTGCTCGCGCTTATAACTTTTATTATAGCATACTTTACTAAAAAAATCAAAATTTTCTTAGTACATATATTAATTAAACTATTTTTTAAATTTCACTTCAATTTCACTCCTATTAAATATAACAAATCCACAGCCTGAAGTTGGTCTATTATTGCTCCTTTTATATCATCTATAGAAACTGCAATTCCTTCTATTTTGCAATTTGATAAATCTATTCCATTTAAACTAGTTTTAAAAAATTGTGCCTTAGATAAATCTGCATTATCAAAATAAAGATTTTTTATTTTAGTTTCTTGAAAATAACTATTTTTTAGCATTGTGTTTTTAAATAAAATATTTTCTATACTAGCCATTGATAAATTCATATAACTTGCGTTTGTTTCTTCAAATTTAACATTATACAACCTATTTTCTATAAAATTACAACCTGCAATTTTACAATTATAAAATTCACACCTGATAAATGTGCATTCATTAAATTCAGTATTTGAAAAATTACATTGATTAAATATTACATTCTTAAATGATACTTTTTCCAAAATTTTATCTTGAAGACAAATATTATCAAATTTACAATATTCAAATTCATTTTCATATAAATTTATATTGTCACATTCCTCATTTTCAAAATTGTAATATTGTATTTTTCCATTATCTATTACATTCATTAATTTTTGATTGTTTAACTTTTTATTATAAACTTGTGGTTTTAATATATTCATTTTTTCTCCCATACAACATTTTATATAATAGTTTATTATTTATACTTTTTTAACTATTTATTTTATCTGTGTTTTATAAAAATTACCAAAATCTGTCATTACATCTAGCATTTTATTTAAATTCTTTCCTAAATTTGTTCAAATTATATCACAAATAATAAATTTAGTACATAGTTACTTTAAAGTGCGTATTTGTTTTTTCTTCGTATTTTGTTATAAAATAATCATAATATATTTAAAGGAGGAATTAACAATGTCAAATTATATTAAAGTGAGTTTAGAAAATGCTCCAAGAATAGAACTACATGATAAATTAGGATTAACAGGAGCCGAAATTACATTTGTATACAAACAAAGGAAAATTCTCTTGAAGGTTTTACAGTAAATGATGCTGTTATAAAATAGTAAAAACACTTCCTAAAGTATAATCTTTAGGAAGTGCTAAAAAATCTTATGTATTTTCCAATCTCATTATAACAATTCAATAATTTTAGTTTGCATTTTTTAAATCTTTTTCAGTAATCCAGCCATTTTTTAATGCTTTTTCTATCTCTTCTTGTCTTTTGCCTTCTTCTTCAATTCCAGTTAGGTATTTTATAAGTTCTTCTTTATCATAATTTTCAAATTTATATGAATTATACAAAGGGATTCCTACAGCTAATATAATAGCAAAAATACACAAAGTTATCAAAGCTATAATTACTTTAATTAATTTATTTTTTTCATTATTTTCACCCCCTTTTATTTTTGTCAATAAATCGTTTATTTTAATAATATAATACTTATCATAAACATATATGGCAATATTTACTATTATATAAATCCAAGTATAACATAATAAAAGTATTTTATAATTTTTTAAATATATTTCTAATATTGATATATAGTACCCCAAAAATCTAAAAAAAAGAAATTCTGTTACAATAAAAATAGTATCAAATATAATCAGCCCGCAAAAAAATATTATAATTTTTTTGGCAACATAATATATTTTTTTCATAATCATAGTCTCCTTTCATCCAAATATCTATATATATTCCCCCATTTTTCTTCTTGATACAATCTCTTCTGAACCATCACTAAGTCTAACTATAATTTTTCCGCGTATAATTCATATCAAAACACTTAATTTGGTTTATATTTACTATACATTTTTTTGATATTCGAATAAAATCACTATATGTATCTTCTATTTCGTATAATTTTTTATTTATAACATATTCATTATCATCATTCGTTTTGCAATAATTTATCTTATTATTGCTATAAACTTTTATTATATTTTTTTTATTTATATATACTAATTCATTTCTATTATTTTTAACTATAAAAATATCTTCTTTCTTTTTATATTGAAGTAATAGTTGTTCTAATTCATAATAATCACTATTTTTTATATTATATTCAATTGTTATATTCAGCTCATTTTTATTAAGATTGTTATTCGTTTTTTTATAAATTTTTATATCCATAATCTCTCCTATTAAAATTATACTGATTAATATATTAATTTTCAATATAATTATGATGAACGGTGTTTTTTTGCGATAAGTGGTTAATCTATTGACCAAATACGAAAAAAAAATGTAAAATCTTTTTGTTAATATTCTTTAATCACTGAAAATAATCCAATTAGTTCAAAAGTCTCACGAACTGGTGCTACATTAGCAAAATTTTCAGGAGTATATTATGGCTGGTTAGATGTTTCTTTTACAGTTACAGATTCATCACAAACTGTAAAAGTATTATTTTCTGCAAAAGCTCTTAATGGTTCAGATATAACTACATATTAAGAATTAAAACTAATCAATCTGCTAGTGGTTATTCTATTGCAGGAGAAGTTTATTACTATTAATTTTTAAGCTATTTGTTTTGACAGAGATTAGTTTGAGTGGGAGTTTTTCTCCCACTCAACTTACAACATAATTTCAATTCATATTAATTTTCTAATCTTTTTTTCATATAATTTTAATACTTTATATTTTCCCTCTCAATTTATTAGCCTCACTCACATAAAGCCCTAAATAAAAATCTCCCTAAAATGCTAAAGCATTATTTTCTATTTCTTCAACCTCAAAGCATTCAAAATCACTGTTAAACTACTAAATACCATTGCCAAACTCGCAATCATAGGATTTATCGATATTCCTACTGGTTTTAAAACTCCAATAGCAACAGGTATCATTAAACAATTATAGAAAAATGCCCAAAATAAATTCTGTTTTATATTTTTTATTGTTTTTTCACTAATTTTTATAAGTTTCAAAACTGAATTTAAATCATTTTTAGTTAAAATAACATCACTTGAATCCATCGCAATATCAGTTCCGCTTTTTACACTTACACCAATATCAGCATTTGTTAGGGCTGGACTGTCATTTATTCCATCTCCACACATCATAACTTTGTTTCCTTTTGCTTTTAACATTTTTATTGTTTCTGATTTTTGTGATGGTAAAACATTTGAAATTACTTCTGTTATTCCTAGCTCTTGTCCTATTTTTTCTGCTGTTTCTTTATTATCTCCTGTTAGCATAATTGAATTAATTTTTAACTCTTTTAATTTTCCAATAACGTCTTTTGCATTTTCTCTTACAATATCATTAACACCTATTAATGCTAGTATTTTGCTTTCATTTGCAACATAAATTATGCTATTTCCTTCTAGTGCTAATTTTTTTTCGTCATCTAAATAGTTATTTTTTATAGAAAATTTTTCTATTATTTTTCTATTTCCTAAGATTATTTTTTCATTTTCGATTATTCCAATTATTCCAAAACCTGAAATATTTTTAAATTCTTTTACTTTTTTCCTTTCAATTTTGTTTTTTTCCATATAGTCTACAAATGCCTTTCCTATTGGATGTGTTGACTTTTCTTCTATGCTCCCTACTATTTTTATTAACTCATTTGTAGATAGTTTGCTGTAGTTATATATTTTAGAAATTTTTAGTTTTCCATATGTTAATGTTCCTGTTTTATCAAATACTATTGTGTTTATTTTAGAAGCATTTTCTAATATTTCACTTTTCTTTACTAATATTCCATTATTTGCACACATTCCTTCACTAACAACTATAGCAAGAGGTGTTGCTAAACCTAAACTACATGGACATGCAACTACTAATACTGTAATAAATGTACTTAGTGCACTAGCTATACCATAACCTAAAATTAAATATACTATAAATGTTATTACTGCAATTACTATAACAGTTGGAACAAAATATCCAGAGATTTTATCGGCAATTTTTGCTATAGGGGCTTTTGTGTTACTTGCTTCAATAACTAATTTTACAATTTCAGATACGGTTGATTCTTTCCCTATTTTTTCTGCTTTATATTTTATAAAACCATCATAATTTAAACTTCCAGCAATAACTTCATCTCCTATATTTTTTGTTACAGGTTTACTTTCACCTGTTATAAATGATTCGTCTAAATGTGTATTTCCTTCTATTATTTCTCCATCTACTGCAATTTTATCTCCTGCTTTTGAAATTACTATATCTCCTTTTTTTATTTCATCAAGTGTTACTTCTTTTTGAGTACCATTTACTTCAATAATTGCTTTATTTGGAGTAATTTCGACCAGTTTTTGTATTGCTTCTTTTGTTTTATCTTTACTTATTCCATCTATATATCTTCCAAGCTTAACAAAGTAGATTATTATCGCACTAGATTCAAAATACAAATTCATTGCATAATGCATGTTGCCACTAAGTATTTTATACATTCCATATAAACTATATCCAAAGCTACTTATAACTCCAATTGTAACTAAGGTGTCCATATTAGGTATTTTATGAATTAAATTTTTGTATCCATTTTTTAAAATATCGTATCCATATATTAAAAATGCAATTGTTAATATTAGTAAACTTACTGTATAATTTATAGGATTATTATGTGGATCTAAAAAGCTTATACTTTTTAGTCCTACCATATGTCCCATTGAAATATACATAAGAATAATTGCTAAAACTGTAAATATAATAAATTTGTATTTTTCTTTTTTATTATTTTTTTCTATATTGATTTCTTTAAACATTCCTAAACTTTTAAATCCTGCTTGTTTTACATATTTTTCTATTTTTTCCTGGTCTAATATTTTTTCATCATATGTTATTGTAGCATTTGCCATTACAAGATTAACACTTGCATTAAATATCCCATTTTGTTTATTTAAATACTTTTCTAATCCATTTGAGCATGCACTGCAAGTCATTCCGTCAATTGATAATATTATATTTTTCATACTTTTATTCCTCTACTACTTCAAATCCAAGGTCTACTATTTTCTCTTTTATTTGATTAATATCTACATCCTCTTTTGATGTTATATTAACTGTTCCTGTACTAAAATTTGCATCTACTTTTTCTACTCCACTTATTGTTGATAAAGCATTTTTTACTCTATTTTCACATCCTCCACAAACCATTCCATTTACTTTAATTTCTAATTCTTTCATTTTAAATCCTTCCTTTCTTTTATTTATTAAATTTTTTAAACAGACTTACTAATTCATCCATTATTTCTAAATTTTACAACATTTGTCCATTTTGCACCTCCATGGGTATTATATACCCCATATAGTATTTTGTAAATATAGGGGTATATCCTTATTTTTGGCTATATATAGGCTTTTATACTATGCTTTATAAATTCTGCTAAAATTAGACCTAAATTATTAAATTTTTAACAATTTAGGTCTAATTTTTAACATTTTTCTATCTATTATTTTTTTAAATAGTAATGTCTTATTGGTTTTAAATTATCATCTAGCTCATAGCAAATTGGATTACCTGTTTGTATTTCTAATTTTATAATATCTTCATCACTTATATTGTCTAAATATTTTATTAATCCTCTTAAGCTATTTCCATGTGCTGCAATTATAATTCTTTTTCCATTTTCTAATTCTGGCTTAATGTCTGAATTCCAATATTCAGTAACTCTTTTTATTGTATCTATAAGATTTTCTGTTCTTGGTAGTTCATTTTCACTTAAATCTTTATATTTAGGGTCATTTCCAGGATATCTTTCATCATTTTTATCAAGCTCTGGTGGTCTAACATCTGAGCTTCTTCTCCATAGTAATACTTGTTTTTCTCCATATTTTTCTTTTGTTTCATCTTTATTAAGTCCTTGTAAAGCACCATAATGTCTTTCATTTAATTTCCAACTTCTTTTTATTTCTATGTTTTCTTCTCCCATTTCTTTTAAAATATAGCTTAATGTATCTTCTGCTCTTTTTAAAACTGATGTATATGCCAAGTCAAAATTAAATCCTTCTTCTTTTAATATTTTTCCCGCTTCTTTTGCCTCTTCTATTCCTTTTTCTGATAATTCAACATCTGTCCATCCTGTAAATTTATTTTCTAAATTCCACATGCTTTGACCATGTCTTACTAATACTAATTTAATCATATTTTTTCCTCCTAATTTAACGCTACATCCAAAATCATCATAATTACAAATCCTATTGCCACACCTATTGTACCTATATTTGAATGTTCACCACTTTGTGATTCTGGTATTAATTCTTCTGTTACAACATAAATCATAGCTCCTGCTGCAAATGCTAGTAAATATGGTAAAATTGGCACAACTAAATTGGTTAATAATATAGTGATTATAGCTCCTATTGGTTCTACTATTCCAGATAAAGTACCATATAAAAATGCTTTTGGTTTAGATACCCCTTCTGCTTTTAGTGGCATCGAAATTATAGCTCCTTCTGGAAAATTTTGAATTGCTATACCTATTGCTAATGCAAATGCACTTGTAATTGTAATTCCAGTATTTCCTATTAAAGCTCCTGCAAAAGAAACTCCAACTGCCATTCCTTCTGGAATATTATGAAGAGTTACAGCAAATACCATCATTGTTGTTTTTTTCAATTTTGTTTTTATTCCTTCAGGCTTTGTACTTTCTAAATGTAAATGTGGTATTACACTATCTAAAATAAGCAAAAACACAATTCCTAGCATAAATCCTACTGCCGCAGGAATCCAAGATACTATATTTTGCTCTTTTGCCATATCAATAGATGGTATTAGTAATGACCATACTGATGCAGCTATCATCACTCCTGAGGCAAATCCTAGTAATAGTTTTTCTACCTTTGAGTTTAGTTTATTTTTCATCAAAAATACCATGGCACTTCCAAGTGTTGTTCCCAAAAATGGTATTAAAAGTCCTGTAAATACATTCATTTTTACAATTACACCTCCATTTGTTTTTTATTCATTTCCTTTCAAGCTTGTTACCATATCTATTTTTTTAACCTTTTTTGCAAGTATTTTAGAAACTATATAAGATATAACAAAAGTTCCTATTGCTGCAATTATATAAGTTGTAACATTTATATGTGCTCCAAAATCATAACTTTCTTCAATTGCTGTTTTAAATATCCAATCTGTTAAATAATATCCTGCTGGCAATCCTAAAATTATGGATATTGTAGCTATTATATTATTTTGTTTTATGAATATTTTTTGAATTTGTTTATCTTTAAATCCTAAAACTTTTAATGTAGCAAATTGATATTGTTTTTCTGTATAAGACAATATACCTAAATTATATATAATTACAACTCCAAGAATAACAGCTATAACAATTATAAGCATAATCATAGTTTTCATTGTTTCTAGCATTCCATTCATACCTTCTTTTAGTTTGTCTATATTAGATATTACTTCTACTCCTTCAATTTCTTTGTTGTTACTTAAGTCAACATTTGTATATAAAGAATCTGGTGTGTATTCAATTCCTAAGCTTTCTAAATATTTTCTTGTCATTGTTATATTTTGATTTTGTGGATCTTTATTGAATCCTACTATTTTTGAAGTATAGTATTTATTATTTCCAGAAATATGCCATGATATTTCATCACCTATATTGTATCCTTTTGTTTTGGCTAATTTGTATGTAACATATACTCCTGAATCATCATCCAAATTTATAAAATTATCTTTATTGTCAACAAATCTAATATATTCTTTACTATCTGTTACAAAAATGTTATTTGATTCTCTATTTCCATCTTTGTCTTTTATTTCTATATATAAGCTTTGTGATGTGTTATCTCCATATTTATTTGTTAAATCATTTGATAAATCCTTACTAATATCTGATTTTAAACTTAATTTATACTCAAAATTTAAAATTTTACTAAATTGCAAATCTATAAAGTAATTCATACTATCAAACATTCCCAAACTACATACAATTAACATTGCACAAGCTGTAATTCCTACTATTCCTGTAATTGTTCTTGCTTTGTTTCTAAATATATCTCTTATATTCCATTTGGTGCTAAAATTCATGTTTTTAAAAATTCCGATTGTTGTTATATTTAAAGAATTATTGTTTACTTTTGGAATTTCATTTCTTAATGTGTCTGCTGTATTTTCTTTTAAGATCTTTCTTGTTGCTAAATATGTTACGAATGATACACATAATATTACAAGTATTGCAACTATATATGAATCATTTTTTATTATTGGCATTCCATTTGGTATTTGGAAAAAGCTCATTTCTATTCCGATAAATACATTTCCAATAAAGAATCTACCAGCCAATAATCCAAATATTGAAGCTATTAGAGATATCCAAAAACTATAGCCTATATAGTGTAATATAATTTTGTTTTTCTTAAAACCTAATGCTTTTAATGTTCCTATTTGTAGTCTTTGTTTTTTTACAACTCTTGTCATTGTAGTTACAACAGAAAGTAATGCAATAAATAAAAATAATCCAGAAAATACTCCTATATATGTTTCTCCCTCTTCTATTTCTCCTTGATATTGTGCATATGATGCTGTGTCTTCAATATTTATTAATACTGCATTTTCTATTTTATCTTCAATTTTGTTTTTCACTTCGTTCGTTTTATTTTTATCATCTATGTCTACCATTATATAGTTATATTTTAGATAATCTTTATAGTTAAAATTACTTACCGCTTTATTAAATGTTTCAAGATCTTCTATATTCATTTCTTTCATTGCTTGTTTTTTTATGTAATCTTCTATTTCATTTACACTTAAATAACCAAATCCAAATGATTTGTGGTCTGGATATATTTGTGATTCATCTTTTACATCATAAACATGGTCTGGCACATTTATAAGTCCTAATATTTTTTCTTCAAATGTGTACCCATCGTATTTTATTTTTAAAGTATCTCCTATTTTTAAGTTATTTTCTTTTGCAAAAAAGTTGTCTAGCCATATACCTTTTTGGTTTTCGCTAAATTTTTCTCCATCTACAATATAGAATTTTGATATTTCATTTGATTCTATAAAATTCATTGATAATGTAATATCACTATCATTTTCTAATACACCATTTACAGTTAATTTTCCCTCTGCATTTTTTACATTATCTATATTTTTTATTGTGTCTATATTTTCTTTAGTTAATGCTCCCATTACATTTAAATCCTGTAAATTATAATCTCCATAAAAGTTATTAGCTGTTTGTTTCATTCCTTCCATATAGCTTTCTATTCCGCTATATGCCATAACTCCTATAAGAACCATTAAAAATATTGTTATGAATTGTGATAGGTTTTGTTTAATATCTCTAATCATCTTTCTTCTTAACATACTACCATTTCACCTCATCAATCTTTTTAGGATTTGGATTTTTGGTTACACTTTCAATTTTTCCATTTTTTACTCTTATTACTGTGTCTGCAATTTCTGCAAATAAACTGTTATGTGTTACAATAATTACTGTATTTGCTCCGGTTGTTTCCATCACATTGTTTTTTTAGTAATTTTAAAACTTCTACACCTGTTACAGAATCTAATGCTCCTGTAGGTTCGTCACATAATAGTAGTTTTGGATTTTTAGCTATTGCCCTTGCAATTGAAACTCTTTGTTGTTCACCTCCAGATAGTTGGTTTGGAAATTTGTTCATATGTTTTTCTAATCCTACAGCTTTTAAAGCTTCTTTACTGTCATTTCCATTTTTTACTACATCCTTAATCAATTCTACATTTTCTAATACTGTAAGTGTTGGTAATATATTATAAAATTGGAAAATGAATCCAATATTTTCTGCTCTATATTCACTTAGTTTATTTTCATTATATTTTGAAATATCTTCTCCATCAATTTCTATACTACCTTTAGTTGGTACATCCATTCCTCCAATTAAATTTAATAAAGTTGATTTTCCAGCTCCAGATGGCCCAAGTATTACAACAAATTCTCCTTGGTCTATTGATAAATCAATATTGTCTAATGCTTTAAATTCCTTTTCGCCTGTATTATAAATCTTACTTACATTTTTTATTTCTACTATTTTTTTCATATGACCTCCTTTTATTATATGAAATATGTTTCATATTCTTGTTTGATTATATATTTATATCAAAATAAAGTCAATAGGATATGAAATATTTTTCACATTTCTTGACTTTTATTTTTTTCAATTGTATAATTAATCCAACTTTTATTTTGGAGGCATATTTTATGAGCGAATATGAAATTAGAAAACCTATGCAAAAAAGGTCTATAGAAAAAAAAGAAAAAATTATTGAATCTGGTTTTGAATTAATTTGTGAAAAAGGATATTATAATACAAATACTGCCGAAATTGCTAAAAATGCTGGTGTATCAACAGGAATAGTATACCAATATTTTAAAGATAAACATGATATTTTAATCGAGGCTTTAAAAAAATATGCAGATAATATATTTTATCCAATGCTTAATATTCCAATAAAAGAATTTGATAAAATTGATTTATCTGAAATTATAAGAAAAATGATAGATAGTTTTATTACAAATCACAAACTTTCTCAATCTGCACATGAGGAAATTATGGCTATGGCTCACTTAGACAAAGACGTTGCTTTTTATTTTAATAAAAGAGAAATGCAAATGACAGAAAAAATATATGATTTATTGGTAAAAAACGGTTTTGATAGTAAAGATTTAATGGAAAAATCACATATTTGTATAGGTTTAATTGATAATTTATGTCACGAAATTGTTTATCATAAACATAGTGAACTTAATTATGAAATAATGACTAATATTTGTATTAACACAATTGTGCACATTTTTAATAAAGATTAGCTATAAAAACGAGCCAAAATTATAAACTTTTTAGTTAATAATTTTGGCACTACAATCTTTTTTATAATTTTTCCTACCATTCAATTTGTTCTACAGATAACGGATTTTGGTTTGTTTCAATTCTTTCTGCTGTTCCATTTTTAAAATGTATTACTTTATCTGCCATAGGTGCTATTGCCGCATTGTGTGTTACTATAATTACTGTTATATTATTTTTTCTGCAAGTATCTTGTAGTAACTTTAAAATTTGTTTTCCTGTTTTATAGTCTAATGCTCCCGTAGGCTCATCACATAACAATATTTTTGGATTTTTAGCTACAGCTCTTGCAATTGCAACTCTTTGTTGTTCTCCTCCAGAAAGTTGTGCTGGAAAGTTTTTTATTCTGTTTTCTAATCCTACATCTTTCAAAACCTCTTTAGGATCTAATGGCTTTTTTGATATTTCTGTTGCAAGTTCTACATTTTCAAGTGCTGTTAAATTTTGTACTAAATTGTAAAATTGGAATACAAAACCTATATCGTTTCTCCTATATTCTGTTAATTGTTTTCTATTATAATTTGTAATATCTCTATTACCAATCTTCACTTTTCCGTGAGTGCAGTTATCCATACCTCCTAATATATTAAGTGCTGTAGTTTTTCCTGCACCAGATGGTCCAACAATTACAACTAATTCTCCTTTTTCAATATTAAAATTCGTATTATCTAATGCCCTAATTGTTACTTCTCCCATTTTATATTCTTTATAAACATTTTCAAATTCAATATATGACATTTTTTCACCTCTATTATATACTTATAAATAATTTTCTAAAAAAAACTTAATACCATTTTCTTTATTACTTTTCTCGGTAATATATTTTGACTTTTCCTTAACTTCTTTTAAGGCGTTTTTCATTGCTACACCTATTCCACACTTTTCTATCATATCTATATCATTTAGTCCATCTCCAAAAGCAATAATATCTTTATTTTCTACTTTTTCTATTTGTGATATTTTATATATTCCGCCATATTTTTCAACACCTTTTATAAATATTTCAATCCATTTTTCATCATCAAATGAATCTTGCATTATTTTTATATCTAAACTTGGATATTTTTTTATAAATTTTTCTAAATATTCGTCCACAAATTTATTACTATAAAAAGATGCAGAAATATGTGTAACATTATTTATATTTTTAAACATTTCTTTTTCATCACTATAAATTTTTACATATTCATTCTTAGAAGAATATGTTTTTGTATATGCATATATAAAATCTTTTTCGCAAATATTTATATGACTAAACTTATTTTCATCAAATTGTTCTATTATATCTTTTGCTATTTCTTTAGAAATTGTTTTAGAATACACTTCATCCCAATTTTTAGAATCTATATTATTTTTATACACTGCAGAACCTGCGGAAGATACAATATAATTTGCAAAATATGCTCCATCTGTTGCAACTAATGCAGCCTTTAAAATTCTACCTGTTGCAATAGCTATTATATAGCCTTTGGATTTTAATTTACTTAAATAATCTTTTGTTTCATTATCTACACATCCATTTTCATTTAATAATGTTCCATCTAAATCCATAACTATCATTTTTTTGCTGTCCAATTTTTTTCAATCCCTTCTTTTTTGCATTTATTATTTGCTAAAAACTTTATTTATTATACAACAACTAAATAAAAAAAGTAAGAGTAAATGCCAAAATTCTAAACATTTACTCTTACTAAATTACCTGTTTCTTCAAACTAACAGTTTTTTACTGCAATAGCAGTACTTTTTTGATAATTTTAAGTTATTTTTAAGAATTACTATTCTCAAATATTTTTTCCAGTTCTACCTTTGACAACATTCCTTTTTCTACAAGATTGTCTACCAATCTTTCAAGCTCACTATTATGACTTCTTAAAATCTGATCAGCATATAATTTTGCATTGTCAAGAATTTTGTCAATCTCTAAACTTATTTTTTCAATAAGCCTTTCAGTATACATAGGGTTATCACATTCTCTTAAATATACCCTGTTTTCTGAAAACTGCTCATCTAAGCCATAACGTGTAACCATATCTTTTGCAATTTTGGTAGCTTTGGCCAAATCCGAGTTAGCCCCTGCAGAAAGCTCCTTTGTATAGATTTTTTCTGCTCTTCTTCCACCTAATAATTTTGCAATCATCTGAATATAATATTCTCTATTTGCTGAAGGTGTTTCATCTTCGTCCTGTTCAAACACATTCACTCCTAAATAGTCTTCAGCCGGCATAATTGAAATTGCAAGTGTACGGTAACTCTTAAGCTCTGGTGAAAAATGCTGAACTATATAATGACCAGCTTCATGATATGCAACCGCTCTTTTTTGATTATTAGACATTTTTTCAAACTGTTTTTTTCTAATTGCGAAATTTGCTAAAATATCTTCTTTTTCAACTACGTTTTTTCCATTAATCTCAGCTCCTGCCATTGATCTATCGATCAAATCTAAGGTTCTATCCGGATTTTTGGTCTCATAGTTAAAACATGCTGCATTTAAAATAGCAAAATCTACCATTTTTCTTGAAATCTTAACTCTATGAAATACCTCAAGGTTAAAAATTTGATTTTTAATCATATCATAAAGCTCTTCTGATTTTGGCTCATTAACAATAATCTTTTCAAATCTTCTTTTTAATGCTCCATCTTTTGAGAAATATTTTTCATATTCATCAAAAGTTGTAGCTCCTATTACTTGTGTATCTCCTCTAGCCAAAATTGGTTTTAAGGCATTTGCTAAATCCATTTCTCCATCTTTACAAGCTCCTGCTCCTAAAATGGTATGGATTTCATCAATAAATAAAATGCAGTTTGGATTATTTTCCAAGAATTTTACCAATTCCTGAAAACGTTCCTCAGCCATGCCTCTGTATTTTGTTCCTGCTACAATCGATGTGACATCAAGTGCCAAAACTTTGGCATCTTTAAATCTGCTAAAGCAATTTCCTTTTACAATGTCATACACAAATTTTTCAACGATTGCTGTTTTACCCACTCCGGGATATCCTACCAAAATGGCATTTCTTTTTGTAGCTTTGGCTAAAATTTTGGTTAATGCTGCTGTTTCTTCATCTCTTCCAAGAATTTTGCAAAATTCATCATCTGGTGAATATTTGTTATTTAATACTGTTAAAAAATTTGCTAATTTTCTTGGAAGTAAAAATTCTTCTGTTGATTCAACATATGGTGCATCAGCAACTGTTTTGGGAAGCACAGCGTCTTTTCCTAAGAAAAAGATTATAAAGTCTAAGTACATATCTGGTAATACTTCTGAAAATGCAGCTAACATATAAGCATTAGTAATTTCTGTATCATTATACATTTCGTCTGCTATTTTTTCTGCCTTTTCATAAACATCAAACAACTCAGCTGTAATTAAAAAATCTAATACAGTATTGTCCCCATTAAGTATAATTGAAAATTCTACAAAGACCTCCTCTATTTCTTCATTCTTCTCCAAAACAAATTTAGTTAATGTAGAACCATCCTGCACTTTATCTTCTTTTTTTACATTCTTCATAAATTCATTGTACTTTTTTGCTCTTTCCTTTTCTTCTTTATCATGTTTAAGAAAAAACTCACAAGATTTTTGTACAATATCTTTGTGCTCCATTCCCTGTTTAATAAGATAGCTGTGCAGTGGACTATCGGCCATAGTTGCAAGAGTTCCAAGTGCAATTGTCTCTGGAATATATTTTAAACCATTCCGTTCTGAAACCTCCTTTGAAATTGTGAATAAGTTGATGGTATTACTGTTAATCTTCATAACTTTTACCTCCATGCATATCAACTTTGTGACAGTAACATAATAATGTTACACCCTGATTATCAAATTGTCAATAGTTTTATATCTTGTTTTTCTATGCTTTAAGCATGTTTTAATCTTTTTTTATCATTTTTAATATTCATATATATTGGCTTTTAAAATAATTTTTTGAATTTTAGTTTTTTCGTCTAATGATACTTCCCACAAACTTCCTACAATACTTTTCTTTACTTTAAATTCTTTTGTAGGCTCTCCTAGTATTTTATTCAATTTTCTTTGTAAATTTGGTTTATTTGTATATATAGATAATATATTTTCATTATACATTACATTTATTGTTGTTTCTATTTCTTCTTTTGGTAGTTCTTTATAAATTTTGTTCATATTATCCCTCATTTTTATATTATTTTAAACATAAAAATATTGAGGACACAAACAATCTTGTACCTCAATTATTTTCATTATTTTAATCTCTTTATTATATTGAATATATAGCTCCTAAAACAATGCACAATATAACTAGTATAATACCTAGTATAACTGTCCATTTTTTTTGCTTTCCTTCTTTGGTATTACCTTTGTTTTTTTCAAAGAAGTTATTACTTGATGTTCCAGTTATTGTTGAAGACAAACCTGCATCATCTTTAGATTGTACCATTGCAAGGATTACTAAAGCTAAACAAACTATAAAATAAATTACTATAACTATACCTTTTACTATTTGCATCTAATTTTCCTCCCTGATGGATTATTATTCGTTGTTATCTTTTTTTACTACGATTTGTTTTCCATCATAGTATCCACAGTTTGAACATAATGTATGTGGTAATACTGGTTCACCACAGTTTGGACATTTTGCAAATTTAGGTGCTTCTAATTTCCATGTTGATCTTTTGCTATGTGTTCTAGCTTTTGACCATCTTCTTTTTGGTTGTGCCATTTTTATTCCCTCCTCTTGTTAA
>CAKPCG010000017.1 GCA_934141475.1 uncultured Clostridia bacterium
ATGTATGATGAAGCTAAAAAAATAGGAAAAGAAGGAGATTATCATTTCTGGAAAATAGGTGTTACAAAAACATGTGACGAAATGATAGACTTTATAGAAGATCTATGCAATAGATATCCAATAATCTCAGTAGAAGATGGATTAGCAGAAGAAGACTGGGATGGATGGAAAAAATTAACAGATAGATTAGGAAGCAAAGTTCAATTAGTTGGTGACGATTTATTTGTTACAAATATTAAGAGATTACAAAAAGGATTAGATTTAGGAGTAACAAACAGTATATTAATCAAATTAAACCAAATAGGAACATTAACAGAAACATTAGATGCAATCGAACTTGCTAAGAAAAATGGATATACTGCAGTTGTATCACACAGAAGTGGTGAAACAGAAGATACAACACTTGCTGATGTTGCAGTTGCAACAAATGCAGGACAAATCAAAACAGGAGCTCCTTGCAGAACAGACAGAGTTGCTAAATATAACAGATTATTAAATATCGAAAACGATTTAGCAGATGTTGCAATTTATGCAGGAAGAAAAGGATTAAATGTATAATTAAAATATAATAGCAAAGAACAAGAGGAGTATATTTGTACTTATTTTTAGAGAAAGGAAGTCAAAGGCTGAAAGCTTCCTAAATAAAGGCAAGTAGAAGGTAGCTTGGGAGCTGATGTATTGAAAAAAGTAAATACATCCGGATAAGAACCGTTAAAAACTTAAAATGAGATTATTATAAAAAATAATATAAAATTAAGGTGGTACCGCGAAAAAATCGCCCTTATATACAAATGTATATGAGAGTGATTTTTTGTTACTATTAAAAGGAGGAATTTTATGAATACCAAAAAAGAACTAGAGGGAAAATATAACCCAAAAGATTTTGAAGAAGCTCTATACAAAAGATGGGAAGAAAAAGGATATTTTAAACCAACAATGGATAAAAATAAAAAGCCATATTGCATTATGATGCCACCACCAAATGTAACAGGAAAATTACACATGGGGCATGCATTAGATGGTACAATTCAGGATGTATTAATAAGATTTAAAAGAATGCAAGGATATGATTGTCTTTGGCTTCCAGGAACAGACCATGCTGCAATTTCAACAGAGATGAAAGTAGTACAAAAATTAAAAGCAGAAGGAAAAACAAAACAAGAACTTGGAAGAGAAAAATTTTTAGAAGAAGCATGGGATTGGACACATGAATATGGTGGAATTATCCAAAAACAACAAAGAAAATTGGGATGTTCATGTGATTGGGAAAGAAACAGATTTACATTAGATGAAGGAATGAGTGATAGTGTATTAGAACAATTTGTAAGTTTATATAATAAAGGATTAATATATAAAGGAACAAGAATGGTAAATTATTGCCCAAGTTGTAAAACATCTATATCTGATGCCGAGGTAGAATATCATGAGGAACCATCACATTTATGGCATATAAGATACAAAATTGTTGGAGAAGATGGATATGTAGAAGTTGCAACAACAAGACCAGAAACAATGCTAGGTGATACAGCAGTTGCAGTACATCCAGATGATGAGAGATACAAAAACATAGTTGGAAAAAAATGTATCCTTCCAATAATGAACAAAGAAATACCAATAATAGCTGATGAATTTGTAGAAAAAGAATTTGGAACAGGTTGTGTAAAAATAACTCCAGCACATGATATGAATGATTATCAAGCAGGATTAAGACATAACTTAGAGATTGTAGAAGTATTTGATGAAAGTAATAAAATGAATAATCTAGTTCCAGAATTAAAAGGAATGGATATATTAGAAGCTAGAAAAATAATTGTAGAAAAATTAAAAGAGCTTGGTTCACTTGTAAGTACAGAAGATTATACACATAATGTTGCTAAATGTGAAAGATGTAAATCAACAATCGAGCCAAGAATATCAATGCAATGGTTTGTATCTATGAAAGATTTAGCCAAAAGAGCAGCAGATAGTGTAAGAGAAAATAAAACAAAATTTATTCCAAAAAGATATGAAAAACAATACTTTAACTGGTTAGATAATATTCAAGATTGGTGTATATCTCGTCAGCTATGGTGGGGACATAGAATTCCAGCATATTATTGTGATGATTGTGAAGAAATTACAGTAAATAAAACAAATCCGGGTAAATGCTCAAAATGTGGGTCAAACCATATACATCAAGATGAAGATACTTTAGATACTTGGTTTAGTTCTGCATTATGGCCATTTTCAACACTTGGATGGCCAAATAAAGAAAGTGAAGACTTTAAGAGATTTTATCCAACAAATGTTTTAGTTACAGGTTTTGACATAATAACATTCTGGGTATCAAGAATGATGACACAAGGCCTTGAATTTACAGGAGTTGAGCCATTTAAGGATGTATTAATACATGGAATAATTAGAGATAGCCAAGGCAGAAAAATGTCAAAAACATTAGGAAATGGCGTAGACCCACTAGATGTTATAGAAAAATATGGAGCAGATAGTTTAAGATTTTCTGTACTTTCAGGAACAACAATGGGAAATGACATAAAATACATGCCAGAAAAGTTAGAACAAGCATCAAATTTTGCAAATAAAATCTGGAATGCTGCTAAATTTGTTACAATGAACTTACCAGATGTAGAAGAAATAAAAGGATTTGAAGGAAAAGTAATAGATGAAAATGGAAATTATAATGGAGATTTATTAGAAACAGAAGACAAATGGATAATAAATAAACTAGAAAAACTAATAATCGAAGTTACAAGAAATATTGAAAATTACGATCTAGGAATAGCAATAGACAATATATATAGTTTTATAAGAGATGAATTTTGTGATTGGTATATAGAAATGGCAAAAACAAGATTATATAGTGAAGAAAAAGCCAAAAAAATACAAGTATCATATGTACTTATAAATGTACTTGCAAAATCATTAAAATTATTACATCCTTTTATGCCTTTTATAACTTCAAAAATTTACGAAACAATTTCTGAATATTTAGATAAAAAAGAACTTATGGTATCTGATTGGCCAGAAATTAAAGAAAGTCAATTTGAAGAAGAAGAAAAAATTATAGAAAAAATAAAAGAAATAATAGTTGAAATACGTAATATAAGAGCTAAAATGAATGTACATCCAAGTAAAAAAACAGAATTAATATTTATTACAAACTATGAAAAGCAAATAGAAGAATCAAAAGACTTTATAATGAAATTAGGATTTGGAGAAAAAATAACAATATATAAAGAAAAAACAAAAGAAATAGAGGATGCTATAAGTATTGTAAGAGATGGAATTCAATTATATATTCCACAAAATGGATTAATAGATTTTGAAGAAGAAGCAAAAAGAAAAGAAGAAGAAATCAAAAAAATAAAATTTGAAATCGAAAGGGCAGAAAAAATGCTTAATAATCCGGGATTTGTAAATAAAGCACCAAAACAAAAAGTAGACGAAGAAAAAGAAAAACTAGAAAAATACAAGGAAATGCTTTCTAAATTACAATAATAAAAAAATATAAAAAGCTAATTCGCATAATTGTTACTTTATTAGTACTATTACGAATTAGCTTTTTAATAATGGCTATTTTTAATATGTATTATATAACCTTTATTTATAATACATACCCTGATATAAATTTTGTTCTCTCATTATTTTATCAAATCCATTTAAGACCCATTTTTTATGTGAATTCCAGCTAGGAGCAATTAAAATATTTTTAGGAGCGTCACCAGAAATTCTATGAATTACTACATCTGGCGAAATATGGGTTATAATATATACTAAACTATTTAAATAATAGTCTAAAGAAATAGGGGTGTATTTTGAATTTTTATACCAATTGGCTAATATTGTATTTTCAACAACATAAGTAGAATGAATTTTTAGCCCGTGCAAGAGAATGTTTATTTAAAAAATTCACGGTTTCTATTATATTATTAAAACTCTCACCAGGAAGACCTACCATAATGTGAGCTACAACATCTATATTATATTTGTTTAAAAGTGAAACAGCTTTTGTAAAATCAGAAGATGTATATCCAGTGCAAATTAGTTTTTTAATTTCATCATTTGCTGTTTGAAGTCCAAGTTCTACACATAAATAATATTTATCAGAATAGGTTTTTAATAATTTTACAATATTTTCATCAATACAGTCAGGTCTCGTTGCAATCTCAATTCCTACAATTCTATCATCAATTAAAGCAGCATTATATTTAGCTTTTAAATTTTTTATTGAGTCATATGTATTTGTAAAGTTCTGAAAATAGGCTATAAACTTATTTGCACGAGTAGATTTATAACTCGAAAAATATGATTTTACTTGATTTTTTATAGATAATATATCATCATCAATATGATTACATAAAATATGTTCACCAGAACCACGTTCACTACAAAATACACATCCTGATTTTCCAAATTTACCATCTCTATTAGGACAAGTAAAATTTCCGTCAATACATATTTTAAGTGTTCTTTCTCCAAATTTATTTTTTAGGTAAGAATTTAGGTGGTTATATCTTTCTAAATTTTCCATTTAAACGCCCTTTCTAGTACAATTATTTTTCTAAATTAAGCTTGTCCTAAAAGTTAAGTTATCTATTTTCTCCAATATCAGTTTTTGCATCATGAGAAGAATTAGATTTATTTTTGACTTTTAGAGAATTAATTAAACCAAGAGCTTCTTTACGTTGTTTTAAAGTATCTAATATAGCGTTAACTGTAGATAACTGCATATTAACAGGTAGATTTATAATTTGAGTTTTAAGCTCTTCTAGTAAAGAATCAAGTTCACCTTGAATAGAAGCTTCGCCACTTAGTTGTCTTACCAATCTACGTTCTGATGAAGTGTTAAAGTCTTTACTATATGTTTTTAGAGTATTTACAAAAATACGTATTTCATCTTTAGAAAGACTCTGAAAACGCTGAGTTTGGGGAATACCGAAATCTCCAACGTCATCAAATGCAACTGCAGATTGTTTTGCAATATCTTCTAATAGTAATTTTGTAATTAAATTCTTTTTATCTACATTTAATTTATAATATTTTTTTTGCTGAGTTTCATAGCTTTCTCTTATATCATTATATTCTTTTTCTACCATTGAAACTAGATTGGCTTCATACATATCAGTTAATGGAACAACCATTCTAAGGGTTGGAATTCTAGGGGAACCGTAATTCATAAAATCAAATGCAGTTTTTCTTGCAATTACATGCATTAATTTTCTAGAGATATTCGGGGTTTTATTCTTAATGTTTAAATTTTGAATTTTATTTACTAAAACAGGTGTAGAAATTTTTGAACAATTTTCGTAGAAGAGAGAAAGCTGCTCTAAAATTCGATTTTCTTCTTCTAAAGCTTTCTTTTTTTGCTCATCTTGCATAATTTTTTCTAATTTTTCTTGTTGTTCTTTTTGAATGTCTTCATCAGGTATTTCGTTTGCAATTTTTTTAGCTGTATCTAAACCAATAGGAGCTTCTTCAATAATTTCTTTAATAGCTTGTGATGGCAAACTCGTAGACTGAACAGCTGCAATAGTTGCTTTTTCAGATTTTACATCAGGAAGTTGTTTTATTATTTGAACTAAATCTAAATCAGATAAATCAGTTTGTTCTTGAAGCATTTTCATAAATTCACCAATAGGCATATCTGGTTGTTTTTCAATTTGTTTTATTGCAGTATCAATAGCCTTTTGTTTGGCTTCTTTTTGAGAATCTGTTTCTTCTATAACAGATTGAACGTTTTCTACACCTTGTTGCAATTTTGTATCATTTGCATTTCCTAGTATTTTATTAATTATATTCATAAAAAAAATCACCTTCCATAAATTAAGTTAAAAATTAAGTGCTAAAAATAAAATTTAGAACATTAAACATAAAGTAAAATTATTATTAGCATAACAATTATAAACGCCTAACAATTGTAAAGTCAAGAAAAATCCGTTAAATTCAATTAAATTCACAAGATGTTCACAAAAAGCTAATATAAATTAAAATTAAAAATTACAAAAAATTTAATAAAACAAAAAGTATAAACACTTGCTAAAATTCCTTGTAAGCATTTACCAATAATATAAGGCTTAATAGATAAATCAGATTTAGCAACAATACTAAAAACTTGAAGAAAAACAGAGATTCCACCAATACCAAGCAAAAACGAAGTAATAATAATACTTGCAGAAATATTTTTTAAATTGATATTACAAACCATATTAATTCCATTAGTAATTTCTAAAATTCCAGTAAATAAGGCTCCGGCTAACTCTTTAGGAACACTAAAAAAAGAGCAAATTGGACTAAAAATATTACATATAATATTAATAATATTACAAGAATTACAAATAGAAATAATAACAGAAAATAAAACTACAAATCCACCAATCATAAGAAGAGTAGAAATTGCTTGATTAATACTTGTACCTAATATTTCACCAATATTTAAAATACTTACATTTTGAAGTTTGTTATCATTTTTAGATGTATTATAAACAAATTTTGTATTTTTATCTTTTTTCCAAAATCTAAATAATATTCCAACAGTTAGACTGGATAAAATATGTGTAATTAAAAGCAAGAAACCTATTAAAGAATTACCAAAAAGACTTATTCCGGCATGTTCCAATAATAAAAAGAGGACCAGAATTATTGGTAAAACTAAGCAATCTTTCACATTCTTCTTTACTACAAATATTATTATTTCTTAAATTTACAGCAATTTTAGCACCGTGCAGGATATCCGACTAAGAAATCCCATTAGTAAAGCAAAACTTCCTTCTCCACTAATATTAAATAGTGGCTTCATAAATTTATTAAAAACTTTTCCAAAATATCTAGGAATTTGGGTTTTACTTAAAACTTCTATTGCAACAAAAAAAGGAAAAAGGGAAGGTACAATTGATGTAGCCCATAACTTTAGTCCAGATTTTCCTGCTTGTATATTTGCTGAAGAAAATAAAACAAGACAAATAGAAAAAAGTAAAAAGAATAAAGAAATCAAATTTTTTCTTACACATAAAACAATAACTCTGAATTTTTTCATCTAAGAAACCACCTCTTAAAATATATATTGTGAAAAAAAGAAAATTATGAAAAGACTCAAAACTAAATTAAAGTTTTGAGTCTTAAAAATTATTCTATAGAATTTACGGATGAGGAAGTATTAGTTTGGCTGGGAGGTGTATTTTCTGTTTCCAAAGTATTTTTAGAATCAGTTGATATAGATGTATTAGTTTGGTTAGAAGTGTTTTTGGTTACATTATTATTAGAGTTAGATTCATTCATGGTAGTTGTTTTATTATTTTGATTTACTAAATTAGAAGAATTAGGTAAGCTACTATTATATGAATCATTATTTTCTTGGACATAAGAAGATTCGTTTTTAGTAGAACTACTTGGGGTATCAGTTTGAGTTTTAGTTGTATTTGTATTTGTATTTGAGTTTGGAGTAGTAGTTTTTGTCGAATTTTCTTTATTTTTATTTGTATTTAAATTTGTTCCTGAATGCTGAGTACAATTTTCTGGAACAGTATCCTTTAAGAAATATTCTGTAAATGTATGTGGGCAATTTGAATTAGCTACTTTTCCTGAATCCTTACAAATAGTTCTTGTAACAACACCACTTGTTATCTCATATCTTTTACCTGGAAGATTTGAATGGATTTTTTTCATTATACTTGACCATATAAGTCCAGCTGGATTTTTACCATTAAAATTAATTGTTTCATTCATATCAAATCCAAACCAACATACGGCTGTGTAATAAGGAGTAAATCCACAAAGCCATCTATCATAGTTTTCGTTTGTAGTTCCAGTTTTGGCAGAAACATCCATACCAGAAATAGAACAATATGTAGCGGTTCCAGAAGCTCCTGTTACAGGTTCTGTTAATAATTGTTTTAAAATAAATGCAGAATCTTTAGAAATTACTCTTCTTTTGGTTTGATGTGAAGTTAGAATTGTTTTTCCTGAATTTGTTTCTATTTTTGTGAAAAATGTAGGTTCAATATAAACCCCGTCATTTGCAATTGTTGCATATGCACCGGCAAACTCAAGAGGGGAAATGCCCTCATCTAATCCACCTAAAGAAAGAGATAAATTTACATCTTTATCATTTAAGGTCGTAATTCCCATTTTTTCTAAGTATTTTATAGAAACTTCCGGAGTTAAATTTTGCATGATTTTTACAAAAGGTATATTTTGAGAAGATTCCACTGCTTGTCTTAATGTAATAGAGCCTTTGTAATTATCATAATCAACAGGGGAGTAAGATTCACCATTATAATCTGTAAAAGTTGTTGGTTCATCTGCAAATACAGTTACATTTGTAACAAGTTTTTTATCAATTGCAGGTGCTAAAACTGCAATTGGTTTCATAGCAGAACCAGTTTGTCTTTTCATTTGAGTTGCTCTATTAAAACCTCTAGCTTTTGTTTTTTCTCCAAGACCTCCAGAACATGCAATAACATATCCTGTTGATTGGTCAATAATTACAACAGCAGTTTGAGATGTGCTATCACTATTTGAAGATTTTAAAATATATTTTTTGTTTTTACATTCTTTTTCTACTACATTTTGAATACTATCATTTTGAGTGCTATATATACTGCTTCCAGATAGATAAAAATAATTTGTAGAAAAATCTTTAGAAATATTATTTTTAGATGCAAAATCAGCTATAACCTCATTTATAAGAGCATCTGTGTGGTATGAACCTATTTGTATATTATTAGAAATATTTCCTTTTTTAAAAGAAATTCCATTTTCTACTTCTTTTATAGCTTCATCATATTCGCTTTGTGAAATATAGTTTAGTTCTAACATTTTATTTAATACAGTTTTAGTCCTTTTGGAAATTTTTTCTGATTTATCAGTTTCAGAAAAAGGATTATAAGAATTAGGAGAATTGTTTATTCCAGCTAAAAATGCACATTTGGCCAAAGTAAGTTCATTTAAATTACAACTAAAATAATAATTACTAGCTTCTTTAACACCATAAATATTAGGACCTGTATAAATTATATTTAAATATGCTTCAAGTATTTCATCTTTAGAAAAACTACTATCAAGAACAATAGCATAAAACCATTCTTTAACTTTTCTCGATATAGAATTAGAATCATCACCTGTTAAATTTTTTACCAATTGCTGAGAAATTGTACTTCCACCAAATGAAGAGGAACCGCGTTTTATAACATATGAAAAAATTGCAGCACCTGTTCTTTTTATATCTACACCATGATGCTTGTAAAAACGTTGATCTTCTATAGAAACATAGGCATTTTTTAAGTTTTCAGGGATGTCGCTAAAAGAAACATTTTGCCTATTTCGTTCTGCTCCAATTTGTGCAATTGCATTTTTATTTGAATCAAAAATATTAGTTGGTGAATTATTAAACATTTCTTTAGCTAAGTTCTTAAAAGTATATGCTTTAAAAAATAAAAATGAAATTAAAGATATTAAAGCAAGTAAAAAAATAAAAATTATATATTTCAGAAAACGCCCTCGAGAGGCGTTTTTCAGTTTTTTATTTTCTTTTGCATTTTTAATTTCATTTTTTTTCTGTTTTTTGGTTTGTTTTATTTTATCATCTTTATATTGTTTCATTAAAAAGTACCTTTCTTTTATTGTTTTTTATTAGGAAGAATGGATGTAATTAAAATTCCATTACCTATAAATACAAGTATAAATGATACAAGTGTTCCAAATGCAGGAATTAATTGTAATGCTTTATAAATAATGCTTAAAACAATAACTGTTAAAACAGTAAGTAAAGTTGGATTAATTTTATCTAAAGAATCTTCTAGCTTATATGAAAGAAGCTTAGATAATACAATAATTGCAATACTAGTTGATATTAAAAGAGATAAGATATATATTGCAAGTAATACAAATGACAAGCTAACTGTTATACCAGGGAATAATAATATTATACTTATAATTGGTACTAAAATTACTCCTAATAAACCGAATAATAAACATTTTAAAATATTTAATTTTAAGTTATAACTATTATTCATAAATTTGCATTTTATAAATTTAAATATAAAGAATAGTACAACTGTAAATATTACATAAGTTAAAATATTGTATAAAAATCCAGTAAATTTAAATGTAGAAGCACTTTTGCTAGAAGATTTTGTATAATTAACATCTCCAAATACTACATCTTCTCCAAGTTCTATTTCTTTAGGTGAAGAATAATTTAAATTTCCTGAAACATATGACTCTTCAGAAATAGAAATTTCTTTTGCATCAATATTTGCATCTCTAAAAACATTACCATTTATAGTTACATTTTCAGAAGTTACATATAAATCATTTTGAATTTGACCTGCATGTTCAAACTGTTTAGTTACTATATAAGCATTGTTATTTACAGAACCAAAAATATGTAGTTCTTTAGAAACTGAGAATAAAGATGAATATATTTCATAATTCTCTGATAATGTGATTGAAGATGCTATAGCAAACACATTTCCAGAGATATCTGCATTTATAGTTAAATTTCCTGATGTACATACAAAAACATCACCTTGAGTATCTTTAGAAATAGTTACATCATCTGAACCAACATAAAAATAATTACTATCTGTAACTGTTTCTTCTTCAGAATTTTCATCAGTATTAGAATTTTCATCTAAAGAATCTGTTACATTAAGAACTGGTCTATCATTTGTCTCATCACTAATTAGTGCAATATCGTTGTTGTAATTTGTAGTTGCTGCATTTGATACTATAAAGCTACTAAGAGATAATGAAAAAATGACAAAAATAATTGAAATTTTTCTTAATATATTTTTCATAAATATATTTCCTCCTTACTTATATAAAATTTATTTTAATATATATTTTTTTATGTTAGATGTCAAGTTGATTTTTTGAAATATTTGTAATATAATTTGGAAAATTAATAAATAATAAATTATGGGGGAAAAAATGAAAAACATAAAAGATTACAATATAAATGAACTAAAAAAAGAAATGGAAAATATAGGCGAAAAACCATATAGAGCAGAGCAAATATTTAAATGGATATATAAAGAAAATGTAACATCTTTTGATGAGATGACAGATCTTTCTTTAAATTTAAGAGAAAAATTAAAAGAAAATTATACACTTGGAATATTTAAAATATTAAAAAAACAAGTAGCATCAGACGGAACAATAAAATACTTATTTGACGTATTAGATGGAAATGCAATAGAAACAGTTTTGATGAAATATCACCATGGATATAGTTTATGTGTATCATCTCAAATTGGTTGTAAAATGGGATGCAAGTTTTGTGCTTCTACTGGTATAGCGTTTATAAGAAATTTAAGTTCAGGAGAAATTGTAGAGGAACTTTTAGCAGTACAAAGAGATGAAAATATAAAAATATCAAATGTAGTTTTTATGGGAATTGGAGAACCTATGGATAATTACGAAAATGTGGTAAATAGTATTAGAATTATAAATAATCCTAAAGGAATAAATATAGGAGCAAGACATATAAGTATATCTACAAGTGGATTAGTTCCCATGATTTATAGACTAGCAGAGGAAAACATTCAGTGTACACTTTCAATATCATTACATGCAACAACAGATGAGAAAAGAAGTAGTATGATGCCTGTAAATAATAGATATAATATAGAAGAATTAATGAAAGCCTGTAAAGACTATATTGCAAAAACAAATAGAAGAATATCATTTGAATATGCTTTGGCAAAAGACAATAATGATAACTTAGAAGATGCTAAAAAGCTAGTAGAATTATTAAAAGGAATGCTTTGCCATGTGAATTTAATACCAATAAATAAAATAGAAAATGGAAATTATACTAAAAGCTCTAATGAGAACATTTTAAAATTTAGAGACTACTTAAATGATCACAAAATTGTTGCTACTGTAAGAAGAGAACTTGGCTCAGATATTGATGCTGCATGTGGCCAATTAAGAAGAAAAAATTTATAAAAACTATTGTAATTTTTTTTGAAAACTATATAATTATATAGAAGAAAAGAGGACAAGTATGGAAGAAAATATTATAAATAAAATAATAGATTTAGATAGTACAGCCAAAAGTAAAATAGCGAAAATAAAAGAAAAAGAAGAAAATATAGAAACATATATTAGTGAAAAAATAGACAAAGAAAAAGAAGCAATAGATAGTAGATTTTTATACAAAAGAAAAAATTTACAAGAAAAATATAATCTAATGTTTGAACAAAAAAAAGCAGAACTAGAGGATGAAAAAAACAAACAAATAATACAGCTACATGAAAAATATGAACAAAATAAACAACAAATGATAGATGAATTATTAAATGAAATCATATAAGAAAGGAGTGTATGGTGTATTTAAGCTATTAAATATATCATACAAGATTAAATGGAAATTCTAGGAGTAAAGTACCCAAATATCAATGCAAAGCTTAAAGGTATGTATGCTAAAAGAATTACAAAATTAGATTTAGAAGATTTAATAAAGCAAAACAATCTAAAAAATGCAGTATTATTACTAAAATCTAAATGTGAAATCTTTAAAAATTCAGATGAAAACATAGATAGGTTAGAAATAGAGAGTTTATTAGAAGAAGACCAAATAAAAGATATTCTAAAAATAAAAAAATTGCTCGAAAATAAAGATATGAAAGTTTTTGAACTGTTTTTGTTACAATATGAAATAAAATGCGTAAAAAGTATGTTTAGAAAGCTTTTTTCAGATGATAAAACAGATGATATAATTGTACAAAATGTAAAAAGATGGACAGTGTCTTTATTTGAAGACATAAAGGGAATAGAAACAGTGCAAAACTTTTACGAATTTTTTCAAGCAATAAAAAGGATGAAATATAGCAAGATTCTAAAGAAATATCAAGAACAAGAAAATATAAATGTTTTTGAGGTAGAAAACGATATAGATAAATTATATTTTGAAACACTATTTGACGAAGTAAAAAAAGAAGCAGGTTTAGAAAAAATAATTGGTTCAGAAATAGATTTATTAAATGTCTTATGGATTTTTAGAATAAAAAAATATTATAATTTTGAAGATGAAAAATTAAAACAAATTCTCATAAAAAGAAATTACAAATTAAATCAAAAAACTATTATAAAACTTATAAATGCAAAATCATTTGAAGAAATAAAAGAAATAATGCAAAAAACAGTATACAAAGAAGTATTTACAGATGAAAAACACTTTGAGCAAAATATAGATAGATATTTATATAGGGTAAATAAAAAAATATTTAAAAAAGATATAATGTCAGTAGCATATATTTTTGCATATATAAACATGATAGACTATGAAAATAACGATATAATAAACACAATAGAAGGAATAAGATACAATATGGATAAACAAGAAATACTAAACAGATTGGTTCAGTAAGGAGGAGGACAAATGTCAATAGAAAAAGTAAAACTTTTGGGAATAAAAGGAAATAGCAAAGACTTAGATAAATTCTTAGCAAATGTTTTATTAAATAGTGATGTACAAATAGAAGATGCAAAAAAAATATATAATAAAGGTTGGAAACTAGAGTATTTTGAATATGATTATAAAATAAAAGAAACATTAAAAAAGTGCGAAAATTTATTAAATAAACTAGAAGTTCAATATAAAAAAGAAACAGAAATGGTTAAGCTAAAAAACAAAATAGGAGATATATCCAAAAAAATAAATGATGTAGATTTATGTTATGAGGACTGTATAAAAACAACAGAATCAAATGAAAAACAAAATATAGAAGATAAAAGAAAAATTGAAGAGGCATCTAGATTAGAAGACATAGATATAGATATGCAGAAATTATATGACCTAAAATATATTAAATTTAGATATGGAAGTATACCAAAAAGAAATTTAGAAGAAATAAAAAGAGAATTAAGCAATTTAAATATAATATTGTTTGAAGTAAAAGAAGAAGAAAATACATCGTGGATACTCTATTTTACAACAACAGAATTTGTAAGTGAAGTAGATGGAATATTTAATATTCAAAAATTTGAAAGAGAACTACTTCCAGATGATTTAATAAGAACTCCAAAAGAATATATAAGAAATCTTAAAATTCAAATAAATCAAAGAGAAAGAGAAATAGATGAAGCAAAACAAAAAATAGAAAAATTAAAGAAAGATGCAATGACAAATATAATTTCTGTATATAGAGAGCTACAAACATATGACAAAATAAATACAATAAAAAAATATATAGTTCATGATCAAAATGGTGGATTTTATATAGTTGCATGGGTACCAGAAACAAATCTAAAAAAGATGGAAAAAAAGCTAGATAGTTTAGAAAACATAGACTATGTTGTAAGAGATGGTGAAAATCCTCCAACTAAGCTTAAAAATAATAAAATTATAAAACCATTTGAAGAACTTGTAAAAATGTATGGAATGCCTAAAATGGACGAGCTAGATCCAACATGGTTTGTTGCATTAACAACATTTGTAATGTTTGGCTTCATGTTTGGAGATGTAGGACATGGTTTGGTATTTTTAATATTAGGAATAATACTTTTAATTAAAAAAAGTAAAACATATGGAGCAATTTTGTTTGCTGGAGGTTTATCATCTACTATTTTTGGAGTTTTATATGGAAGTGTATTTGGTAAAGAAGAAATAATAAAACCAATTTTAATAAGTCCAATGAATAACATAAACACAATGCTTGTATATGGAATTGCAGTAGGAACAGTATTTATTTTAATGGCTATGGCTTTAAATATTATAAATGGAATAAAAAATAAAGATATGAAAAAAGTATTTTTAGACAAAAATGGTGTTGCAGGAGTTGTGCTATATGGAATAGTTTTAGCAAATGTAGCTTATTATTTTCTAGCAGGAAAAATGCTAATATCATTAAACTTAATAATTGCAATTTCAGTAATACTTGTATTAATTATAATGTTTAATGATCAAATAACTAATTTCTTAGAAAAGAAAAAAGAAAAAGCTACAACTCCAATTGTAGAAAAATTATTTGAAATAATTGAAATGCTATTATCATTTTTAAGTAATACAATCTCATTTTTAAGACTTGCAGCATTTGCAATAAACCATGCAGGACTTTGTATGGCAGTATATTTATTAGCAAATATGACAACAGGTGCTGGAAATATATTAATTGCAGTACTTGGAAATATAATTGTTTTAGTATTAGAAGGCTTAATTGTTGGAATACAAACTTTAAGACTTGAATATTATGAGTTATTTAGTAGATTTTATGATGGAAGCGGAAAAGAGTATAAATCAATAAAAACTCAGTTAGAAGAATAAAATATAAATTTAAATTTTAAAAACAAATAAAAATAAGATAAAAATAGGAGGAAATTAAAATGTCAAAGAAAATATGTGTATTATTAATTATATTATTTATGGGAGTAACTTCAGTAACAACAGGAGTATATGCAGCAGCAAAGGTTAGTGCAAAAGGAAGCAAAAGTGTAAATCAAACTTCAAATGAAATTTCATCAAATGCTGTATCAGAAAATATAGTAGAAAATACAACCACAACAACAGTTGCAGGTAATTATACAGAAGCCTTAGCTTCAACAACTTCATCTTCAGATATTACAAAAGAAGATACTGAAAATACAAATTCATCTTCAGGTTTAGGATTAATTGCAGCAGCATTAGCAATTGGTTTATCAGCTATTGGTTCAGGTATAGCAGTTGCAGTTGTTGCATCAAGTGCAGTAGGAGCAATTAGCGAAAATCCAGGATTACTTGGAAAAACAGTTATATTTGCAGGACTAGCTGAAGGTATCGCAATTTATGGTCTTATTATAGCTATTATGATTATAAGTAAAGTTTAATATTAAAAATTCTTTAAAAGGGAGAAAATACAATGAGAATATATTGTATAACAGATAATACAGATTTAGAGATAGGTTTAAAACTTGCAGGCTGTGATGGAATAACATTTAAAGAAGATGAAAATATAGAAGAAAAAATAGATGAAATACTAAAAAACAAAGAAATAGGAATACTTGTAATAAGCAAAAAAATATATGAAAAAGCAGTAGAAAAAATAGATGATATAAGGCTAAATAAAAAAGTACCTCTTATAACAATAATATAAAATGGAGGAAAAAGATGGATATAAATTATAGACTACAAAAATTTGGTCAAAGCTTAGAAGAAGCATCTGATAAAGAATGTAGAAAACTAGAAAAAGAAGTTGACGAAGAAATAAAGCAAGGAATTGAACAAGAAGTAAAAGAATATGAAAATAAAAAACAAATAAATTACGAAAAAACAATTCAAAGAATAGAAAAAGAATATAACAAAAAAGTATATAATTACGAAATAAATTGCAAAAAAGAGATTATAGATGAAGTGAAAAAATTAAAAGAAAATATAAAAAATGAAGCAGGACTTAGGCTAAAAGAATTTACAAATTCAGAAAAATACAAAGAAATTTTATTAAGCACAATTGAAGAAGCAATGAAAAAAATAGAAAATAATCAAAATACAAACATTGGAATAACAAAAAATGATATGGAAAAATACGGAAGTTTAATTTACGAAAGATATAACTCAAATATAAGCCAAATAGAAGACAAATATATTGGCGGATGTATATTAAAAAATGAAGAACAAGGAATTATAATTGATAACACACTATTAAATAAGATAAATGAAAAATTGAAAGGATAAAAAAATGCAAAAAAAGTATATAATTTCAATTAATGGACCAGTAATTAAAGCTAAAGGTGAAGGCGATTTTGCTATGCATGATATTGTATATATATCTAAAGAAAGAATACTTGGTGAAGTAATAAAATTAAACAATGACATAGCAACAATACAAGTATATGAAGGAACAACAGGATTAAAAATAGGCGAAGATGTAATAGGAGAAGAAGAACCTTTAACATTAGTTTTAGGACCTGGTATAATAAGTAATATATTTGATGGAATCGAAAGACCACTAAAGTCTTTACAAGATGAATATGGAGACTTTATAAAAAGAGGAGCATCAAAAATTGGTGTAGATACTGAAAAATCATGGCACTTTGTTCCAAAAGTAAATATTGGAGATGAAGTAAATTTTGGCTCTATTATAGGAGAAGTAAAAGAAACAGAACTAATTACAAATAAAATAATGAATAAATTTAACTTCAGAGCATGGGTAACAGAAATTTTACCAGAAGGAGAATATAAAGTAACAGATATAGTTGCAAAAATTAGAACAGAAGAAGGACAAATATTAGAATTAAATATGCTTCAAAAATGGCCTGTTAGAAAACCAAGACCATATAAAAATAGAATGCCAATATCAACTCCATTAATTACAGGGCAAAGAGTAATAGATAGTTTATTCCCAATTGCAAAAGGTGGAACCGCTATGATTCCAGGAGGATTTGGAACAGGAAAAACAGTAACACAGCACCAACTAGCAAAATGGTCAGATGCAGATATAATTGTATATATAGGATGCGGAGAACGTGGAAATGAGATGACAGAAGTTCTTGAAGATTTTCCAAAATTAAATGATCCAAAATCTGGAAGACCATTAATGGAAAGAACTGTTTTAATTGCAAATACATCAAATATGCCAGTTGCAGCAAGAGAAACGTCAATCTATACAGGAATAACAATTGCTGAATATTATAGAGATATGGGATATGATGTTGCAATAATGGCAGATTCAACATCAAGATGGGCAGAAGCACTTCGTGAAATTTCAGGAAGACTAGAAGAAATGCCGGCAGAAGAAGGATTTCCTTCATATTTACCATCAAGATTATCAGAATTTTATGGAAGAGCAGGAATGGTAGAAACATTAAATGGAAACACAGGTTCTGTAACAATAATTGGAGCTGTATCGCCGCAAGGTTCCGACTTTTCTGAGCCAGTAACTCAAAACACAAAAAGATTTGTTCACGTATTTTGGGGACTAAATAGAACACTTGCATATTCAAGACATTATCCAGCAATAGATTGGAATATTAGTTATAGCGAATATGTAGATAATCTATCAGACTGGTATGAAGACAATGTAGATAGTGAGTTTTTAGAGCTTAGAGGCAAAATTGTAAAAATATTAGAAAAAGAAAACGAACTATTAGAAATAGCTAGAGTTGTAGGACAAGATGTATTATCTGATGATAAAAAACTTTTAATAGAAGTTGCAAGTAGCATAAGAATAGGATTTTTACAACAAAACTCATTTAATGATATTGATACATCAGTTACAATAGAAAAACAATATAAGATGATGGAAACAATTATTTTAATTTATGAGAGAGCTTTAAAACTTATAAATAAAGGAATTCCAATTTCTGAAATAAAAAAAACAGGCATCTTAGAAGAATATAATGAACTTAAATATAATGTGAAAAATGACGAAATAGAAAAAATAGATGAATTTGATGTAAAAATAAAAAATAAACTAAAAAAACTTGAAGATGAATACAAAGAACATATATAAAGTTTTTTAAAGGAAAAATAAAAAGGGAAAAGATCCCTAAAACGAGGTGAAAAAATTGAAAATAAAATATTTAGGGCTCGAAGAAATAAATGGTCCACTTGTATTTATAAAAACACCTAAAGATATATCTTTTGAAGAACAAGTTGAAATAACATTAAAAAATGGAGAAAAAAGAATAGGAAATGTTTTACGTTTAGATGATGATATAACTACAATACAAGTATATAAAGGAACAAATGAAATTAACATAAAAAATGTACAAACTGAATTTAAAGGGGAACCCTTAAAAATAAAACTATCTCCTCTAATGCTAGGAAGAGTATTCGATGGGGCTGGAAAGCCTATAGATGGTTTAGGAGACATAGAAACAAATATATCAAGAGATATAAATTCAAATCCAATAAACCCAATAGCAAGAAAATATCCACGTAATTATATTCATACAGGAATATCTACAATAGATGGATTAATTACATTAATAAGAGGACAAAAAATCCCAATATTTTCTGGAAGTGGTTTAAACCATAATGAACTAGCAGAAAGAATAATAAGACAGTCAAACATTACAGACGGAGGAAAATTTGCAATAGTATTTGGACTTATGGGTGCAGAATTTGAAACAGCAGAATTTTTTAGAAAAAGCTTTGAGGAAAATGGAGTTTTATCTAAAGTTGTTATGTTTCAAAATCTATCTAATGACGCATCTGTAGAAAGAATATTAACTCCCAAAGTTGCTCTAACATGTGCAGAATATTTAGCATTTGATTTAGGATACCAAGTATTGGTTGTATTAACAGACATGACAGCATATGCAGAAGCTTTAAGAGAAGTTTCAACACTAAAAGGAGAAATACCAAGTAGAAAAGGATACCCAGGTTATTTATATAGTGATTTAGCATCAATTTATGAAAGAGCTGGAATGATTGAAGGAAGAGAAGGCTCAATAACGCAAATACCAATACTTACAATGCCAAATGATGATATATCACACCCAATACCAGACTTAACAGGTTATATAACAGAAGGACAAATTGTACTTGGAAGAGACTTATATCAAAAAGGAATAAATCCTCCAATAGATATTTTGCAATCATTATCAAGACTTATGAAAGATGGAATAGGAAAAGGCTACACAAGAGAAGATCATTCAAAATTAGCAGATAAAATATTTGCAGCATATTCAAAAGTACAAGATGTAAGAGCATTAGCAACGGTTTTAGGAGAAGCAGATTTAACTTTAGAAGACAAAAAGTATTTAGAGTTTGGAAATGAATTTGAAGAAAAATTCATAAATCAAGATAGCCTAGAAAATCGTTCAATGGATGACACTTTAAATTTAATGGAAGAACTTCTAAAAATAATTTCAAATTAAAATGTAAAAAGTTCAAAAACGAGGTGTAACTAATGGGAAAAATATATTTATCAACTAAAAACAATTTGCTAAAACTGCAAAATTCTATAAAAGAATACAAAAATGGACAAATGCTTTTAGAGGAAAAAGAACTTATTTTAAAAAATAAACTAGAAAGCTATAAGGACGAAGCAAAAAATTTAAATAATGAATTAGAAAACAAAATAAATGAGGCAGAATCAGCTCTAAAGGCAGCAATTGTTGATGTTGGTTTTGATGAATTAATAGATATTTCAAATTCTATAAAAGAAGACAACACAATTAGCATAAAAAATGTAACAATAATGGGTGTAGAAATACCTTCAGTTGTTTCAGATAACCTAAAGCTAGAACCAAACTATGGATTTTACAATACAACATCAGCTGTGGATGAAAGTATTGTAAAATTTATGGAAGTAAAAAGTCTTATTATAAAAATTGCAGAAATTAAAAGCACAATGGTCAGACTTCAAAATGCGATAGAAAAGCTAGGAAGAAGGTCAAATGCACTTAAAGAAGTTATAATACCTCGTGACGAAAAACTTGCAAAGAAAATTAGTTTAGCTTTAGAAGAAGAAGAAAGAGACGAATTTGTAAGACTTAAGGTGGTTAAGAGAAAGCAGTAAAATTACTTATGAAGAATCAAAAGTAAAAGAAAATAGAAAGGGGAAATGTATGAAAACAAAAGAAGCAAATGGAATTACATTAATTTCATTAGTTGTAACAATAATTGTATTATTAATTCTAGTTCGGCATAACTATAATGATGCTAACAGGACAAAATGGAATATTAAATAGAGCAGGTGAAGCAAAAGACAAGACAGGACAAGCTCAAAAAGATGAAAACGAAAAACTATCTGGATATGAAAGTGTCATTAATGATTATGGAGGATCTTCAGAGGATACTTATGTTCCAATTGAAGACATAAGTGATGAAATAGATGGTTTACCACAAAAGAAAACAGCAGAAGAGTTACCAGACTACATTCCAATATATACAACAGAACAATTCTTAAAAGTAGCTAGTGGCGAAACATGTGAAATAAAAGATACAAATGGGGTAAGCAAAGGAATCTATACAATGAGTGTAAATGCAAAATATGCGTTAATGAATGATTTAGACTTTGAAAGTCAAAGTTCAAAACCTATAAAGAATTTTGTTGGTGAGTTTGAGGGAAATGGTTGTATTATTACTAATGTGAATATTAATACATCATGGGATAGTTTTATTTCACCAGAAAGTGGAAAAACAATGAATGCTCCGGCTGGATTATTCGAATATGTTGCAAATGGAAAAATAACTAATCTTGCTGTAATAAATTCTTCTTTCAAAGGACATGAAAGTAAAGGAGCAATTGTAGGCCAAGGTGATAATATAAATATAGAAAATTGCTATTCAAAAAACAATGAGTTTAATAATGGTGGATACGCTTCTGGAAGTATAATAGGATATGTATATAAAAAAGGAGCTACTATAAATAAGTGTAAAGTAATTAACTCTAAATGGATATCTGAAGATGAAATTGATTTTGGTGGAATATGTGGATCTTCTAATGGTCCTATTACAATAAGTAACTGTAAGGTTGTTGGGGATAATTCAGAATACAATAGGTATGATGGAGGAATTATAAATTGTGCTTTTGAAAATACAAATATATTAAACTGTAGTGTTCAAAACATACAAACAAGGAGTGGAGGAATTATTGCAAGAGCAGTAAAAAATTATTTTGATACATCATCATCAAGTGAAATACGAGAATTAAATATAGTTAATTGCTCGGTAAAGGGAGTGAAAACAACTTCAGGAGTTGTATCTTATATTGATACGTATTTTAAAACAAATATAGATGGATGTAAAGTAGAAAATTTAATAGTTGGTAATGTAAATTTTTATAATAGCTTTAACTGTGGAATATGTAGTACATCTGGTGGAAAAATTACAATAAATAATTGTAGTGTAATTGGAGATGGTTCTGAGAATAATGAATTTGATAGTGGAATTATTGCGACTGCTGCGGATAATACAAATATATTAAATTGTAGAGTACAAGGAATAAGAGTGAAAAGTGCAGGAATTATAAAAAATGCAGTATTATTAACTGGTATGGAAAATCCAGAAGGTATATTAGAATTAAATATAAGTAATTGTTCTGTAAAAAATACATATACAAAAACTGCAGGGATATTGGGATATTCAGCTAATTATTTTAAAACTAATATAACTAAATGTAAAGCTGAGAATTTGACATTAGATGGAACAGCAAATAGTTATTCTAGTATTTATGCAAGTGGAGTAATTGCTGATACTATTAGTAACGATTCTAGAATAACAGATTGTATTGTAAAAGATATTGATATTGCAACAAACAAAGTTACAGGAGTAATACTTGGATCATTTATAAAAATTAATTATAATGAATATAACCAACTATATATAGCAAATTGTAAGGTGGAAAACATAAAAATAGACAATACATACAATACATATGCTGGATTTGGTGGAATAATTGGAAATTCAGAGAGAAAAGTTATAATAGAAAATTGTAGTGTAAGTAATATAGAAGGTAAAGTTGGAGACTATGCAGGAGGTATAGCAGGAAATATTAATGGATATGAGGATATTGGCAAGAGTGAAATAAAAAAATGTTCGGCAAGTGACATAAAAATAAAGGCTGCAAATAGTAAAAATGGTACAGCTAATGTAGGAGGAATAGTTGGATATGGATATTTTATAGATATTAGTGATTGTGATGTTAGTAATTCAAAAATAGAAATGGGATATAATATAGGTGGAATAATTGGATTTGAATCAACAGGAACAATATCAAATTGTACAACAAAAAATATAAATTTATTAACTGAAAAAGGACGAGTTGGTGGAATTATAGGAGGAACTAATGAAACAGCTGTAGAAAATTGTAATGTATATGGAGGTTCAATAATTGCTACAAATGGTTATGATGGATTAGGTGGAATTTGCGGAGTTGGAATAAATGTATCTAATTGTATTGTAGAAAATTTGCAAATAGATGCCCCAAATACAATAGGTGTTGGAGGAATAGTAGGAAATGGACTAAATTATGTTTCAACATCATTAATTCAAAAATGTAAGGTGAAAAATTGCAAAATAAAAGGAAAAGATTATGTTGGAGGAATAGCAGGAGCAGCATTTATAAATATATCTGATTGCAAAGTAAATGATTCTACAATAGAGGGAACAGACGGTGTAGGAGGAATTCAAGGATTTGGCGGAAAATTTAAATCTACGGATAGATATATACCAATAAGAATAGACAAAGGAGAAGTAACAAATACAGAAATAAAAGGAAGCACAAATGTAAATAAAATTCAAGGACAAAACACATATATAATAGATAGCACAGATCCAACACAAGATACAATAACAAATTGCAAATACAATGGTAGCGATATATCACAATAGAAAAAATAGTAGAAAATAAAACTCACAAAAGAAAAATAAATTATTATATTTTGTGAGTTTTATTGTTGTAATGAGAAATAAATTAATTAAGAGGAAATAAATGAAAAAAGAGACTAGAAAAAACATAATATTTAAAATTACGGTAATATGTTCAGTAATTTATTTAATATGGAGAATTATATATACCATACCAACTAAATTTCGGAATAATATCAACAATAGTTGGAATTATATACATATTAATTGAACTTATAGACATTATAGAAATGCTAATAAATCATGTAAAAATAAAACCAATAAATAATATAGAAAAAACCAAACAACTTAAATGTAAAGACATAGATGTAATTATAGCAACTATAAATGAAGAAATAGAAATACTAGAAAAAAATGTACAAGCTTGTTTAAACATGGAATACAAAGAAAAAGAAAAAATACATATATATTTATGTGACGATGGAAATAGGTTAGAGGTAAAGAAATTAGCTAAGAAGTACAACATAGGCTATATAACAAGAAACGATAACAAAGATGCAAAAGCAGGAAATTACAATAATGCTTTAAAATACTTAAAATCAGAATATATTCTCACACTAGATGCTGATATGTGCCCAAGTGCTCAGTTTTTAAATGAAACAATGTACTTATTTGAAAAAGACAAAAATATAGGATTTGTACAAACACCACAAGCATTTTATAATTTAGATATATATCAAAGTAGATTTGGAGTGAAAAATGAAATTGCTTTTGATCAAAACTTTTTTTACCATTATATGCAGCCTGCCAAAAATGAAACAAATACAGTAGTATATTGTGGTACAAATGCAATAATATTAAGAGAGGCTTTAGATAAAATAGGTGGCTTTGCGAGAAAGACTTTAACAGAAGATATTGCAACCCGGAATGTTAATAGAATCTAAAGGTTATAAAGGAATATATGTGGACAAAGTTCTGGCAATAGGCTATTCTCCAAATAATTTAAAAGATTTTATAAATCAAAGAAAAAGATGGGCAGCAGGATGTATACAAATGGAAAAAAATTATCATATTTTAAGTCAAAAAGGATTAAATATAAGGCAAAAATTAGAATATTTAGAATGTGTTAATTATTGGCTTTTTCCTATAAAAACAATTTTATACTTAATAGCTCCTATTTTGTTTAGTGTATTTAAAATTGCTATTATAAATAGCTCAGTAAATGTCTTTTTAATTATGTGGTTACCACAATATATATTAAAAAGATTTGTGTTAGATAGTGTATATTCAAATTTGAGATCTACCACATGGAATAAAATATATGAACTAATATTATTTCCAAGTTTAATATTTACATGTATAAAGGAACTTTTGGGAATAAGAAAAAAAGAATTTGCAGTAACAGACAAGCAATTTAAGGTGAATAAAAAAGATAAAACAAATATAAAATTACTAATTAGTCATTTAATATTTCTGGAAATTAATATAATATCATGTTTCTTTTCAATAAAAAACAACTATATATTATCTGGCATATTTAGTATAATAAATATGGGATATTTAGCTCTAGCAGTAATATTTGACTTAAACAATACAAAACATATGGAAGAAAATAATGATAAAATGAAAAACTATATAAAATATAATTATAAAGCTATATTTAAGATTTTTAAGGAGATAGAATTTTGAAAAAAAGAACAATTTTTTCTGCAATATTTATACTAATTATTTTAATAACAATTATATCATTCAAATACTTTAACAATAAAAATGTAAGCAAACTAAAAGTTAAAGATGGAATGCTAAAAAACAGTATAGGAAAAACAATTCAGCTTAGAGGTGTAAGTAGTCACGGCATTCAATGGGATTTAGATGAAAATATAGTTAATTATGATAATTTAAAGACTTTAAAAGAAGAATGGAAAATAAATGTATTTAGGATTGCAATGTATACAGAAGAAGATGGATATTTAAATAATAAAGAAAAGATAAGAGAAAAAGTAATTGAAACTATTGACAATTGCATAAAATTAAAACTATATGTAATTATTGATTGGCATATATTATCTGATAATAATCCAAATATTCATAAACAAGAAGCAATAGAATTTTTTGATGATATATCAAAAATATATGGTAAAAACAATAATGTAATATATGAAATTTGTAATGAACCCAATGGAGATGATGTTAGGTGGAAAAGTTCAGTGTATCCATATGCAAAAGATGTAATTGAAGTAATAAGAAAAAATTCTCCTGATTCTATAATAATTGTTGGAACTCCAGACTGGTGTAAAAGTATATTGGAGGTTATTGGAAACCAATTACCATATAAAAATATAATGTATGCTTTTCATTTTTATTCTGGAACACATGGAGAGCTTTATAGAAAATCACTGGAATATGCAATTGAAAATGGTGTACCTGTATTTGTATCTGAATGGGGAACTAGTACAGCAGAAAATGGAACTAGTATTTTTGAAGAGGAATCTGATAAATGGGTTGAATTTTTAAATAACAAAGGCATAAGTTGGGTTAATTGGTCATTTTCAAATAAAGATGAAGCAACAAGTATTCTAAAAAAAGAAACTAAAACTTTAAATGATGAAAATTTAACAGAATCAGGTTTATATGTTAAGAAAAAAATACAAGAAAAGCTATTGACAACTAATAAATAAAAATGTATAATAATCTATGTGTAACAAGCAATTTACCAATTGCTAAAAACCATAAAAGGAGAAAAATATGCTATCAAAAGTATGGAAAAAAATTTGTATTTTAATATTAATAATAGCTTGTCTTTTTAATATAGTATTAAAACTAGTAAATAGAGTTTCATTCAACAAAGAAGCACTTGCGTCAGCAAGATATATGCAAATACAACACGAATATGAAAAAGACAAAGAAAATGTAATAAAATAATACTTGAAATTTTTAGCTGTATGTGATAACATAAACAATAGTATTTAAAAGGGTAAATAAAAATTTACCAAACGGAAAGAAAAAGAGGTGAAAAAACAATGAATAAAGAAATACAACCAAACTATGAAGAAACAACAATAACATGTGCATGTGGAAATGTAATGACAGTAGGTTCAACAAAAAAAGATATGAAAGTTGATATATGCTCAAAATGTCATCCATTCTGGACAGGAAACTTAGTAAGACGTGACACAGCAGGAAGCAGAGCAGATAGATTCAAGAAAAAATATGGTCTTGCATAAGAAAATACAAGTAGCTAGCAAAGCTGCTTTTTTTTTTTGCCAAAGACTATTGATAAAAATAATCAAATTTGATATACTTTAAAACGTTAAAAAAGAAAAAAGTGAAAAGGAAAAGAAGGAAAAATATGGCAAAGAAAAGTATAATGAAAAATTATTTATATAATCTAACATATCAAATACTAACATTACTTTTACCATTAATAACAGCATCATATTTAGCAAGAGTTTTAGGAGCTAAAGGAAACGGAATATATATATACACATATACAATAGTAAATTACTTTATACTATTTGGTTCACTTGGAATTTCTATGTATGGACAAAGAGAAATTGCATATGTACAAAAAAATAAAACAAAAAAGAAAAAGATTTTTATAGAATTAGTATTATTTAGATTTATAACAATTGCTATTGCATCTATAATATATTATATAGCATTTATGAGACAAGGCGAATATAGCAAATATTATAGAATATTGTTTTTTGAACTGCTTGCAGCAGCGTTTGATATAAGTTGGTTCTTCCAAGGAATGGAAGATTTTAAGAAAACAGTAGTAAGAAATATTGCAGTAAGATTAATAAGTGTATGTTTAATATTTTTAATAGTAAAACAAGAATCAGATTTAAATAAATATTTAGCAATTTACGCATTTGCAGATTTAATAGGAAATTTATCATTATGGTTTTATTTACCTAAATATTTTAAGGGAGTAAAAGTAAAAAATATAAATATTACAAGACAAATTCCTGCTATAGTATTATTGTTCATACCTCAAGTATCAAATAAAATATACAATATGCTAGATACAACAATGCTTGGTAAAATAATAACAGATAAGGCAGAAACAGGTTATTATGAACAAAGCCAAAAGATTATAAGAGTATTGCTCACATTAGTTACATCTCTTGGAACAGTTATGGTTCCTAGAATGGCAAACATGTTTGCAAATGGTGAAAAAAAGCAAATTAATGATTGTATGAAAAAATCATTTAATTTTACATACTTACTAAGTTTTCCAATAATGTTTGGTTTAATAGCAATTTCAAAAGATTTTGTGCCATGGTTTTTTGGACCAGGATATGAAAAAGTTGTAGTATTAATGAATATAATTACACCAATAATTTTATTGATGGGTATTGCAAATATTATAGGAACACAGTATTTATTACCAACCAAAAGACAAAAAGAATTTACACTATCTGTTTTAGCAGGTGTTGTAGTAAATTTTATTTTAAATTTTATTATGATAAACTTATGGAAAAGTATAGGAGCATGTATTGCAACAGTTCTTTCACAACTAGTAGTTGATTTAATGCAGCTACACTATGTAAAAAATGAAATAAATTTAAAATATATGTTTAGACTTGGTATAAAATACTTATTTGCAAGTATTATAATGTTTATAGGATGTATGAGCGTTAGATTAGTATTTTCAGGATTTATATGTATGATGTTACAAATAATAGTAGGAGTTTTAATATATTTCGGAATCTTAATATATTTTAAAGACAAATTTATATACATGATAATAAATAAAGTAAAAGATAAGGTTTTAGGAAAAATGCCAAAAGCACAAGTATAGAAAGGAAGCAAAAATGTATTTAATAGTAGGTTTAGGAAATCCAGAGCCTGAATATAGTAAAACAAGACACAATATGGGTGTTGATGTTATAAATAAATTAGCAGAAAAATATAATATAACAGTCCAAAAAGATGAGTTTGAAGCATTATATGGTACAGGAATTATAGAAAACCAAAAAGTTATACTATGTAAGCCACAAACGTATATGAATCTAAGTGGAGAATCTATTATAAAATTTGTAAATTACTATAAAATAGATATGGAAAATATAATTGTAATTTATGACGATATAGATATAGAACCGCGGAAAGGTGAAAATAAGAAAAAAGGGCGGACCAGGAAGCCATAATGGTATGAAATCTGTAGTTCAAAATTTGCAAGATACCAATTTTACTCGTGTAAGAATTGGAATTGGAAAGCCTTTAATAAAAGCGGACTTAATAAATTATGTAATTGGAAAAATAACTAAAGAAGAATATGATGTTTTATATAAAGGAATCGAAACAGGTGCAGAAGCTATACAAAGTATATTAAAAAATGGAATAGATAATGCAATGAATGTTATTAATGCAAAAAACTAAAGGAGTATAGAAATGTTAGAGTTAATAATAAATAAAGAAAATGATTTGGAGAACATAATATTATTACAAAATGGTAAAATTATTGAATACTATATAAGCACAAAAGAAGATAGAAAAAGAAGGTTAGAAGGAAATATTTATATAGGTAAAGTTGGAGACATAATAAATGGAATGCAAGCAGCATTTGTTGATTTTGGTGGAGAAAAAAATGGATTTATACATTTAAAAGATGCTATGCCACAAGTTGATGAAAAAAAGCAAAAACTTGACGATAGTATGGATATAAAAAATGTATTAAAACAAAACCAAAAAATACTTATTCAAGTAAAAAAAGACAGCGACAATAAAAAAGGAGCTAGAGTTTCTACTCATATAAGCTTACCAGGAAGATATATTGTATTAATGCCAAATATTGAATTTATTACAATATCTCAAAAAATTGAAAACAAGGAAAAAAAAGATGAATTAATAAAATTAATAAAAAATAATATTCCAGAAAATTTCGGAGCAATTATCAGAACATCTGCAATAAATGCAAATGAAAATGAAATAAAAAAAGATATAAAAAACTTACTTGAAAAATGGAAAAAAATAGAAACCAAATACAATAGTAATATAGATAAACCAACTCTAATTTATGAAAGCGAAAACATAGCTGAAAAAATGATTATTGATATTGGAATAGAAAATATTGATAAAATAACTACAAATAGCAAAGAAGAGTTTGAAAAATTAAGTAAAACAAACAAAACAGAAAAAATAGTATACAAAGAAAACAAAAATATAATAGAAGAATATGGAATAGAAACACAGATTCAAAAAATAGAAAATAGGAAAATTTGGCTAAATTGTGGAGGTTTTATAACAATTGACAAAACAGAAGCATTAACAGCAATAGATGTAAATACAGGAAAATTTACAGGAAGTAAAGACTTAGAATCAACAATCTTTAAGGTAAATAAAGAAGCAACTATAGAAATTGCAAAACAGCTAAGACTTAGAGATATTGGTGGAATAATAATTATTGATTATATTGACATGAAAAATAAAGAAAATAAATTAAAGATAGAAGAATTATTAAAAGAAAATTTAAAAAACGACAGAGCCAAAACTCAAATAGAAGGATTTACAAAACTAAATTTAATGGAATTAACAAGAAAACATATTTGTAGTCATTTAAATGGATAGATAAAAGCACAATATAAATTTTTATTTTATATTGTGCTTTTATGAATTTAAAAGTGTAATATTATGACCTTTTTTCTCTATAAAACCTTCTTCTTTTAAATGAGACAATTCTCTCATCATAGCACTTCTATCTACACTTAAATAATCTGCTAAATCTGTTAAACTAAATGGAATAGTAATGGTTTTACTAAAGGTTTTTGAAGATAATAAATTAAAATAAGAAAGTAATTTATCTCTTATGTTTTTTTTTGTTAAAAGTTCTATTCTTGTATTTAATTTTATTGTATTATTTAAAATTAAAACAGGTAATTTCTTTTCTAATTCTTTATGAAATTTACATTTAAAGTTACATTCTTTTATAATATTATCATATATAAAACTAAGAGTTTCACAGTTTTCTTTGGCTTCTACAAATAATTCGTTATTTGTATTTGTAGGGTATAAAACTTCACCAAATATATCGTTTTTAGTAAATTGAAATATAATTGTTTTATTACCATTAAAGTCATATCTTATTAAATTAGCTGTTCCGAGAAAGCAAAATACACATTTGATTTCTTTTTTCTATATATGTTGTGATAACTTCTCCTTTTTTAAATGAACGTTTATATACTTTAATACAATTTTTACTAAGATCTGAAAAAAATTCTGAAACGTCAAAATCTAAAATCATTTTTTAAAACCTCCTGAAAAAATATAACATATTTTTGGTGCATTTGCAACAAAATAATAAAAAATCTAATTTGAAAATATTTAAAAAATCGGTTTACAAAGGAGAAAAATAATGATATAAATATAGATAAAAAGTAGCCAAAATAAGGAGGCGAAAAGTGAAGGTAATAAAAAGAGACGGCAGAGTAGTAGACTATGATAAAACAAAAGTTGAAATAGCAATAGAAAAAGCAAATAAAGAAGTCATAGAAGAAAATGAAAAAGCTAACAAAGAAGATATAAAGAAAATAACAAATTATATAGAAAAGCTAGGTAGAAAAAGAATACTAGTAGAAGATATTCAAGACATAATAGAACAAAAGCTTATGGAAATTGGAAAATATGAATTAGCAAAAAAATATATAGTTTATAGATATACAAGAGCTTTAGTAAGAAAAAGCAACACTACAGATGAAACAATATTAGGCTTAATAAGAAATCAAAATAAAGAGGGAAAAAATAGCATAGATGTTTCATCTCAAAGAGACTTTATAGCAGGAGAGGTTTCAAAAGACTTAACCAAAAGACTCTTGCTTCCTGAAAAGATATCAAAAGCAAACGAAGGAGGAGTTTTATATTTTCATTATTCAGATTTTTTCTTACAGCCAATTATTGGCGATTGTGCAACTAATATAAAAGATATGCTAATAAATGGTACAGTACTTAATGAAGTAAAAATAGATAATATTCAAAGTTTTCAAAATGTATGTAATATTATAACTCAAATTATTGCACAAGTTGGAAGTAATATTTATGGAACACAATATATAGATTTAAGTATTCTTGGAAGATGTTTAAAACAATCCAAAGAAAAGAAAAGAAAAGAAATAAATGAGAAATTAGAAAAAAAGGTATCACAAGAACTAATTGATGAAATAATAGATGATATAATAAGAAAAGATTTAAATGAGGGAATTTCTATATTAAAACATCAATTAAAAACACTAAATACAACAAGAGGAAAAAAAGCAAATGCTATTATTTACCTAGATTTAAACCAAGAAAAAGAATATTTAAAAGAAAATTTAATTATAAAACAAGAAATATTAAGTCAAATGCCAGAAAAATTAACAGAAGAAAAAAAGAAAATAATAGGAAAATTTAGCCAAGGAATAGTTTCTATAAATTTGTCTCAAATTGCAATTATGGCAGAAGAAAATGAAAAAGTATTTTACGAAATGCTAGAAGAAAGATTAGATTTATGCAAAGAAGCTTTAATGTGTAGACATTATCAACTTTTAGGAACAATTTCAGATGTAAGCCCAATATTATGGCAAAATGGAGCAATTTCAAGATTAAAACCAAGTGAAAAAATAAATAAATTATTGTTAAATAAATTTTCAAGCTTAAGTTTAGGCTATATTGGAACAAAAGAAGTTGCTGAAATAATGAAAAAGAAAAATACAGAAGAAGAAAAAAATGAATTTATATTAAATTTATTAAAAAAATTGAAAGAAACAATAGAAAAATGGAAAAAAGAAACAAATATTGAATTTGTGTTAGATGGTCATCCGCCTGAGGACGTTAAATATAAATTTGCAAAAAAAGATAAAGAAAGGTTTGGAACCATTAAAAATGTAACAGATAAAGGTTACTATACAAATTAAAAAAGAAAAAGGAGAGTGTAGAAAAAATGTTAAAAAAAGTAGGAATATTAATTAATGGTGGAGATGCTCCAGGATTAAATGCAGTAATTAGAGCTATAACAAGAACAGCAGAAAAAAATCAAGTAGAATGTTATGGGTTTATAGATGGTTTTAATGGATTATTAAATAATAATTATGTAAGACTAGATCACCAATTAATTACATCAGGAATATTACATAAAGGTGGAGCAATAATTGGTTCATCATTAAATTCAAACGTTTTTAACTATAAGGTTGTTGAAAATGGAGAGGTTGCATATAAAGATTTGTCAGAAGTATGTGTACAAAACTTAAAAAATGATGGGATAGATTGTCTATTTACATTAGGAGGAGATAGTACTCAAAAATCTGCAAGAGATTTTTCTTTAAGAGGAATAAATGTAATTGGAGTTCCAAAAACTATAGATAATGATGTTGCATGTACAGATGTAACTTTTGGATTCAATACTGCTGTGTCTGTTGCAACTGAGGCTTTAGACAGACTTCATACAACAGCCGAGACACACAATAGAATAATGGTATTAGAAGTAATGGGAAGATATGCAGGATGGATAACTTTAGAATCTGCTATAGCAGGAGGAGCTGATGTAGCATTACTTCCAGAAATTCCATATGATATGGACAAAGTTGTAGAAAAAATAAAATCAAGACAAAAAGCTGGAAAGAACTTTAGCGTTGTTGTAGTATCAGAAGGAGCTTTTCCAAAAGGTGGAAGCATATCTGTAAAAGATACGCGTGAAGGTGGAAAAGGAGTTATAAATGTTCAATTAGGCGGAGCAGGAGATATTGTTGCAAAAGAACTTGAAAAAAGAACAGGATTAATTACAAGAAATACAACTTTAGGGTATATGCAAAGAGGAGGAACTCCAACATCCACAGATAGAATACTTTCAACTAAATATGGTGCAAAAGCAATGGAACTTGCACTTGAAGGAAAATTCAATGTCTTAACAGTATTAAAAAATGGAAAATTAGATTGCGTTTCATTAGAAGATGTAGTTGGAAATAATAAAGAAATAGGTGCTGTAGAAGGCGGAACAGAAGATAGTAATATGAAAATAGTAAAAATGGATGATGATTTAATAAAAACTGCAAGAGATATTGGAATTTGCTTAGGAGATTAAAAAATCCAATTTAGAAAGTTATATAAACAGTATTATTTAGAAAAATATATAACAAAGTTAGTATTGATTTTTGATAAAAATATGGTATAATAGTAAAGTATTAAGCAAAGAAGCTTTAAAAAAGGAGAAAAATGAAATGAGCATCAAAAGAAAAAAACAGCAAAAATTCTTCGTAGCAGTATCTTATGAAAAGCCTGTTAAAGGTGAAAAATTCACATGCCAAGTATTCCAAAAAAATGGTAGGACATTTGAATGTCGGCCTAAGGTACGATTAGCCCTTAGATTTGGTTTCGGTGTGTATACTATAGTGGATGGTGAAGGCAATATATATGCACTCCAGGTTATAGAAAAATAATAAATAATAAAAAGTGTCAGTATATGTAAAATATGCTGGCATTTTTTTTATAAATGATATATAATAAAATACGTGAAAAAAGAAATAAAGGAATAAAGAATAAAGGAATGAAAAAATGGAAAGATATAAACAAATAGAAAGGACGATTATTACAAACTATAGAAAGCAAATCTGGGCCAAATTTGTAAAATCTATAAAAGATTACGATATGATTCAAGATGGAGACAAAATCGGAATATGTATATCTGGAGGAAAAGATTCAATGTTACTTGCAAAATGTTTTCAGGAATTAAAAGCACATGGAAAAGACAATTTTGATATTGAGTTTATTGTAATGAATCCAGGATATAATGAAAAAAATAAAAACAAAATCATAGAAAATGCAAAAATATTAAACATTCCAATTACAATGTTTGAAACAGACATATTTACTAGAGTAGAAAAAATGACAGATCATGAATGTTATTTATGTGCAAGAATGAGAAGAGGTTATCTATATAAAAAAGCTCAAGAACTAGGATGCAATAAAATTGCGTTAGGACATCATTTTGATGATGTTATAGAAACGGTTTTAATGGGAATGATATTTGCAGGAAAAATGCAAACAATGATGCCAAAATTAAAAAGTACATCGCATCCAGGAATGGAGTTAATAAGACCACTATATTTAGTAAGAGAAGAAGACATAATATCATGGATGAATTATAATGATCTCGAATTTATAAAATGTGCTTGTAAAATAACAGAAAGACAAGAAAGGTTAAAAAGTGATGAAAAATCATCGAAACGTGCTGAAACAAAAAAGATTATAAAAGAATTGAAACAAAAATTTGAAAATGCAGATATAAATATTTTCAATAGTACACAAAATGTAAATATAGATACAATTTTATCATATAAAAAAGATGGAAAAAAGATAAATTTTTTGAAAGAATATTAATATAACAATAGAAAAACTTTTTATATAACCAAAGGAGAGATACAAATGAAACAAATAAATGGAACAATGATACAATATTTTGAATGGTATTTAGACTTACCAGAAGGATTATGGAACAAAATAAAAGAAGATGCACCAAAACTTGCAGATTTAGGAATAACATCGGTTTGGTTACCACCTGCATATAAAGGAATAAATGGAAAAAACGAAGTAGGGTATGGAGTATACGATTTATATGATTTAGGAGAATTTAATCAAAAGGGAAGCATACCAACTAAATATGGAACAAAAGACGAATATTTAAGAGCAATAGAAAGCTTAAAACAAAATGGAATTAATGTATATGCAGATATTGTATTAAACCATAAAATGGGAGCAGATAAAGAACAAGATATATTAGCCAATAAATGCGAATGGGCAGATCATAATAAAGAAGGAGACATAGAAAAAATAAAAGCAGCAACAAAATATACATTTCCAGAAAGACACAACAAATACTCAGATTTTGAATGGAATTGGACTCACTTTACAGGAATTGACGTAAATAGTGCTACAGGAGAAGTTGCAATTTTTAAGTTTAAAGACAAAAAATGGACTCAAAGTGTAGACAATGAGTTTGCAAACTTTGACTATTTAATGGGAGCAGATTTAGATTTTTCAAACAAAGAAGTTGTAGAAGAATGCAAAAAATGGGGATTATGGTATCAAAAAATGACAAGAGTAGATGGATTTAGACTTGATGCAGTAAAACATATAGATTCACAATTTTATAAAGAATGGGTTACATATTTAAGAGAAAAAACACAAAAGGAACTATTTACTGTTGGAGAATATTGGTCTACAGATGTTAGAAAACTTCACAAATATTTAACAGAGGTAGATGGAATAATATCATTATTTGATGTACCTTTACACAATAACTTTTACAATGCATCAGTTAATCCTAATTTTGACATGAGAAAATTATTAGACAATACATTGGTAAAAGAAAATCCATGTAAAGCAGTAACATTTGTAGATAATCATGATACACAGCCTGGGCAAGCTCTTCAAAGCTTTGTATCTTCATGGATGAAACAACTTGCATATGCAACAATTTTACTTAGAAACGATGGTTATCCTTGTGTATTTTATGGTGATTTATATGGAATACCACATTCAGATATAAAACCAGTAGAAATGATAAAAACATTATTAGTATTAAGAAAATTAAAAGCTTATGGTAGACAGCATGATTATTTTGATCATCAAAATGTTATAGGATGGACAAGAGAAGGAGACAATAGGCATTTAGATTCAGGCCTTGCTGTAGTTGCATCAAATTCATTTGATGCAGAAAAAAGAATGTATGTGGGAACAAGTTTTGCGGGAGAAAAATTTATAGACTGTTTAGACAATTGTTCTGATATAATTACAATTGATAGTGAAGGCTGTGGAGTATTTAAAACCAAAGGTAAAAGTTGTTCAATTTGGGTAAGAAAATAAATTATTTAGAGAGGTATCTATATTTATGTATCAAACAATTATAGAAAATGCAACATATGAAATAGTAGAAAAAAAATCAAAATTTATTGCTAACTTTATATATGTAAAAAGTAAAGATGATGCAGAAGAAAAAATCAAAGAAATAAAAAAGAAGTATTTTGATGCTAGGCACAATTGTTTTGCATACAGAGTATTAGAAAACCAAAACGTATATGAAAAATCAAGTGATGACGGAGAACCATCAGGAACAGCTGGTGCTCCAATGCTTAATATTTTACAAAAAAATAGATTATGTAATGTACTTATAGTTGTAACAAGATATTTTGGAGGAATTTTACTGGGAACAGGTGGTCTTGTTAGATGTTATTCAGGTTCCACAATTGGAGCTATAGAAAACAGTAATAAAATAGAAATTGAACCAGGAATAGAATATAATATTAGTATAGATTACCAAGACTTTCAAAGTGTACAATATTATTGCAAAAAAAATAATATAAATATTATAGAAGCAAAATATGAAGAAGACGTAAAATGCCTAATAGAAATGAAATTAGATATTAAAGAGAGATTTATAAAAGATATACAAGATAGAAAAGTAAATATAAAAGAATATGAAGAAGGCAAATCAAAATATGTAAAAATTTAAAACTTCTAAAATTAAATTGTAAATAGCCATATAAAAAAGTTACATTATTAATAAATAAAATAAAAAATGGAAAAAATTACCAAAAACTATTGCAAAATTCCAAACCATGTAATATAATACAAATTGTAAAAATTTTACAATTTAAATTATATTTAGGAGGATAAAGCTGTGAAAGAAAAAATAACAGTATTAATTGCAGATGACAATCAAGAATTTAGCAGAACACTTGCGACATATCTTAAAAATGAAGAAGATATGGAAATTATTGGAATTGCAAAAGATGGATTAGAAGCAATAGATATTGTAAAAGAAAAAGCACCAGATGTAGCAATTTTAGACGTTATAATGCCTCACTTAGATGGACTTGGAGTATTAGAAAAAGTAAATAATAGCAGTAATTTAGATAAAAAACCAATATGTATTATGTTATCAGCTGTAGGTCAAGACAAAATAACGCAAAAGGCGATAAGCCTAGGAGCGGAATATTATGTGGTAAAACCATTTGATATTGAACTTTTAATTCAAAGAATTCGAGAAATTAAAAACTTTAAGCCAAGTAATACAAGAAACTTTATTGTAAAAGAAAGCAAAAGAACACCTTATATAAACGTAACGAGTTCAAAAGCTGAAGACAATTTAGAAGCACTTGTTACAAATATAATCCATGGTGTGGGAGTTCCTGCACATATAAAAGGGTATCAGTACTTAAGAGAAGCTATTATTATGGTTGTAAATGACATAGATGTTATAAATCAAATTACAAAGAGTTTATACCCACAAATTGCTCAAAAATTTGAGACAACACCATCAAGAGTAGAACGTGCAATACGTCATGCAATTGAAGTTGCGTGGGGTAGAGGGGAAGTTGATTTGATGGAAAATATTTTTGGGTATACTGTTTCTGCAAGTAAGGGAAAGCCTACCAACAGCGAATTTATTGCGATGATTGCTGATAAGTTGAGGCTTGAACTTAAGAGTGCGTAAAAATTGTGAAAGGCTTGAAGGAAGCGGAGTACAGAAAAAATAAAATACCAATAAATAAAAATTGGTTGCACTATTTTAATGTGGGTGCAGTGGAAAATCCGCGAGTAATGCAATAAATCAAAATGGACAAATGCAATAAACTTTGAAAGTTTATTGGGTAACCTCCTTGAATGTTTGTTTGTAAAAAAACAAATATTGGAGGTTATTTTTTATGGAAAGAATTGATTTTGAAATTGATGACTTTATGAACAATTGTGATTACAAGATTTTAAACAATTCACAAAAGACAATAGTGTTATGTGAAAATACAGTTACACAACTAAAAAACGAAACAATAAACATATAAAGTCTAAAGGCAGTAGACAAAAAATCTACTGCTTTAATTAAAATATAAAAAGTTTGTTCTGTTCGCTAGACAAACCTAAAAAAATATACTATCCTATTAAGCATAGGAAATGAGATAAAAGCAGATGTGTGTGTTGCCTCTAAACCTCAACAAAAGTTGAGAGTAAGGAGGTGGTCGCTTATGGTAAATTTTTTACTATTCCTAATCATAGGATTTATGTTTTCAATAGCCATAAATGTCGCCTTGTTGTGTATTATATACATAATGTGGACTGACAAACAGATATAAAAATACACCACATACGCTTTCGCAGAGCTAGTGGTGTATAACTAATTTTTTAGGTAACACACATTTTCTGTGTTCTCATTTTCTACCTATATTATATATACATATTTACAAAATGTCAAATGAAACAAAAATTTTATAAAAGCCAAAATGATGAGAAAATTTTCTGATTGGGGACGGTTCCTTTTTCAAAAAAGAACCGTCCCCATTTCAAAATTAGAAAAATTCACAAATTAAAGTTAAAAATAGGAAAAATACTAATAATCAAAAAAGTATAAAACCCAGCAAAAACTCCATGTAAAATTTTCCCAATAACATAAGGTTTAATAGATAAATCAGACTTAGAGACAATACTAAAAACTTGTAGCAAAACAGAAAGTCCACCAAAGCCAAGTAAGATAGCTGTAACAATTATGTTTAA
>CAKPCG010000018.1 GCA_934141475.1 uncultured Clostridia bacterium
CGTATTATACTATGTTGTTTTTTGTTTGTCAAGTCTTTTTTTAATTTTTTTTAATTTATTTTTTTGACTTGTTTTTTGCTTTTAGACATAAAAAAATTAGTAACTTTTTTGCCTCTGTTTTCCGGTTAGATTTCCTTATTACTAACTTTGTTTTAGCTATTTATTTTAACTTTTTATGTCCTCTTGCGTGGTACGTTCTTATATTAACACCTTATTCGACATTTGTCAACACTTTTTTTCATTTTTTTTAACTTTTTTTATTTACATTTTTTACCATATCTTTCTATGTCTTATATTTCAACCAATATAAGGTCATCGCCTATACATTTTATTTTATTCCATTCTATAGTTATATCATTATTAGAAGAAAAAAAGTTTAATATTTTATTTGTACCACCAGGAACTATTATTGCTGTAATTTTACCGGTCTCCAAATCAGCACATACATCTTGAACATATCCGTAGTCTTCTTCCATCTACTATATTTATTACTTCTTTTTTTCTAAAATCCATTCCCTTATCTTGCATTTTTCTTCCTCCTTTTCAATTAACTGCAAAATGTCCTTATATCTTTTTTAATTTTAAAAATAGATTTATATATTTTTAAATTTTATACTTAATTAATTTTTTCTATTTCATATATATGTTTTTACTTTATACAATGTTACAAAAAAAGTTCCACTTTTGCAGAACTTTTTAACTATACCATCTTTTTATATGACTAATTGCACTTTTTTCTAATCTCGAAACCTGTGCTTGTGATATTCCGATTTCATTTGCAACTTCCATTTGTGTTCTTCCATCGAAAAATCTTTTTATTATAATCTCTTTTTCTTTTTCTGTTAATTTTTTCATAGCTTGCATTATAGTTAAATTTTCAGTCCAGAATTCATCTGTATTTTTCTTATCACTTATTTGATCCATTACTGATATATTTTCTCCGCCATCATTATTATATATTGGTTCTTGTAATGATACAGGATCTTGTATAGCATCTAAACTAAATGCTATGTCTTCTTTTTTAACATCAAGTTCTTTTGCTATTTCTTCAATATTAGGTTCTCTTGAATGTTCTTTATTATATCTTTCTTTAAACTGAATTACTTTATAAGCTAAATCTCTTGTTGATCTACTAACTCTTATACTATTATTGTCTCTTAAATATCTTTTTACTTCTCCGAATTATCATCGGCACAGCATATGTTGAAAATTGCACCCCTTGTGTTATGTCAAAATTATCTATTGCTTTTATTAAACCAACACATCCTACTTGAAATAAATCATCTGCTGATTCTCCTCTTCCTCTAAACCTTTGAATTACAGATAAAACTAGTCTTAAATTTCCATTTATATATTTTTGTCTTGCTTCTTCATCTCCTTCTTTTATTTTTATAAATAGTTCTTCTTTTTCTTTAGATGTTAGCACAGGTAATTTTGCAGTATTTACACCACTAATTTCTACCTTGTTAATCACGAAAAACCTCCTTAATATAAATAATTACTAATGTTATTATTTACAAAAGGAGGTTTTATTATACTCTCTTTATATTTTTACAACTAATTTATCGAATTTACTTTTTATATATTTTTCTAGCTTTTCCATAAAAATTTTTGGTTCAATTTCTTTTTTTGCAACTAAATCAAGCCCCTTTTCCCAACTTGCTGTAAGTTTTGGATTTAATATGTCAGGCATAGCTTGATTTACAACATCATATATTGCTTCTCCTTTTTTGGTTGGCGTAACAATTTGAGTTTTAGAATTTATTTGAATATATGCAATCTTTTCTAGTTTTTTTATAATTTCACCTCTTGTTGCACTTGTTCCTATTCCTGCTCCTTTTATTTGCTCTCTTAATTCTTCATCTTCTATTAATTTTCCTGCATTTTCCATTGCTAAAACTAGATTTCCAGAATTGTACCTAGAAGGTGGAGAAGTTTCTGCATCTTTTAACTCAAAATTTCGAACATCTAAGGTTTCATTTTTCTTTAATGTATTTAATATTTCTAAATCTGATGTTTCGTTTTCTTCTTCATTTTTATTTTCTGGTTTTAAAACATCTAAATATCCTCTTTTTACACACACCTTTTCAGTTCCCAAAAATGTTTCATTTTGTACATCTACTGTAACATTTACTTTGTTATATTCGGCAGGTGGATAAAAAATTGCCAAAAATCTTTTTACTATTAATTTATATACATTCATTTGAAGCTCATTTAACCCATTATAGTTTTCAAATCCTTGTCCTGTTGGAATTATTGCGTAGTGGTCTGTTATTTTACTATCATTTACATATTTTGTTTTTATAAGATTAGTCGAATATTTTTCATCTACCATTTTTTTTATTATAGAACTTATTTCTTCATCTTTAAATTTTTTTGCAATTCCATTTAGATTTTTAGATATTTCTTTTGCAACAGCAGTAGATAATACTCTTGCATCTGTTCTTGGATATGTTACAAGTTTTCTCTCATATAATGTTTGAATAATTTCTAGTGTCTGATCCGGTTTTATCTTAAATTTTTTTGTGCATTCATTTTGTATTTCTGCTAAATTAAATAGAAGTGGTGGATTTTCTTTTTGTTTGCTCTTTTTTAGTTCTATTACTTTAGCATCTTTTTCTGATAAAAATGTTATAAACTTTTTTGCTACATCTTCTTTTTTGAATCCTGTTTCATTATATAAAAGTGGTGATTCAAAAACTTTTGACTTCTCATTTACTTTCCATTCTGCTTTAAAATTACCTTTTTCATTTGCAAAAGTTCCTACGATTTTGTAATATTTTGTTTTTACGAAGTTTCTTATTTCTCTTTCTCTTGAGACTATCATTCCTAAAACACATGTCATTACTCTTCCTACAGATATTGCAAAATAATCCTGATTTAAAGATTTTGCAAGTCTATTTCCATATATTATTGATAATAATCTTGAAAAATTTATTCCAATTAAATAGTCTTCTTTTGCTCTTAGATACGCACTATCTGAAATACTATCATACTCTCTTTCGCTTTTGGCTTCTCTTATTCCTCTTGCTATTTCTTCTTCTGTTTGAGAATCTATCCATACTCTTTTTATTTCTGCATTCGGATTTGGTTTTGCCATCATAAATACTAATCTTTGAATATATTCTCCTTCACGCCCAGAGTCTCCTGCATTATATATTTCATTTACATCTTCTCTTTGGAGCAGTTTTTGTACTACGTTAAATTGGCCTTTTACATTTTCTATTACCTCGTATTTATACTCTTTTGGCATAAATGGCAATGTATCTAGTCTCCATTGTTTTAGTTTTTCATCATATTTTTCTGGATAACTCATTGTTACTAAATGACCTACACACCATGTTATTATCCATTCATTAGATTCCATATACCCGCCCTTGTTTTTACTATTTACTTTTAAAACTTTTGCAAATTCTCTTGCTACTGATGGTTTTTCTGTTATTAGTAATTTCATTTTATCATCCTTTTTATTTTATATATTTTTTATCCTAACACAAAAAGCTGAATTTTACAATTAATTTATAAAATTAACTGTAAAATTCAGCCCCTATTTTACTAATCTTGGCTATATGGTAATATAGCAATTGCTCTAGCTCTTTTTATTGCTAAAGTTATATCTCTTTGATGTTTACTGCAAGCTCCAGTTGTTCTTCTTGGTAAGATTTTTCCTTTATCATTTACAAATTTTTTCATAACATCTATGTTTTTGTAATCTAATACAAAGTTTTTATCTCCACATAAAGGACATACTTTTTTTCTTTGTTTTTTAAATCTTGGATTGTAGTCTTCATCATAATTTTTGTTGTTTCTATTATTTCTTTTTGCATTTTTTTTGTCTGCCATTTTGTTCACCCCTATTCTTTTTTATTAAAATGGTAAATCATCACTTGCTGATACTTCAAAATCTGGAGCATCTCCCAATCCACCTGGCATTGTAGTTCCGAATGTATTTTCAAAAGAGCTGCTTCCTGCTTCTCCTTCTCTTCTGCTATCTGCAAAATATACTTCTTCTGCAACTACTTCTGTTATATAGTGTTTTGTTCCGTTTTGATCATCCCATGTTCTTGTTTGTAATCTTCCAATTACTCCTACTTGTTGACCTTTTTTAAAGTATTTGCTACAAAATTCTCCTGTTTTGCTCCAAGCAACTACATTGAAGAAATCTGCTTGTCTTTCTTCTCCTTGCCTTGCAAATCTTCTATTTACTGCAAGTGAGAATGATGCAACTAGTGTGTTATTTGTTTGTGTATATCTAACTTCTGGGTCTCTTGTTAATCTTCCCATTAAAATTACTTTGTTCATATTTTTACCTTTCCTTTCTTTAATAAAGGCCCCTTATCTTTATTTGTTATAATTGCTTTTGCAATTATTAGTCTTCTTTTCTTACAACGATGAATTTTATTACTTCATCTGTTATTCTGTAATTTCTTTCTAGTTCAACTATTGAATCTGGTTTTGCTTCAAAGTTTACTAATACGTAGAATGCTTCTTTGTTCTTTTTTATTTCATAAGCTAATTTCTTTTTACCCATGTTTTCATATGATTCTACTTTTCCGTTTTCATTTATTAATCCTGTAAATTTGTTTTCTAAAGCTTTTAATGCTTCATCAGTACAATTAGGATTAATAATGATTATACTTTCGTATTTGTTCATTATTTTCACCTCCTTTTGGCTATATAACCCACTTTTTTAAGTGAGTAAGGTTTTTCAACGTTCACTATTTTAACATATATTTTTTATTTTGGCAAGTAGTTTATTGACTTTTTTTATTTCTGTGCTATAATGTAATTTACTATAAATTCCAAGGAGGAATGTTTTATGGTTCGGAAAAATGATGTTGAAGATGATTTAATAGATCAATATCTTGACCTAGTTTCAAGAAAAGCCTCAGAAGAAGAAGTTGCAAACTTCGTTCAAAAGGCTAGCGATGAATTACAAAATCAGCCTATTGTGTTTCAAAACTTTTCAAATTTGAAAAATGCAATAGAAGAAATTTTGAACCAAAAAAGTTAAAAAGAGCTACGTTTTTTGTAGCTCTTTTTTATCCAAATAAACTTATTTGATTACTTTCTTGCATTCCATCTAGTACTCCAAATTCTCTTAATAAGTCAATAGTTGAATCTCCTAATTTTGCTCTTATTCTAATTTCGTCTATAGACATAAATTCTTCTTCTTTTGCTGCCTCATATAATGATTTTGCAGCAATTGGTCCAAATCCTGCTATACTTGCAAATGGAGGTCTTATTCCTTCATCTTCTACAAGAAAATTTTTATAATGAGATTTATATAAATCTATTGGTAATAAATTTATACCTCTTTCATACATTTCTAGTACTAATTCAAGTACTGCATACATATCTTGTTCTTTTTTTGTTGCAGTATTTCCTTTCATATCTATTTCTTTCATTTTGTTTTTAACTTTTTCTTTTCCAAAAACCATACAAGATGCGTCAAAATTGTCTGCTGCTCTTATAGAAAAGAATGCAGAATAATATGCTTTTGGAATATGAACTTTAAACCATGCTATTCTAAAGGCATTTGTAACATACGCTGCTGCATGGGCTTTAGGGAACATGTATTTTATTTTTTCACATGAACCTATATACCATTCTGGTACATCATGTTCTCTCATTAATTGCTTATATTCTTCCCATTTTGGCTCTTTTCCTTTTGCTACTTTTCCCTTACGAACTGCTTCCATTATTTTAAAAGATTTATTTGGATCTAATCCTTTTTTTATTAAATAAATCATTATATCATCACGGCAACATATTGCATCTTTTAAGGTTACCGTTCCTTCATCAATTAAAGTTTGTGCATTGTTTAGCCACACATCAGTTCCGTGTGATAGACCTGATATTCTTATTAGTTCGTCAAATGTTGTAGGTTTGGTATCTACTAACATTCCTCTTACGAATTTTGTTCCAAATTCTGGTACTCCAAAGCTTCCTACTTTTGATTTTATCTGCTCTGGTGTTACTCCAAGACTTTCTGTTGAACAAAATAGTGACATTGTTGCTTTATCATCTAATGGCACTTTTGTTGGATCAACTTTTGTTATATCTTGAAGCATTCTTATAACTGTTGGATCATCGTGGCCTAGAATATCTAGTTTTAGTAGGTTTTGGTCTATTGAGTGATAGTCAAAGTGTGTTGTTATTATATCTGAGTTTGGATCATCTGCTGGATGCTGTACAGGTGTAAATTCATATATTTCTCTTCCTTTTGGTACAACTATAATTCCTCCTGGGTGCTGACCTGTTGTTCTTTTTATTCCTGTACATCCAACTGCTAAACGCATTGCTTCTGCTTGGCTTACAGGAATATTTCTTTCTTCATAATATTTTTTCACATATCCATATGCTGTTTTATCTGCTACTGTTCCTACTGTTCCTGCCTTAAATGTAGTTCCTTTTCCAAATATTACTTCTGTATATTTATGTGCTTTTGCTTGATATTCACCTGAGAAATTTAAGTCTATATCTGGCTCTTTGTCTCCATTAAATCCAAGGAATGTTTCAAAAGGTATATCCATTCCATCTTTGTCTAATCTAGCTCCACATTTTGGACATGCTTTATCTGGTAAATCAAATCCATTACCATACCCATAATCTGTAAAGTCTACATATTTGCACTTAGAACACCTGTAATGTGGAGGAAGTGAATTTACTTCTGTAATTCCTGTCATATTTGCAACAAAAGATGAACCGTACAGAACCTCTTGAACCTACTATATATCCATCTTCATTTGACTTCCAAACTAGTTTTTGTGCAATTATATACATAACTGAGAATCCATTTTTTATTATTGAATCTAGTTCTTTATCTAGTCTTGTTTGTACTTGTTCTGGTAATGTTTCTCCATATAGCTTATGTGCTTTTTCATATGCTATATCTTTTATTGTTTGTTCACATCCGTGGTATATGTGGTGGGCACTTTTCTTGTGATATTGGTGAAATTTGCTCACACATATCAGATACTTTGTTTGTGTTTGTTACAACAACTTCATATGCTTTTTCTTCTCCTAAATATTTAAATTCTTCTAGCATTTCGTTTGTTGTTCTTAAATATAATGGTGCTTGGTTATCTGCATCTTTGTAGCCTTGACCTGCCTCTAAAATTCTTCTATATACTTCATCTTGTGGATCCATAAAATGAACATCACATGTTGCAACTACTAATTTATTTAGTTTTTCGCCAAGTTCTACTATTTTTCTGTTTATATCTTTTAATGCTTCATCATCTTTTACTACACCATTTCTTACTAAAAACTCATTATTTCCAATTGGTTGTATTTCTAGATAGTCATAGTCATTTGCTATTTCTTCTATTTCTTCGTCTGATCTTCCAAGTTCTATTGCTTGGTATAATTCTCCTGCCTCACATGCACTTCCTAGTATTAATCCTTCTGAATATTGTTTATATAAACTTTTTAGTATTCTTGGTTTTTTGTAAAAATATTTTAAATGTGATATTGAAACAAGTTTATATAAATTTTTAAGTCCTACATAATTTTTTGCTAAAATTATTGCATGATATGGCTGAAGTCTTTTATATTCTTCTGATTTTGCCTTTTCGTCTTCACATTTTAAGGCTATATCTCCTACAGTTTTTGCACCTCTTTCTTTTAAAGTTTTCATCATTTCTCTTAAAACTTTTACGGTTGTATCTACATCATCTAATGCACGATGTGCTACTTCTACTTTTATTTTTAAATGTTCTGCTATTTTTCCAAGTTTATGTTTTTTTAGTTCAGGATATAACTTTCTTGCTAATGGTAGTGTATCTACATATGTAAAGTCAAATTCATATCCTAGATTTTTTGCAATATTTTTTAAAAAGCCTATATCAAATGTTGCATTATGTGCAACTAAGACTGTTCCTTTTATAAATTCTAAAACTTTTGGAAATATCTCTTCTATTTTAGGTGCATCTTTTACCATATCATCTGTAATATTTGTTATTTCTTGTACTCTCATAGGGATTGGTTTTTCTGGGTTTACAAACTCTGCAAAATCTTCTATAACTTTTCCATCTTTTACTTTCATTATACCAATTTCTGTTATCTTTTCTGTTTTAGCAGAAAGTCCTGTTGTTTCCAAATCTAGTACACAATATGTTGTGTCTATGTCTTGTCCTTTATCATTTACAACTACTGGCGAACCATCTGGAACTAAATATGCTTCTACTCCATAAATTATCTTCATTTCTGGATTATCAAGTCCAAGTAATTTATGTGCTTCTGGAAATGCTTGTACAACTCCATGATCTGTTATAGCTAAGCTTTTCCATCCCCATTTCATCGCTCTTTTTATCAAATCTGTTGCTGATGTAATTGCATCCATTTGGCTCATTTGTGTATGCATATGTAGTTCTACTCTTTTTACATCAGCTAAATCTTGGCGTACTTTTCTTTTTATTCCATCTGTTTCTACAACTACATTTGCTAAAATTTCTAATTCGTGTGTAAAATTACTTATTCCTGATTTTCCTTCTAATTTTACTCCTTTGGCTGATGATAGTTTTGATACTATTTTTTGTTTTTCTTCTGGTTTTGCAAAAATTTTACATGCTATTGTACTTGTTCCATCATATACATTAAATGATATTAGGAATTTACCACTTTTTAATTCTTTTTCTTCTATGCTTCCACCTAATATTTCTCCACTTATTGCTGCCATATCATCATCTGGTGATATGTCTATTATTTTTATTATATTTGTTCTTAAATTTGGATTTCTTCCACAAATTAGTGGTGTGTCTTCCTCGGGTTCTTCAAAAGGCGGAATTTCTGGTGGTGGAATTTCTGGCATATTATTTTCAGGCTTATTTTTAGGGTTATCTTTTTTAATCTCATTTTGATTTTTATTAGCTTGTTTTTTGTTTGCCATTTCTTCTGCTATTTGCTCTCCTATTGCCATATGTTCTAGTGCCTTTTGTATTGCCATATTTTTGCTTTGTTCTCTTTTTTTCTCAAGCTCTTTTTCATCTTCTTCGTTTATATTTTCTATAAATTCTATTTTATAATTATATCCAAATAAATTATTAATTACCCTTTCTAGTTCTCTATCTAGTTTTCTACCTCTTAAAAAATCTGCTCCTTTTATTTTCATACTTACTGTTATTTTATTATTTGTTACTTCTATAGTACTTTTTAAAAGTATCATTGGACGCATTAATGGATATTTATGTACCATATAACATATTAAATTTTCCCATTCTTTTTCTATTGGTTTTATTGTTACATTTTCTAGGTATTTTATTTTTATATCTATATTAGAAAATTGAAATCTTTCTTTTAAAAATTTTTCAAAATACCATAGTTCTTTTATTTCTAGGTAATTTTCACTTTCTAAGTCTATTTCTAATACATTTGCTTTTTTTATTAGATTTAATTCAAGTATTTTGGCTTCTTTTATTATGTTTTCTGTTTTATAGTCACTAAATACTTCACCTATTGTTTTTTTAGTTTGCATTTTCACGCTCCTTTAGGTTTTAATTATATACTAATTTATTTTTTTCTTCAATTGTTATTTATGTTTTAAGTTTCGGTCTTTTTTGAAAATATTCCGAAACGTTATCCACAGAATTATGAAATTTATGTAAAAATAAAGAAAAACCGCCATTGTTTTAGTATAATTAAGTTGAATTTAAAAAAAATACACTAAACAAAAAAATGTAGGTTTTTCTATGGACAATTTTACCACAAATAATTATGAAATGAAAAGAGATATTATAAATTTTTCTAAAAAAATTTCTGAAAGTACAAGCAAACCAGAATCAAAATCCTTAAAAACGAATGTATATCTATGGTTTTATCAAGTAGCAAGATTTACCAATTTTCTATTTTTTAATAATTTATTTCTGTAAAAAACCGAAACTTAAAAATTCAAACACTATTGTTTTTTTATGTAAATTATGATAAAGTATATGTTGTATTAAACAGAAGGGAGAAATTGTATAACACTCTTATAACTATATCCCACTTTAGCAGGTGTGCCTGCCTGGAAAGCCTCTTGTTAAATCAAAAGGGGTTTTACTTTTTATTTAAATTTAGTACCATTGGGGGTATTTATGGAAAAAGAATTAGAATATAAAATATTTTATTTAAATGATTATGATGATATTTTTTATATGCAAAAAGAAATAAAAGATTATGTAAAATTATTAAAGCTTAATTATCCTAATGCAATTATAACAAAGGAATTTTACAAAGGAAAGAATATTTTAGTTAGAGCAACTTTAGTATATAACATTGAAAAAAATCATCAAACAATAAAAACCAAAGAAAAGGAAATTGATGATTGGTATATAAGAGGTCGCGGAGAAAGATAAATTGATTTTCCTTGTAACAAATCATAACCACCCGTAAAACGGGTGGTTTGCTCTTAGCCTAGAAGGCTTTTGTACTAGCACTTCTGGGCTTCAAACAAATTATCCATATTATATAAACCTTTATCTTGTTTTACAAGAAATTCTGCTGCTTTTATTGCTCCTTCTGCAAATACATTTCTTGAATAAGATGTATGCTTTATTTCAAATGTTTCAAATTCTCCAAAAAATTTTACGGTGTGTTCTCCAACTATGTTTCCGCCTCTAATTGACGTAATTCCTATTTCTTTTTTCCCTCTTGGCTCATGTTTGCTATGTCTATCATATTCAAATTTATATTCTCCACCTAAAGAAGTATTTATTGTATTAGCTAACATATTGGCTGTTCCACTAGGGCTGTCAATTTTTCTATTATGGTGTGTTTCTATAATTTCTATATCTGTGTCTTTTAATTTAGGTGCAATTTGCTCTAATATTTTTTGGAATAAATTAATGCTAAATGACATATTGGCTGATTTAAATATTGGAATATATTTTGCATATTCCATAATTTTTTGTTCTTCTTTCTTTGAAAATCCTGTTGTTGCTATAACTACTGGTATTTTGTTTTCTTTTGCGTATTCTAGTATTTTAAAAGTTGCATATGGAATAGAAAAATCTATTATTACATCTATTTTCTCCTTTATATTATTAGGATTTTCATATACTATATATCTAGTGTTTTCTTTGTTTTGTTTGTCTACGCCACATACTGTTTTCATATTTTCACTTTTTTCTATTAATCTGCTAACTTCTTGTCCCATTTTACCATTACATCCATTTATCAATACATTTATCATTTTATAATTTTCTCCTTTATATTTTTTATTTTTTCATTATGTTCTTTTATTTTTATAAATGCCTCTGCTACGGCAAAATATTTGTCTACTAATGTTATTATAAAAGTTTCTTTATACTTTGGAATTGCCAGTGTTACTGGCCACATATGTTTTATTATTATATCTTTTTCTTTTTCATTTAGAGTTAAAAATGTAGATGCTTGTTCATATGCAGTTTTTCCATGTGTAAAAGCATGTAAACCTTTCCTACCATTTTCTCTTTTTCTCCAATCATATAAGAACAGGTCATGTAGCATTCCTGCTCTTGCAGCTGATATATAATCTAAATGATACTTTTTACATATTAAATATGTATTATATGATACAAATAAACAATGGTCAAAACATGTTGTGTTGTAATGTTGTCTATATTTTTTCATTTCTTGTACTTTTTCTTGACCAAGTAAGTCTAAAATTATATTCATATAATCTTTATCTTTTAGTATTTTTTCTTTATCTCTTACCACTTTAAAGTCTCCTTAGTTTTATAATTCAATTTTCATTATAACATTATTTTATAGATATTACAATTACAAAAATTTGGAAAAGAACTTCTCTTCCAAACTTTTGTATTTTTCCCTATTTCTCTAATTTTTATTTGCATTTTATTTTTTCATTTTTTTAGTTTTCTTTTTTTAGTTCTTCCATAGCTTTCTTTAATATCTCTCTGTTTTTTTCACTAATTTTTATAAGTGGCAATCTTGGTTCACCAAAGTTATAGCCTTTTATATTAAGTGCTTCTTTTACAGGAATTGGATTTACTTCAGAAAATAAAGCATTTATTAATGGTATTGCATCTATTTGCATATTTTTTGCCTTTTCTATATTACCATTAAAATAATTAATGCACATTTCGTGTGTATATTTTGGCTCTATATTTGATAATACTGAAATTACTCCTATCCCTCCTATTGATAATATTGGTACTATTTGGTCATCATTTCCTGAATATATATTTAGATTATCTCTGCATAAACTTGCAAGCTTTGCTATTTGAGATAAGTCTCCACTTGCTTCTTTTATAGCAACTATATTAGATATTTTTGAAAGTTCTAATGCAGTTTCTGGTTTTATATTTACCCCTGTTCTGCTAGGTACATTATATAATATTATTGGTAATTCGGTGTTTTTTGCAATTTCTTCATAATGTTTTATTAATCCCTCTTGTGTTGTTTTATTGTAATATGGTGTTACTATAAGTAATCCATCCACTCCTATTTCTTCCATTTTTTTGTTCATTTTAATTACATTTTTTGTATTGTTTGAACCTGTTCCTGCAATTATTGGAATTCTTCCATTTGCAGTTTTTACGGCACATTTTATTGTTTGCATTTTTTCTTCTTCTGTAAGTGTTGCAGATTCACCTGTTGTTCCACAAACTATTATGCTATCTACTCCTTCTTTAATTTGATTTTCAATTAATCTTGAAAATTCTTCTAGGTTTACACCATCATCTGTAAATGGTGTTGCTATTGCTGTTCCACAGCCTTTAAATATTATTTTTTTCATAGCGCACACACGCTCCTTTTTTTGTTGTTTAGTACTAATTATATTTATAAAAAGTACTAAAAATGAATATTTATATTCTTTTTTAACATATCACAAAAATAAATAATATGCAAGCAATTAATCTTTGCTTGCATATTATTTATTTTATTCATCATCTGTTGAATTTTTATTACTATATTCATACCATAATCCTTTTTTCTTTAATGTTGCTATTGTTTCTTGATGTTTTTCATATGTTTCTGAAAAATATATATCTCCATTTTTGTCTGAAACAAAATATAAATAATCTCCATCTGCTGGATTTAGTGTTGCTTTTATTGATTCTTCAGATACACTTGCTATTGGTCCTACTGGTAGTTTTCCCTCCATATTTGGGCCTCTGGTATTATAAGCATTATATGTGTTTATTTCTTTTGCATATAAATCTCTTTCATTCATGTCTACTTTTATTGCATAATATGTTGTTACATCACTTCCTAATGACATTTTATTTGCTACTCTATTATATATAACTCTAGCAATTTTTGCTCTATTTTCTGCATTATTTCCTTCTAGTTCTACTATTGAAGCTATTGATAATATGTCATGAACTGAATATGTTCCTCCACCATTTGATTTTCTATATTTGCTTAATATTTTATCCATTTTGTCTAGCATTTTTTCAAATATTGTTTCTACACTTACATCTTTGTTTTCAAAACTATATGTGTCTGGATATAAATATCCCTCTAGTGGGTAATATATGCTTGAGTTTTGTATGTTATCTGTTAAAAACCAATATTTATCTATAAGTGATGAAATATAACCTTTGTTTTCTAATAATTTATATACATCATTTTTTGTGTTGTTTGTTTTTTCAGCTATTGTTGCTGCAACATATCTCATATTTTTTCCTTCTAGGAATGTTATTGTTACTGTTTCGTCCATAACTTTACCTGATGCTATTATATCAATTACTTCTGGTAATGTTTCATTTCCTGTAAATAGGTATTTTCCTGCTTGTAATCCATTTATTTCATTTAAAGCAATATATATTTTTGATGCAAACTCATTTTTTATTACACCTTTTTCTTTTAGTAATTTTAGTATTTCTTTTGTACTTGTTCCTGATTTTATTTCAACTTCTGCTTCAATATTTTGTGATGAATCTTTATTTGGACTTTTTTGTTGTAAATTGTACCAAATAATTGCTGATATTATTGTAATTATAACAACTAAAAAAATTATACCTATTATTATATATCCTTTTTTCTTCATAGTATGTCCTCTTTCTTATAATTCTACTTTTATTCCGCATTCACTTAATGTTGGAACAATTTCAATTTTAAATCTTTCGTAACTTGCTGTATCTGTTCCACTATATGTAATTTTCACATACATCTTATCATTTTTTATTGCTTCTTGCAATATTAAATTTATAATATTTTCTCTTTTTTCAAATGTTGTTATTTCTTTTTTAGTAATATCATATTCTAATATATTTTGTTCTTGGGCTTGTTCTTCATTTTGAGTAAAGTCTTCTCTTTCTGTTGTTATATTTTCTAATGCTTTTTTTTCGACATATCCTATTATTCCATTTTGTGTTCTTATTTTAGCATATTTTCCTTCTTCTGATATGTAACATACCCCATCTCCTTTTTTTATATAGTCTACATTTTTTGTTATACTTTTGGCTTCTTGTTTTACTTTTATTTTCTTTTTAGCATATGCTTTTACGTATTTTTTGTTTAGGCTATCTATTGTTGCAATATTGCTTGATTCCATATAATTGAATTCATAATCATATACATTTTCTAGTTCAGATATTGCAATATATTTTTTTCCTTCTTTTTCAATAACTGCTTTTTCCGCATCTTGGTTAGATCCATTTATTTCAATTTTATCTTCATCTTGTTTTAAAGTTGCAATTTTTCTTTCACTTGTTGTTATTATTAAGCCTGTTTCTTGTTCTTGATAAATTGTTTTATCTAGGAATTTTTGAATATCTTCTATACTCATATATATCTTGTTATTTTCGTTTATTATATTGTCTTCCATTGATTCTGTGATATTTTCATTATTTATTATAACTTGTGTTTTTTCGTTATGTGCTATTTCTTTTGGCTTTTTTAAGCATATTATAACTATTAATATTAATACAATAACAAAAGCTATAATAAAATAGCTTTTGTTATTTGAATTATTTTTTCTATGTTTAGAATTTTTTGAGGCCATGTAGTTCTCCTTTTTATTCTTTTTACATTCTTCTAAATACACCTATAACTTTTCCTAATATTTTGCAATCTGGCACTATTATAGGATCCATTGTTTGATTTTCTGGTTGCAAACGTATATAATTTTTTTCTTTGTAAAATGTTTTTACTGTTGCTTCGTCTTCTATTAGAGCTACAACTATTTGTCCATTTACTGCATCTGATTGTTTTCTAACTAATATATAATCTCCATCTAAAATTCCTGCCTCTATCATGCTTTCACCTGTTACTGTAAGCATAAAACATTCTGAACCTCCAACAAAGTCTATTGGGATTGGGAATGTATCTGTTACATTTTCTACAGCTAATATTGGCATTCCTGCTGTTATTTTTCCAACTAGTGGTACATCAATTAATTCTTTTTCTGCATAGAAATTTTTTTGTGCCACTGGTGCTTTTTCTATTGGATTTCCGTCTCCACCTTTTAATAATTTTAAAGTTCTACCCTTTTTGTCTTCTTTTTTTATATATCCTTTTTCTCTTAATTTTGCAAGATATCCATGGACTGTTGCTGTAGAACTTAAACCTACTGCTTTTCCTATTTCACGTACTGATGGTGGATATCCATCTTCGGTTATCTTTTTTTCTATGAATTTTAGTATTGATTTTTCTCTTTTATTTAGTTCTTGTGCTTTTCTTGGCATAATATCACTCTCCAAAATTATTTTGGAAATATAATACCATACTAATATTAATTTGTCAAACAAAATTTTGCATTTATATTTTGTTTTTATGTTACAAGTTGCATTTACTTTACAGACTTGCATTTAACCTTTCTTTAGACGTGTTTTTATGTTACTAATCTTGTAATTATATCTAATACAAAAAGTATTGTAATTATTACTGAATATATTTTTATTTTTTTATATTTTAAACCAATTATATTTTTAGATGCTTTTTTTCTTTTTTCTATATGTTCTACATAGCTATTTAGTACACTTTCAGCTTCTCTTATAATATAATTTTCATTTTTTTCTTCTTGTTTTTTCAGGCTATTTTTTCTATCTATGTATTCTAAATTTCTTGCAACTTTTTTTGATTTTACAACTATTAATGCTTCTTCTATTAAATTTGATGGCAAATTTTTAATAACTACAATATTTTTCATTCTGCTTTTTTCCATATGTCCCTCCTAAATATTTTTGTATATATTAAAATTTTTGCCATATTTTTATGTTTTATACATTTTAACTATTTAATTTCATTGAAAGAAGTTTAGATATTCCCTTTTCTTCCATTGTAACTCCATAAACTGTATCTGCTGCTTCCATTGTTCCTTTTCTATGTGTGATTACTAAAAATTGTGTATTTACTGCAAATTTCTTCAAAAATTCTGCATATCTATTTACATTAACATCATCTAATGCTGCTTCTATTTCATCTAATACGCAAAATGGTGCAGGATTCATTTTTAAAATTGCAAATAATAGAGCTATAGCTGTAAATGCTCTTTCTCCTCCTGATAATAATCCCATACTTTGTAGTTTTTTTCCTGGTGGCTGTGCTTCTATGTCTATTCCACATTCTAAAATATTTGTTTCATCTTCTAGTTTTATTCTTGCTTCTCCTCCACCAAATAATTCTTTAAATGTTTGTCCAAAGTTTTGATTTATAATTTTCATTTTTTCTTTAAATCTTGTTTTCATATTATCTGTTATTTCTTGAATCATATTTCTTAGTTTGGCCATTGTATTTTCTAAATCTAAACGCTGTTCACACATAAAATCATATCTTTGTTTTTGATTTTTATATTCTTCTATTGAGTCTACATTTACACTTCCAAGTTCTCTTATATCTTGTTTTAAATTATTTACTCTTCTTGTTGTAATTGCAATGTTTTCTGGCTTTTTATAATCTTCTATATTATTTGGAGTTAATTCATATTCATTCCATAATTCTGAAATTGTAGATGTTAGGTCATCTTCTGTTTTGTTTTTCTTAACTTCTATTTTTACAATTTGACCTTTTAAATCTTCTATAACTTTGAATTCATCTATTTCTTCTTTTTCTTTTAAAGACAATTTTTCGTTTGCTGTTTGTCTTTGTTTTTTCATTTTTTCTATGTCTTCATCACTATTTGTAACTTTAGATTTTAATTCTTCTATTTTAGAATTTGCCAAATTTATTTTTTCTTCAAAATCTTTTTGTTCTAACTCTATTTTTTCTATTTGATTTTCTTTATTTTTTATGCTTTTATTTTGATTTTCTATTTCATTTTCAAGCATTTTAGCTATTTCGTCAATTGAATTTTCACTTTCGTTAAATGAAGATACAGAAATTTTTAAGTTAGTTATATCAAAATTTAAATCATCTACAATTTTAGAAGTATCTTTATTTGTTAAATTATATTCATTTATTTTTTCTTTTATTTCATTGTTTTGTAAGTCAATTTTTTCTTTTTGATTTGTTTTTTCTTCAATTGCTTTTAAAATTTCTTCTTTTTGATTTTCTAAATCTGTGCTCTCTTTTCTTAATTTTTCTAAATGATTTGATATTCTATCTATATTTTCTTTAGTTGTATTTAATTTTTGATTTTCAACATTATATTTTATTTCTATTGTTTGTAATAAACCATCTATTTTTTCACATTCTTCAAATACTTTTTTATTATTTTCTTCTATTTTTTGTTTTTCTTGTTGTAATTTTTCTTGTTCTGCTTTTATTTCTTGAATATTTTTGCTAAGTTCCTCAATTTCTTTGCTTCTGCCTAATATTTTAAATGTTTTCTTATTTATAGAACCACCTGTCATTGAACCTGTTTGGCTAATAATGTCACCATCTAATGTAACTATTTTAAACATGTTTCCATTTTGTTTTGATACATTTATTGCTATATCCATATTTTCTACAATTACAGTTCTTCCGAGTAAATTAAGTATAATTTGTTCATATTTTTTATCATATTTTATTAGATTAGATGCAATTCCAAGTACTCCATCTTGATTTCCTTTTATTTTTTCTGGCATTTTTCCTTTTATATTTGAAATTGGTAAAAATGAAGCTCTACCTAAATTATTTTTTCTTAAATGTTCTATTAATTTTTTTGCATCTTGTTCGCTTTCTGTTACAATATTTTGGAGACTTGCTCCTAATGCCATTTCTATTGCTGTTTCTAGGTTTTCTGGAACATCAATAAGTTCTGCAAGTGCTCCTTTAACGCCAATTCCTAGTTCTTTTATTTTTTCACAGTCTTTAAGTAATGCCTTTACACTTTTTTGATATCCATCTTTTTCTTTTTCTGTTTCTACTAAAAATTTGTGTTTTGATTCTTTAAAATTCAATTCTTGGATATTATTATTCATTTTTATATTAATAGAATTTATTTCTTTTTCAGCTAATTTCTTTTTTGATTCATATTCTTCTTGTTTTTTAGTTAAGTCATTTTTTTCCTTTTGAATTTCAAAAAATCCTTTTTCTATCTCCTCTTTTGTAAATCTTGTATTATCTAACTCAGAAATACTATTTTGAATTTCATTTTTTATTTGTATTTTTCTTTTTTCTAAATTTGATATATTTGCTTTTTGTTCACTTATTAGTCCTTCTATTTCGTATTTTTTGTCTGTATTTTCTTCTAAGTTTCTTTTGTCATTTTCTATTTCAAGTTCTTTTTGTGATAGTGTTTTATTTATTTCTTCTAGTTTTTGTTGTTTTTCTTGTAGTTCTTTTTCATATTTTTCTTTATTTTCTTTTAAATTTTCTTTTTTACTTAATTTGTTTTCCATTTCTTCTTGTGTTTTTAAAATTTTTTCTTTTGTTTCTTCAATTTCTTCTTGAAATCTTTTTTTATTTGCCTCATTATTTTCTATTTTAGACTTATTTATACTTATTTCTGATGATAGTGTTTCTACATCTTTTTGATTTGTAAATCTTAAATTTTGTGTATTTTCTATCTGTTCTGTTAAGTCATCTATTTCGCCTTTTAGCTCTTCTTTTAGTATTTTTATTTTTTCTAGTTTTCCTTCTTCTAAGTTGCAAGTATTTTGCATAATTTCAATATCTTCTTGTATTTTTTCTAAGTTTTCTTTGTATTTTTCTATGTTATATAAAAATAGTCCAACTTCAATACTTTTTAGTTCATTTTTTAAGTCTAAATATCTTTTTGCTTTGTCAGATTGTTGTTTTAATGGATCTAAATTTCCTTCTATTTCTGATAAAATATCATTTATTCTTAAAATATTAAGTTTAGTATGTTCTAATTTTTTCTCAGAATCTTCTTTTCTTGTTTTAAATTTTACAATTCCTGCTGCTTCTTCAAATACATTTCTTCTATCTTCTGATTTATTACTTAATATTTCATCAATTTTTCCTTGTCCAATTATAGAATATCCATCTTTTCCTATTCCTGTATCCATAAATAATTCTAATATGTCTTTTAATCTACATTGTGTTTTATTTATAAAATATCCTGTTTCTCCACTTCTATATAATTTTCTTGTTACAATTACTTCTTTATATTCAATAGGTAGCTTTCCATCTGAGTTATCAAAAACTAAAGAAGCTTCTGCAAACCCTAATGATTTTCTATTTTGTGTACCTGCAAATATTATATCTACTGATTTACCACCACGAAGTTCTTTCATGCTTTGCTCTCCAAGTACCCAACGAATACTGTCTGCAATATTACTTTTTCCTGAACCATTTGGTCCTATAACAGTTGTTATTCCTGGCATAAATTCAAGTACTGTTTTATCTGCAAATGATTTAAATCCTTGTAATTCTAGTCTTTTTAAGTACATGTTAATTTCCTTTCTTAAAATATGTCGTTATTTGGTCTATTTTATATTAATTTTTTTGTTTTTTCAAGAATATACTTGACATAATTTTGGACAAATTATATAATAGCAAAATATTATAAATTCATATTTATGGGAGGGAAATTTTTATGTCCTTAAACTCTGGAATTACAAATGAGCGGGAAACTAAAAAAATAGCACCAAACGAAGATAGTTACGAAAATAGTTCTGATAAGAAAAGTATTACAAATATGAATACTATTGCTTCGTCAGAATCCGTTATGGAAGCTTTTGTTAAAGCAATTTATATTCAGCGAAAATTACTTTGTCTTTCTCAAAGAGACCTTGCTAAAAAAGCTGGTATCACTCAGGCTTCTATTTCAAGAATTGAAAATATGGTGGTAGATCGTCCATCAACTCAAACTCTTAAACGTCTTTGTTTAACTCTTGGCTTAGATTATAACTTTTGGTTAAAATCTTTTGGTTATGAAATAGCTATATATAACCCAAAAAAGCCATCTAACGAAGAAAGCATGCCAGACCCTGACTCTATTTATTTTTTAGGAAAGAGAATCCCTATTAAAGATTTAAGTTTTCAAGATTTTGGGCTTATTACAACAATTTTAAATCAATATGATTAAGTAAAGTAAAAATGCCAAGAATAGTCCTTGGCATTTTTACGCATCTCTTTTCCAATAAAATAAATATTGCTGTGCTAATCCTTCTAAGTCTCCAAATTTTTCTTTTGCAATTTTTGCAATTTCTTTTTTGTTTACCTTTGTTTCATCAGGATTTTTTATATATAATTCATTCATAACTCTTCTTACCCAAACATCAATTGGAAATACATCAAACCTTTTTAAATCTGAAAAAAGTAAAATACAATCTGCAACTTTTGGTCCAACACCTGAAAGTGATAGAAGTTTCTCTCTAGCTTCTAATGTATTTAAATTATATAAATCTTCTAATACAATTTCTTTTTCTAATATCATTTTTGTTGTTTCATATAGTCTAATATCTCTAAATCCTAGTCCTAGCTCTCTATATTCTTGAGTACTTACCATTTTTAGCTCATTTGGTCTTGGAAATAAATAATATAATTTGTTATTCCATTTAATTTCTTTACCATATTTTTTAGATAATCTCTCAATTATTCCTTTTATTCTTGGTATATTGTTATTAGCAGATATTATAAATGATATTATTGTTTCCCACAAATCTTGGTTTAAAATCCTTATTCCTTCACCATATTTTATACTTAAATTAACATTTTCATCTATATTAGAAAGTTTTTCTTTTATTTTTGAATAGTCTCTATTTAAGTCAAAATAGTTTTTTATAATTTCTTCTATATTGCCATCTACCATACCTTTGAATATTATTTTTTCATTGTCTTTTTGAACATTTATAACACCTTGTTTTATTACTCCTGTATAACTTTTATCTTCTTCTTCATTCCATCTAAAACATTGTCCACAATCAAATATATGTTTTAAGTTAAATGAATCTTGATTGTTTAAAATATATTCTTGTTCTTGCATTTTTACACCTCTTTTGGTTAAAGATGGTTCTTAAAAAGAGCCATCTTTAACTAAAAATTATTTTTTTCTTTTCTTTTTTTCTCCAGTATCGACTTTTTCTTGTTTTTCTGGATCCCACTTTTCTCCAACTTTTGGTTTATTCCAAGATATATAATTACATTTATCTGGATTATTTTCGCAAACATAAAATTTTCTGCCTCTTTTTGTTTTTTTAACTTGTACTGTTCCTCCACAATTTGGACATGGTACATCTATTGTTTCTATTATAGCTTTTGTGTTTCTGCATTCTGGGAATCCTGGACATGCTAAAAATTTTCCGTATCTTCCATATTTATATACCATTTTTCTTCCACATTTTTCACATACTACATCTGATACTTCATCTTCTAGTTTTACGTGCTCTAATTCTTTTTCTACTTTTTCTACTTCTTTTATAAATGGTCCATAAAACTCTCTAATTATGTTTTTCCAATTTTCATTTCCTTCTGCTATTTTGTCAAATCTTGTTTCTATATTTGCTGTAAATTCTTCATTTACTACATCTGAAAAGTTTTCTATTAAAAGTTTATTTACAACTTTTCCAAGTTCTGTTGGAACAAGTTGTTTTTGTTCTTTTTGTACATAATGTCTATCTATTATTGTTGTAATAATTGGTGAATATGTTGATGGTCTTCCTATTCCTTTTTCTTCCAAAGCTTTAACTAAACTTGCTTCTGTATATCTTGCTGGTGGTTCTGTAAAGCTTTGTTTTGGTGTTGTTTTTTTATTTTCAAGATTACTGTTTATTTCTAAATTTGGTAACATTGTTTTTGTTTCGTCTTGTTTTTCGTCAGTTCCCTCAACATATAAAACCATAAATCCTTGGAATTTTAAGCTTTGTCCATTTGCTTTAAAGTCATACTCATTTGCTTTTATTGATACTTGCATTGTATCATATATAGCAGCTGGCATTTGGCTTGCTAAAAATCTATTGTATATTAATTTGTATAGTTTATATTGTTCTGGAGATAAATATTCTTTTATATCATCTGGTGAAAGTTCTACATGTGCTGGTCTTATAGCCTCATGTGCATCTTGGGCATCTTTATTTGTTCTATAATACCTATTTTCATAATATTTTTCGCCATATGTTTTTATTATCTCTTCTTTTGCTAATGCTCTTGCTTCTTCAGATATTCTTGTAGAATCTGTTCTCATGTATGTAATAAGACCAGTATGTCCTTGTGGTAATTTTATACCTTCATACAAAACTTGGGCAATTGACATTGTTCTTTTTAAAGTAAAATTTAGCTTTCTTGATGCTTCTTGTTGCATTGTACTTGTTGTAAATGGTGGTGCTGGTTGTCTTTTTCTTTCACTTTTCTTTATGTCTGTTACAATATATTTTGCATTTTTAATGTCATTTAAGATTTTATCTGTTTCTTCTTTTGAGTGAAGTTCTATTTTTTTGTTATCTTTTCCTACAAAACGTGCTTCAAATTCTTTTTTTGATTTTTTGTCTAATAAATTTACATATATATTCCAGTATTCTTCTGGAATAAAGTTTTCTATTTCGTTTTCTCTATCTACTATTAGTTTTACTGCTACTGATTGTACACGTCCTGCAGATAGTCCTCGTTTTACTTTTTTCCATAAAACTGGACTTATTTTATATCCAACTATTCTATCTAATACTCTTCTTGCCTGCTGTGCATCTACCAAATTTATGTCTATATCTCTTGGTTGCTTTATAGCTTTTTGTACTGCTCCTTTTGTGATTTCATTAAACGTGACTCTTGTTATTTTCTTTTGTTCTTCTTCTAAAATATGTGCTAAATGCCATGCAATTGCTTCTCCCTCACGATCCGGGTCGGTTGCAAGGTAAACTTTTTTTGCAGCTTTTGCATCTTTTTTTAAAGATTTTATTAAATCTCCTTTTCCCCTTATGTTTATATATTGTGGTTCAAAATCATGCTCTGTATCTACTCCTAGCTTTGATTTTGGTAAATCTCTTATATGTCCCATTGAGGCTACTACTTTTGTACTTCCTCCTAGGAATTTTTTTATAGTATTTGCCTTTGCAGGTGATTCTACTATTATTAATTTGTCTGCCATTTTGTACTCCTTTCATTGCTACTTGAGTCTACTAAATTATACAAACATTTAATCTAAAAGTCAATGGATATATTAACTTTGATTTTTCCATTTAACAAAAAAGGAAAAGAGAATATCGCTCCTTTCCTTTTATACTTTTAACAAATCCTCCAAAACATCTTCTACTCCTATTGGAGTTACTTCATTGTTTCTTAGTAGTGTTAATATTTTTTCTTGTTCTTTTATATCATTTGTTATATTTTTCATTTCCTTTGTTTCTACTTTTACGCTTCCATCTAAGTACTCTGTTTTTACAACTTCTATTCCGTATTTATTTTTAAATTCTCGTGTATTACTATTGGTTTCTTCTTGTTCTGTTTTGTAGTATTCTAGTTTTATGGGATATTTTATACCTGCCTCATATAGGTGTTCCTTTGATATAAATATTCCATCGAAAAAAGTTTTCATATTGACATCCTTTCTTCATTTTCCACAACCATATAAAATATAGCACAATCATTTTAATTTTGCAATAGTTTTTTGTTATTTTCTTTGAAATATTCGCATTTTTCGACCTTATTCTACATAAAAACTTACTTGTTTTTTTCAAATTTATTTAATACAGTTCCCACAATATGTACAATTTCTGTTGACTTATTATTAGCAAGATTTTTACCTAGTGCTTTTCCACTTACTGTTATAGATGCGACTAATGCACTAACTAAAAATTGAATATTGCTCGACACATTATATAAATTAGCTATTTTTAAGGCTATCATCGCACTTATTGCACCACTTACAACTCCACATATATCTCCTATGACATCTGCACAAATATTTGCAACTTTTGAAGCATTTTTTATAAGTTTTAATGACGTTTTTGCTCCTTTAACCTTTTTGGTAGCCTTTGCATGAAAGTGGTCTTCTTCTGCAACTGTTACCGCCACACCTATTATATCAAAAATTATTCCTATTAATATAACTAGTATAAGTATTATTATTGATGCAAAAATATTCAATTTTTCTACACCATTGTTTGATATAAAAGATACTGCTCCTGATAGTACGAAAGTTAAAATAAAAGCCTGCAGGGCCCATTTTACATTTGAATTTTCTTTGTTTTCTTTTTTACTCTTCTTTTCTTTCATTTTTTTACTAATTTTTATTAGTTTTCCTCCTTTTTGATTCTTATATAAAAAAAATGAAAATAGAATTTTTTCTATTTTCTAAAAATAGTTTAGAGATGGTAAAAACTCAAGTAAATTTTACGGTTTAGGTCTGGTTGAATTTCTCTATTCCTTACTATATATTACTACATAGCCGTTTCCGTTTAAAAAGAACATCTAAATTTGTGTTTAGACACCAGATCGCCACTTAAATCCGTACCTTAATCCTTAAGTTTCCTTGCCTGTTAATTCTGGCAAACATTCTAGAAGTTTTCCTTGACATACTTTTGTTTTACTGCTAGTTTCTTTTGCAAATGCAATTTCATACCTATAAAATAATCCCAATACATTCACTCAAGACAGGCTACTCTATGTATTTTGTGTCTTGGCACTCACCATAGGTTTTACTTAAAATTGCTTTTAAGTTTCAGCGAAACAAGGGGGTCTGATATATGCCATTACATCATTCCCTTACCTCTTTCTTCCTACTCACACACAAAACTGGCATTTCGCGCACAAACAAGAAGCCTTAATTTATGTGCCCTTTAGTGGATTTTTAGCCCCACCCTCACAATAAAAAAGTACGACTAGAATAATGCACCATCTATGGTATTATAACAGATTGTATAAAAATTTCAAATTTATTTTTAGCATATTGTTATTCTTTTTTATTATTTTTTAGCATTTCGTTTTTACAGTTCTTGATTTTTCTTTTATTTTTGTTTATTTTCTTTCGTTTTCTTTCTTTTTTATTTTAACCGTTTCAGTTTCAAATGGAAGAATTTTACTATTTATATATGTTTTCTAACTTCATTATATATTTGTTCATGAATATCTTCTATTGTTCTTAACTTTCCATCTTTTATACACTTTATTTCAAACCAATTGTAGTCTTTGGCTACATCACATGCAGCATTATAAGCATCTCTTAAATGACTTTTGTCTTTTTCATGTATATCTTTTACTGCACCATGTGTAAATTTATTTTCTCTATTTTCCATTAATTCTATAGATTTTTCTACTGGCATATTCAAGAAAAATACTTCGCTTGGTACTGGTAATTTATATAAATTAAACTCAAAATCCCAAAGCCAATCTAAAAATTTCTTTCTTTCTGTTTTGTCATATATTTTTCCTGCTTGATGAACCATATTAGCTGTTGTATATCTATCTGCTAATATTATTCCACCATTTTCATAATATTCTTGATAACCTGTTTTAAATGTTGCATATCTATCAGCTGCATAAAATGTTGATGCAATATATGGGCTTACATCTTTTGCGTTTTCTCCAAATTCACCAGATAAATACATTTTTACAAGTGATGAACTTGGACTATCGTAATTTGGAAAACTTACAGTTTTATATTCTATATTTTCCTTAGTTAATCTTTCTTGTAATTTTTGAAATTGTGTTTGTTTGCCACTTCCATCTGTTCCATCTATAACAAATAATTTTCCCATTTTTATCCCTTCCTAACTTCTTTTTTTCGTATTTAGTATAGCACAGTTATTTTTAAATTACTATAGTTTTTATTCTTTTTGCCAAAAAAATGTTAGTCGAAAATAGTTTTATCTAATAACAAAAAAAGACATTATAAACTTAAAATTTATATAAAAGTTTATAACGCCTTTTTATTTTAATATACATAATTTTGTGGGTTAGCACATTTTCCATTTATTCTAATTTCAAAATGTAAATGTGGACCTGTAGAATTTCCTGTTGAACCGACTGCTGCAATTATATCTCCTGCTTCTACTGTTTGTCCAACTTTTGCATATAATTTACTACAATGTCCATACCATGTTTCCACTCCATTTCCATGATCTACTATTATTAAATTTCCATATGATCCTTTTTTACCTGCAAAGCTTACTGTTCCACCAGATACTACTTTTATATCTGTACCTGTAACACAAGCTATATCTAAACCTGTATGAGTTGATCTTCTTAATGAACTTTTTTCACCATATCTAGATGTAATTCTTCCTGTTACTGGAAGTACAGCTATTTTTACATCATTTATTATAGCTAGTGAATTTTTTTCTTCTTCCTTTTCTTTTTCTTGTTTTATCTCTTTTGCTGCATTTTCAACATTTATTGTTGCAATTTCTAGTGAATTTGTATCGATTTTTTCCATACTTTCTGTATATTTTTCATTTATTTGAAGATCTAATTCAAGTCCATCTTCTGAGAATTCACTTTTTATTTCATTTACAACTTTTTCTGCCTCTTGAAGTGTTTTTACATATGTTTTTGTTTCATTATTTAAAGCTACTTCATAATATTTGTATGTTATTATTGTGTTATATGTTTTAATTTTTTCTATTATTTCGTCATTATTTAGTTTGCTATTTCGTTTTAGTAACTTGAATTTATATTCTGGTTCTGTAATTAATGAAACATCTGCTATTACTTCATCTTTTTGGTTTAAAATTTGTTCTTGAATTTGTGTTTTTAGTTCGTCTATTTTTGCAACATATCCTATTTTTTCTCCTGCAATTGTTACTTCGTATACTGGTTTATATTTTATATATATAATCGCTAAAATTAATAAAAACCCTGTTATCATTACTGTTATAACCTTTGCCATTTCTTTTGTAAGATGCAATAATTTTGGTTTTAAAATAATTATACACTCTCCTTTATTTGATATTTTTAGCGAAACTGCCGACTATTATACCACATTTTTTTACATTTTGCAAATTTTTGCTTTGGAAGGCATTTTTTACGTAAAAGAAGTGCAATAATATTTTAAGTAAAGAAACATTTAAAACATATTTTGTAAATATAATTTGGTACAAAAAAACCGAAAAGAATAAAATCTTCTCGGCTTTTTTTATTAAGCTTCTGGTTCAACTATTCCGTAGTTTTTACCATCTTTTAATTTATATATAACACATACTTTGTTTGTATCTACATTTATAAATGGTAAAAAGTTATGTGTTGGTCTTTCTTGTAATTGTAATACTGCATCTTCTGGTGCAAGTGGTTTTATTTCATAATAACCATATTTTAATATTTCATCTTTAATTTCATTTTTTTCTGATGCTGTTTGATTCATATCTTTTAATGAACCTTCTCTCATCATTTTTTCTTTTTTAGTTTTAGTTTTTCTTATTTGTCCTTCTAATATATCTGTAACTTTATCTAAAGAAGCATATAAATCTTTTTCTTCTGCTTCTGCTCTGTAGTTTTCTCCATTTGCGAAAATTGTAACTTCAGCAATTTGTTCATTTTTTTCTGCTCTTACAGTAACTTCTGCTTTTGCATTTTCAAAGTATTTTTCTATTCTGTCTAATTTTTTTTCTACGTATTCATTAATTGCTTCTGTAACTTTTATTTCCTTTCCTAAAACTTTTATTTCCATAGTAATTCCTCCTTCTTGTCCACCTAAGGGACTTACCTTTTGTATTTGTTTCCACCGCGGTGCTTTTTAAGACCCCTTGTGGTTTATGCCTATATTATATACATAATTTGAGCTTTTTGCAAGTATTTTTTTTATTTTGCATTATTTGATTTGTTTTTTAGTATTTTATTCAAATAAATTCATTATATCTTCTTTACTAAATTTACTAATAAATGATGTTTTTGTAGATAACATATTATCTACTAATTCTGACTTTTTTTGTTGTAGTTCAAATATTTTTTCTTCTATTGAATTGGTTGTAATTAGTTTATATACTTGTACATTGTTTTTTTGTCCTATTCTGTATGCTCTATCTGTTGCTTGATTCTCTGCTGAAGCATTCCACCATGGGTCATAATGAATAACCATATCTGCTCCAGTAAGATTTAAACCTGTTCCTCCTGCTTTTAGTGATATTAAAAATATTTTTATATCAGGATTTTTGTTAAACTCATCAACTAATTTTATTCTTTCATTAACTTTTGTACTACCTGTAAGTTTGAAATAATTTATATTTCTTTTAGATAATTCTTCTTGGATTATTTCAAACATTGATGTATAACCAGAAAATAGTAATATTTTATGTCCAGAATTTATTGCATCTTCTATTATTTCAATACATTGATTTAATTTACTGCTTTCACCTTTATAGTCTGAAATAAATAAACCTGGGTGGCAACAAATCTGTCTTAATCTTGTAAGTGCTGCAAGTATCATAATTTGACTTTTTTCAAATCCATTCATTTTTATTTGATCCGCAACTTCTTGTTTTGCTTTTGCTAAATATGACATATAAATTTTTTCTTGTTCTTCATCCATTGTATTGTTTAATACTGTTATTGTTTTTTCTGGAAGTTCTGTTAATACTTCTTTTTTGGTTCTTCTAAGTACGAATGGCTCTATTAACATTTTTAGTTTTGCCATCGCATCTTGGCTTTCATCTTTTACAATTGGTGTTTCATACATTGATTTGAATTTTTTATATTGGAATAAATATCCTGGCATTATATAGTCAAATATTGACCACAACTCTGCTAAAGAATTTTCTATAGGGGTTCCTGTTAAAGCATATCTTGTTTCTGCTTTTAATTCTTTTATTGCTTTTGCATTTTGAGTTGTGCTATTTTTTAAGTATTGTGCTTCATCAGCAATTATGTATTTAAATGTATAATCTAGTTCTTTGTATTTTTCTATGTCTCTTTTTAATAAATCATATGATGTTATGATTAAGTCATAATTTTTTATGTTTTCTATTTTTTCTTTTCTTTCTAATGATTTTCCAGAAATAATTTGAACCTTTAGATTTGGAGTGAATTTTTTAGCTTCTGCCATCCAGTTTAATGCAAGTGAACTTGGTGAAATTACTATACTTGCGATTTTATTTTGTTCATCACTTTCTATATATGACTCTATTACTGTTAATAATTGAAGTGTTTTTCCAAGTCCCATATCATCTGCTAGAATTCCTCCAAATTTATAGTTTTCTAATGTTTTTAGCCAGTTATATCCTATTTTTTGATAATCTCTTAATTCTGCATTTACTTTTTGTGGTAATGGAATTTCTTCGTTTATGTTATCTTTTTCAAGATTTTCTACTATTTCTTTATATTTACTATTTTTAGTTGTTTTTGTGTTATTGAATTTTTTTAATAGTTCATTTAAGTATAATGTTCTATTTACTGGTAATTTTACCACATTGTCTTTAATTTCATTAAAGTTTATTTCCATTCCTGATGAAAGTTTGTCTAAAAACTCTATATCTTCATTTTCATTTAGATTCAAGAAACTTCCATTTTTTAGTCTATAAAATTTCTTCTTTATTTTATATTTTTCCATTACTTCTTGAATTTCTTTTGCAGATATATTTAATTTACTAAAATCTATATTTAAAAGATTGTTTTCTACTTTTACTCCAATAGAGCCTACCTTAGGTTCTCTTATTTCTTTTGTTTTAAAGTTATCTGTAACCATTACTTCAAACTTTTGCATATAGTAATTTATATCATTTGATAAAAATTCATAAATTTGTTCATCATTTGGTAATATAAATCTTAAATTTTTTACATCTAACATAAAACCAGATTTTTTTATTATATTTAAATTTCTATTTTCTTGTAATTCGTTTCTTAGTGCTTTTATTTTAACATTTTCTTCTAATGGGTTAAATTCTTCATCTCCATAGCAGAATTTTACATCTGCAACTAAGTAATTGTTTTCGTCATAGTCTAAAAATATTTTTACTGCTAATTTTTCTGGTTGATATTTTTCTATTTCTTCTTCTGATATTCCTTCTATATTTATATTATCTTCTATTTTTGGCATAATTACTGTAAAAAAGTCTTTTAAATTTTCTGTTTTTAGTAACATTTCTGATGTATAATTTTCTCTAAATGCTTTTATTACTTTTAAAGTTGTATCTGAAAATTCTTTATTACATCTATATAGTTTATTTTCTATCAAAACATAATAATATTTATGTCCTTGAAATATTGCCATTTTAAATACATCTACATTTGGTTTTAGCTGTAAATCTTCTTCATCTATTTTTTCTAAGTTAAATTGTATTTTAGGATTTTGTTCTATAAATTCTAATTTACAGTTTGTAAAGTCATATGTAAAACCTACCTTTTTGTCTTTTAGTAAGTCAAAAATTTCGTCTATTATTCCTTCTCCTAATACTATTTCTGATTTATTTATTGATGATGAATAATAGCTATATCTATCACTAGAATTTGAATATATCATTATTTCTGCATATCTCATTATAAAGTCTAAAAGTGCTTTTGAATCTTCTGAAAAATTTTCCCTATTATGTACAAATTCTAATTTTTCTCCATATTTAAAATATGAATTATTTACCATTTTTGTATAAAATTCTGTTAAGTCTTTTATTTTGTACATTCTTTTATTTCCAATTTTTAGTTCTAATCTCATTGTGTTTGAAAATTTATCAAAATTGATTTTTGATTCTAGTTTTATTTTATCTTTATCTGCTAACTTTACCATTTCGTCTTCATTGGTTTCTCTTAGTTCTTCATTATAAAATGAACTTACTAAATTATTAAAACTTCTATATTTATATTGTTCATTTTTCTTTTTTACACCATTTTTTTCTCTTGCAAATTCATTATCCCAGTATTTTGTCTGTTCATATTTTATTAATGTTGCAACTATGTGTTTACATGCACTATAATTTTTTTCGTAGTCTTTGCATTCACATGAAATTACTTCTAAATCTCCATTTTGCATTTCTATATTTACTTCGTAATCATCAAAATTTCCTGATACAATGGAAGTTACACTAAAATTATCTGGGTCTTTATAATCACTTCTGATTATATTTACTTTTCCCTGCCTTACATACTCTTTTCCTTTGTTTAGCCTTGTTTCTCCGGCATCTACATATATTTCTTGAGATAATTCTTTATTTATTTGCATTCCATTCTCCTTTTAATTTTACTAACGAGTTATTATATCTTACTTTATTTGATTTTTCAAGTGTTTCAAGAGTATTTATAATAATATTTTTAAATTTATTGACTTATATATTTTTTATTTATATAATTTTATAATAATAAAAAAATAAGGGGGTGAATTTATGGAAGAAAAAAAATATATAAAAATTAGTTTTTCTTCATTTTTTCTAATACTAGCTATAATAGCTATTGTTATTTTAGGATATTTTACATATAATTTTTATACTGAAAGAAATAATGCTATAGACCAAATATCAAGTTTAAATTTAAAACTTAATGATTCTACTTTTTCGCAAAATGCTACTGGAAATACTGCTAATTTAGATGCTAATATTAATACTACTAATTCTGCTTCTAGCCAAAGTAACACAGTAAATACTACTAATACTACATCTACTCAATCTGAGGAAAAGAATCAAACTACTACTTCTTCTAATCAAACTAGTACACAAAAAAGTTATATAGAAAAATTCTCTTCTTCAGTATCTAAAATATTAAAAAGCTCTAATGCTATTATGATACCACTATATGAGTATAATGGTAATATTGCAATTGAAAGTAATAATGATGCTTATTTAACCATTACTTCAGATGCTGAGCATTGGGCAAATACTTACACAAAAATTGCAAGCAATGTTGTTAATGCTTGGTTTTGCCCAGAAGGACAAGATACAGGAAATGAATTTATAGTATTTTTAAAGAAAGATGGATCTGTTACATATTTAAGATTTTCAAATTTAAATTCTGAAACACCTTTTGATGGTAAAGAAAAAACTATAAATAGTTTAAAAGATATTAGTAATGTAATTACAATTTTTGGTGGAGATAATGAAGGTATTGGCGGAGTTGGTGTTATTTTTGTAAAAGCTGATGGAACTTGTATGCCTTATTCTTCAATAGAGGATTTGATAAAGAAATAATAAAAAAGATTAAATTTAATATTAGTAAACCAAAATTAATATTAAAAAATTTAATTTTTGGGCACTTTAACTTTAATCTTTTTTTATTTATTTTTCTTTATTGGCTTTTTCATTTATATTTTTCGCTTATTCTTTCTTTTTCTTTACTTATTTCTCATTAATCCCATAAAATTCTGCAATTAATTTATCTAGCTTTACACTTAATTCATATATATAATTATACTCTCTTTCCTCTATAATGCTTTTATTTAATTCTTCTCTTAATTTACAAATTTCATCATTTAACATACGCCATTTCTCCTTTAAGTCATAAAATTTATTTTTTCTTTTTTCTCTTACATATATTACTAAATTAACACATTATTTTCATTTGGTCAAGAGTTTTTTGTTATATTATAAAACTTTCGTAAGCCTTTATTCTTCTATGTTTTAGCATTTTTGATAACCTTCGACACCATGTATTATTTTACGGCAGAAAGTACCATTTTATCTAAATCAAATTCACTTTTTAAAACTTGATTTACAAAGTTTAAATCCATAACATCTATTTCTTCTAAATAGTCAAAAGAATTTATATCTTTCATAAAATCTGATAAAAACATTCTTGCTATACATGTTACATCATTATATTCTTTTACATATTCTCCATAAACCATTTTCTTAATTCTTTCAAAGTCTTCTTCATTAATTCCGTATCTTTTTGTCTCTTCAACTTTTTTTCTAAATTTTTCAAATAGACCTTCTGGATCATTTGAATTTTCTGATAATAAAATATGGGCATAGTTTTCTCCAAACTCATATGATAAACTTGGAATTGAATATAGATTTCCCTCATGATATAGTTCTTTGTATAATTCTGAACTTTCACCAATTAAATAATTAAGGATTATTTCTATTGCAATATGTGTTTTTACTCTTTCTTTTTGACTTGGAACTTTACACTTTATTCCTATTGTAAAAATTGGTCTACTAATATTCATTTGTTGTTCAACGTTTTGTTTTACAATTCTTTCTGGTTCTTCTTCAAAAATTCTTTTTATTTCCCCATTTTGTGGTTTGTCTATTAGTCTTTTTTTAATTTCTTCAAGTAAAGCTTCTGGCTCAAAATCTCCACTTACAACTAAGCACATATTTGATGGATTATAAAATGTATTATAACATTTGTATAATATATCTTTATCTATATGACTTATTGTTTCTACAGTTCCTGTTATATCAAGCTTTATAGGATTTTTGTAATACATTGCTTCTAACGCATTTAAATATACTTTCCATTCTGGATAATCATCATACATTTTTATTTCTTGACCAATTATCCCTTTTTCTTTTTCGACATTTTCGTCTGTAAAATATGGATGTTGTACATAGTCCATAAATTCGTCTAATGCTTCATAAAAATTATCTGTACATTCATACAAATATGCTGTATGATCATTTGTTGTATAAGCATTTGCAGATACACCAATTGAGGTTAATACATCTAAACTATTTTTACCATTTTCCTGTTCAAACATTTTATGCTCTAAAAAATGTGCAACTCCTTTTGGTACTTCAATTGCCTCTGTTTCACCTGGCACTATAAATTTATTATCATTTGAACCATAACGAGTTCCCCAAATTATATATTTTTTTTGTATTTCCTTTTTAGGTATTATCATTACAGTTAATCCATTTTTCAATTTTTCTATATATAAAGTTTCTTTAACTTTTGAATTATAAATTGTTTGCATTTTTACCTCCTAATTTCTCAAAAAATATATTGTATTTATTTCTACTTTTGATGCAATATTTTGAATTTGATCTTTTGTTACTTTGTTTATATTTTGTTTATATTCTTCTATGCTTTCATCTATATTTGTAAGTTCTTGACCTAAGAAATACATTATTTGTGTGTCTTGTTCATCATCTATTAAGTTTATTTGAGAAATTATACCTTTTTTATCATTTTCGATTTCTTCTGAAAATTCCCCATTTTTCATATCTTCTAATTGTTTTCTTATTATTTCTATTGTTTTTTCAAAATTTTCTACTTCAATTCCTGCTGAAATCATTATATTACTTTTATATCTTACATAACTTGATGCTGCAGTATAAGCCAAACTTGCTTTTTCTCTAACATTTTGGAATAATTTTGAGTTTGCACTTCCTCCTAAAATGCTATTATATAACATTGCTTCACATCTTAAATTTTTGTCTTTTAAATCTTCTTCATTAAATAATATGTCACATCCTATTACTATTTTTCCTTGTGCCACATCTAGTTTTTCTTCTATCTTTTTTTCTTCCATTTTGTCTTTTGTTATTATTTTACTTACTATATATTTAGGTTCTCTTTCTTTAATTTGGCTTATTTGCTCATTTTCATTTAAAATTTTCATAGTTTCATTAATTTCAACTTTTCCTGAAACAAATATATCGATTTTGCATTCACTTATTATTTTTTGGTAATATTCATATAAACTTTTACTATCTATTTTTTCTAGGTCTTCTATATAACCATAATTAAAATATCCTGCTGGTTCATCTTTGTACATTTCTTCTATACATCTTGTTCTCGCATATGCTGCTTTGTTGTCTTTTCTTGATTCTATTCTCTGTTTTATATTTTCTTTTTCTTGGTTTACATATTGTTCTTTAAATGCACCATTTTCTAAATATGGATTAAATATAATTTCTAATATTTTTTCTAAACTTTTTTTCAACATATTTGCATTATTTTGTGGAATAAAGTCATCATTTAAAGATTCTAAATAAAATTTAAGTACATGGTTATCTCCATTTTTGTTTAATCCACAATCAAAATCTGCCCCATACATTTCTTCTAAATTTTTGCTTATTTCCTCTTGTGTAGGCATATTTTTAGTTCCTCTTCTTAGTACTGCTGAAAGTACTGAATCAAATGTTACATATTCTCTTGTTAATGGTGTTGTTAAAAATATGGCAATCAAATTTGTTTTAAATTTATCTGTGTTTATATTGTGGAGTTTTATTCCTTTTTTTATTTCTTGTTTTTTATATTCCAATTAAATCATTCCTCTCTTTTTTAGCCTTAGTATACTACATTTGCATATTATTATTCAAGTATTATTTAAAAATAAAAAACCAAAAAGATACACTTATTTTGTATCTTTTTGGTTTCTATATTTTTAAAATTTTCTTTTTCTTGCAGCTTCTGATTTTTTCTTTCTCTTTACACTAGGTTTTTCATAATGCTCTCTTTTACGAACTTCTTGAAGCACTCCATTTCTTGCGCATTGCCTTTTAAATCTTTTAAGGGCATCTTCTATATTACCATTATTAACTTTTATTTCTGACATTATTTATTCCCCCCTTCCGGTCATACATGAATGTAT
>CAKPCG010000019.1 GCA_934141475.1 uncultured Clostridia bacterium
TGATGTAAAATGACAATAATATTTACTTGCAATTCCAAAATGTCCCATATTTTCATCACTATATCTTGCAAGTTTTAGAGTTCTAAGAAGTAAATTAGATACAACTCTTTCTTCTTCTTTTCCTTTTACCTCATCCAAAACCATTGCAAATGCTTTAGAATGTATTTTATCTTTGTTTGCTTTTATTTTCAAACCTAAATTGTATAAAAATTTATTTGCCTCTTTTATTTTATCAATATCTGGTTCTTCATGAATTCTATATATAAATGGAGCATTTAGCCAATAAAATTTTTCAGCTATCGTTTCATTTGCTGTCAGCATAAATTGCTCTATTATTTCATTTGAAAAATGAGTTTCATATTTATGAACATCTATTGCCCAACCATCTTGGTCTAACTCTATTTTGCTTTCAGGTAAATCTAAGTTTATATATCCTTTTTCAATTCTTCTATTTTTTATAATAGTTGCAAGCTCTCCCATTAGCTCAAATTGTGGTATATATTTTTCATATCTTTTTAATACTTTTTCATCAGATTTATCTAATATTTTTTGCACATCATTATAGTTCATTCTTTCTGTAACTCTAATTATTCCCTTATACACTTTTGAATCTATAACTTCACCTTTTTTATTTATTACCAATGATACACTTAAAGTAAATCTATCTTCATTCATATTTAAACTACAGATTCCATTTGATAACTCTCTAGGAAGCATAGGAATAACTCTTCCTAACATATATATACTTGTACCTCTTAAATATGCTTCTTTATCCAAAAAAGAATCTTGAGTAACATATTCACTTACATCTGCAATATGAACTTCAAGCAAATAATTTTCATTTTCTAATTTTTCAACTCTAACAGCATCGTCTAAATCTTTTGCATCTTCTCCATCTATTGTAAAAATTTCCTTATCTCTTAAATCAACTCTTCCACTAATTTTACTTTTATCTATTTTGTCACCTTTACTTTTAGCCTCTTTTACAACTTCATCTGGAAACACTGAAGGCAATCCATATTCTTTTATTAAAGAAAGCATATCAACACCAGCTTCATTTGGATTACCCAAAATTTCCAAAATTTTTCCTTCTGCATGTCTTTTATCTTGTGGATATTTTGTTATTTCTACTAAAACCTTATGACCGTTTCTAGCTTTCCCCATATTAGATTTTGATATAAATATATCAGTTCCAAAACTTTTATCATCTGGAACTACAAATCCAAAATTTTTGTTGAACTCAAATGTTCCTACCACTGTGTTTTTAGCATGTTCTAATATTTTTATAACTTTTCCTTCTTTGCTTTTGTTTCTTCCCTTTTCATCTGTTATTTTTATTAGTACTTTATCGTTATTAAATGCTTTATTGGTATTTTGTTTTGAAATGTATATCTCTTCATCTTCTCCATCTATTTTTACAAATCCAAATCCCTTACTATTTCTCCTAAATATTCCCTCCAAAGTTTTTTCTTCATTTATTTTGTATCTATTTTTCCTATTTTTAAATATTTTTAACTCTGATTCCAATTTATTCAAAATTTGAATTAGCTCATTATATCTTTCTTTAGGTACATTTAATACAAGTGCTATTTCTTTTGCTTTCATAGGCACATATTCAGAATCTTTCATAAAATTTAAAATCATCTCTTCTTTTTCATTCATAAATTTTCTCCATTTCTTGTGTTATTATTACACTATTTATGATTTTTATTTATTTTACTACATTTTTTTGCAAAAATAAACAATTTTCTTGATTTTTATGTTATACTAGTTGTATTCAATAAAAAGGAGTATATATATGGATTTATTAAAGAAAAAAATATTAGAAGAAGGTATTGCAGTAAATGAAAATATTCTAAAAGTTGATAGTTTTTTAAATCATCAAGTCGATACTAACTTAATGATGCAAATTGGAAAAGATTTTGCAAATTATTTTAAAGATAAAAATATAACAAAAGTTGTAACAATTGAAAGTTCTGGAATTGCTCCTGCTTTTGCTACTGCTAATATATTAAATGTTCCTATGGTTATTTTAAAAAAACAACATTCAAGCATTCTAAATAGAGATGTATACGAAACCACAGTTCATTCTTATACTAAAAATTCTGATTATATTTTAACTGTTTCTAAAAAGTTTTTAAAAAAAGATGATAACATATTAATCATTGACGACTTTTTAGCAAATGGTGAAGCTGTTTTAGGTACTTCTCGTCTTTTAAATTTTGCCAAATGTAACATTAAAGGTGTTGGAATTGTTATAGAGAAATCATTCCAACTTGGGCATCAAAAGTTAGTTGAAAATGGTTTTGATGTTTATTCTTTAGCTAGAGTTAGCAAATTAGGAAAAAATTTAATTGAATTTATAGATTAGTAATTAATGGCTATATCTAACAGACTCTTATTTATATTTTCTAATAGCAAAAACGACAAATCTAAAATGATTTGTCGTTTTTTTAGCCAAATAAGCCTCGTTTTTTTACAGGTGGCTGTTCATTCATAGTTTTCGCTAATTGAACTATTAATTCTCTTTGTTCTTTAGTTAATCTTCTCGGAGTTTGAACAACAACTCTAAAGATAAAGTTACCTTGAGTTGTAGAATTCAAGCTCTTAAATCCTTTGGCACGAATAGTGAATTGAGTTCCTGTTTGTGTTCCATCTGGAATTCTATAAACTTCCTTACTTCCATCTACCATTGGAATTTCAAGCTCTGCACCTAAAGTTGCTTGTGTAATAGTAACTGGAATATCTGCATATATATTATTTCCATCTCTTCTATAAATACTGCTTTTTTTAACTCTAACAGTTATGTATAAGTCTCCTGCTGGTCCTCCTTTTATACCTGGATTTCCTTGTCCTCTTAATACTACTGTTTGGTTGTCATTTATTCCTGCTGGAATTTTTACTTTTACTTTAGGAGATTTTCTTATAGTTCCTTTTCCATGACAGTTTTCGCAAGGTTCTTTTATAATCTCACCTGTTCCCCTACATTCTGTGCATGGTCTTGTTGTTTGTACTCTACCTAAAATAGTATTTTGGAAGCTTGTTACATTACCTGTACCATTACATGTAGGACATTTTATAGGATTTGTTCCTTTTTTAGCACCTGTTCCATTACATTCTGTACATGTTTCTTGTCTTGTTACAACAATTTCTTTTTCCGTTCCTAAAAAAGATTCCTCAAACGAAATATCTACACTTAAATTTAAATCTTCGCCTTTACGTGGTCCATTATTTCTTCTTGAATTTGTTCTTTGTCCTCCAAATCCTCCTCCAAAGAATGATGAAAATATATCTCCTAAATCTCCAAAGTCTCCAAAATCAGATGATGTATAAGAATAATAGCCATTTCCACCACCAAAAGGTCCTCCAGCACCAAATCCTGCTGAACTTGGATCTGCCGTTCCAAATTGGTCATACATCTTTCTTTTTTGTGGGTTTGATAATACCTCATAAGCCTCATTTATCTCTTTAAACTTTGCTTCTGCTTCTTTTCTATTATCTGGATTTGCATCAGGGTGATATTTTTTTGCCATTTTTCTATATGCTTTTTTTAATTCATCATCTGTTGCTGTTTTACTTACTCCTAATAATTCGTAATAATCCTTTTTTTCTGCCAATTTTTTCACCTCCCCTTAAAAAGTTTTATCATTATATTTGCTTTTATTGTCTTTTTCATAATTTCTTTTCATATTTGAATTATGTTTTTCTATATATGCCTCTGAAAATTCCTCTGCTGTTATATTTAACCTGTTTAAAACTTCCATATAATAATTTTCTACATCTGTTATTTCTTCCACAAATCTACTTCTAACGTGAGGATTATTCATTATTTCATCTATTCCTTTTTTCTTTATAATAGAAATACATTCTCCTAATTCTTCTACCATATATAAAAGATGATTTTTCGCTGCTTTTGGCTCCATGTCATTCCATTTATCTTTGTTTACTTCATATAATTCAAGTTGCATTTGTTTCATATCTGATATAGTTAAATCTTTATTTGACATTTTGGCTCCTTTACTAAAGTTTGAGGTTGGAGTTTTTCCAACCTCTATAAACTTTATTATAAAACTTTATTACAAAACTTTATTACAATTATTTATTTTCATCTTCTACTTTATAATCAGCATCATATACATTTCCATTATCAGCTGTGCTATCACCTGTATTTTCTGTTGTTCCTTCAGCACCAGCATTTGGATTTGTGTTTTTATATAATTGTTCACTCATTTCATAAAATACTTTTGTTAATTTTTCTGTTGCATCTTTTATTGCTTCAGTATCGTTAGATTCAAGAGCTTTTTTAGTTGCATCTATTTCGTTTTCTATTTTAGCTTTTTCTTCTCCACTAATTTTATCTCCTAATTCATTTAGTGTTTTTTCACTATTATATACTAAGCTTTCTGCATTATTTTTAACTTCTATTTCATCTTTTCTCTTTTTATCTTCTTCTGCATGTGCTTCTGCATCTTTAACAGCTTTTTCTATATCTTCATCTGTTAAGTTTGTTGAAGCAGTGATTGCAACATTTTGGCTATTTCCTGTTGCCATATCTTTTGCAGAAACGTGAACAATACCATTTGCATCTATATCAAATGTAACTTCTATTTGAGGTACACCTCTTGGGGCTGCAGGAATTCCTGTAAGTTGGAATCTTCCTAATGTTTTGTTATATGCTGCCATTTCACGTTCACCTTGTAGTACATGAACTTCAACTGATGTTTGACCATCTGCAGCTGTTGAGAATATTTGTGATTTTTTAGTTGGTATAGTTGTGTTTCTATCTATTAATTTTGTAAATACTCCACCATATGTTTCAATTCCTAATGATAAAGGTGTAACATCTAGTAATACTAAATCTTTAACATCTCCTGATAATACACCACCTTGAATAGCTGCACCAATTGCAACACATTCATCTGGATTTATTCCTTTATCAGCATCTTTTCCAGTTATTTTCTTAACTGCTTCTTGAACTGCTGGAACTCTTGTAGATCCTCCAACTAATAATACTTTGTGAATATCTGCTGCTGTTAATCCTGCATCTTTTAAAGCTTGGTTAACAGGTCCTGCTGTTGCATCTACTAAGTCTTTTATTAATTCTTCAAATTTTGATCTTGTAAGTGTTACATCTAAGTGTTTTGGTCCAGTTGAATCAGCTGTTATAAATGGTAAATTGATATTTGTTTGTCCTACTCCTGATAAATCTTTTTTAGCTTTTTCTGCTGCTTCTTTTAATCTTTGCATTGCCATTTTGTCTGTACTTAAATCAATTCCATCAGATTTTTTAAATTCTGATACTAGGTAATCTATAATTTTTTGATCGAAATCATCTCCACCTAAGTGTGTATTACCATTTGTTGCTAAAACTTCAAATACTCCATCACCAATGTCTAATATAGATACATCAAATGTTCCTCCACCTAAGTCGTATATTAATATTTTTTGATCTTGTTCTTTATCCATTCCATATGCTAAAGCTGCTGCTGTTGGTTCGTTTATAATTCTTAAAACTTCAAGTCCTGCTATTTTTCCTGCATCTTTTGTAGCTTGTCTTTGGCTATCACTAAAATATGCTGGAACTGTTATAACAGCTTGTGTTACTTTTTGTCCTAAATAATTTTCTGCATCTGTTTTTAATTTTTGAAGTATCATTGCAGATATTTCTTGTGGAGAGAATGAATCTCCTTCTATATTTACTTTTTCGCTTGTTCCCATTTTTCTTTTTATAGATATTACTGTATTATCTGGATTTGTAACAGCTTGACGTTTTGCTATTTGCCCAACTAATCTTTCACCATTTTTTGAAAATGCAACAACTGATGGAGTTGTTCTATCTCCTTCTGCATTTGGTATTACGACTGGTTCTCCTCCTTCCATAACTGCTACACATGAATTTGTTGTTCCTAAATCGATTCCTATAATTTTTCCCATTTTAAAATTCCTCCCTTTTTATAATGGGCATATTTATATATTTTGCTTGCCCCTTATTAATTTTATATTTTTTATTAATTATTAACTACAACCATTGAATGTCTTAAAACCTTGCTACCAATTTTGTATCCTTTTCTATATTCTTGTACAATTTCTTGGCTTTGTTTACTTTCATCTTGCACACTTCCTACTGCATCATGTAAACTTGGATCAAAAATTTGACCTTCCGCAGGTATTTCTTCAACATTATGTTTACTTAAAAATTCTTTAAATTGTTTTTCTACAAGTTCAACACCTTGCTTATAACTCTCATCTTTGCTTTCAGCTTTTACCGCATTTTCTAAGTTATCTATTGCAGGTAACATTCCTGTTATTATATCCCCTAAAACTGAATTATATAAACTTTCTCTTTCTCTTTGACTTCTTTTTTTGAAGTTTTCAAATTCTGCTAGGACTCTTTTATATCTATCATTTAATTCATCGTATTCTTCATTTGAATGTAATGTTTTTTCTTGATTTTCATTTATATTTGCATTTTCCACTTCTTGAGTATTTTTTTGTTCTTGTTCTGCCATATATTTCCCTTCTTTCTTTTTTGTGTTATTTTAGCACTCAAAAACGAAGTTTGCTAAATTTCTTATATATAATATACTTTTTTTTAGCACTTGTCAAGTGTTTTTGCTAATTTTATATGTTTATTTTTGTTTTTGGATCAAAATTTTGATTTACATCGTCTTCATCATTATCTTGAATTCTTTTCTTTAACGCCATAAACATAAAAACATTAATTCCTATTCCAAAAATTATACACAAATACGAAATATGATAAACTTTGTTTTCTTCTGGATTATTTATATTATAAATTATTTTAATATCATCTCCAACTTTTGCGTTTATATCAGAACTAAAAAACTTCCACCACAATGTATTTTCACCACTATAATTTTTCCCATCAACATTAAAATTATATCTTACAACTCTTCTATATGTAGAATCCTCATCCGCTCTACTTGTATTTACTATTTCTGAATAGTAAATTTTTGCAAATTCGACTTTATAATTTTTCAAAATATTTACTTCTATAAATCCTTCTAAACCCACATATAATGCTCCTATTCCAGTTATTATAGCTAAAACAGATATTAAAATAAATTTTTTAATTGATATTTCTTTATTTACTATAATTTCCATAAAATCCCCCTTTTATTCAAAAAATCCTTGTCAAATAAATAACAAGGATTTTTTGTTTATTCATCATTTTCTTCTTCATTTAACTTTTTGCTAATGTACTTCATAACAGAAATAACTTTTGAATAATCCATTCTTTTTGGTCCAATAATTCCAATTGTTCCCATGTCTTTATTTCCAATCTTATGTTTAAAAGTTACAACACTAAAGTCTTTTAGTTGTTCTTTTTCATCTTCTCCACCTATGTAAACATTTATATCTTCTGCAAATCCCGAATTTAACATATCTGCAATTAATTCTTTTTCGTCTAATATGTTCATAAAATTTTTAGCAACTTGCAATGAGTTAAATTCTGGTAAATCTAGCTCTCTTCTGGCTCCTTGAAGATGGATTTCTGTTTCTTCAAATAATACTTTTTTTATTTGCGTAATTATTGGCTTAATTACACCTACCATTCCCTTCATTTCTTTATATAAATAATCTTCTAAAGGTTGGTTTATCGTTTCTATTGGTTGATTTTTTAGTTTATTATTAAACATATAATTTATTGTTTCTACTTGTTTTTCTGTTATGTCTTCATCAAATTTTATAATTGTTTCTTTTACCATTCCTGCATCTGTCATAATTACTGCTAAAATCATTCTGCTTCCTAATAAAACAAATTTTATTTCTTTTATTATTTGTTCATCTGCTTTTGGTCCTATTGTGACTGTTGTATAATGTGTAATTTCTGAAATTGTACTTGCTGTTATTTTAGTTAAATCTTCAATTTCATTAACCTTTGTTTCTAATTTATCACTTATGTATTTTACTTCTTCTAAGCTTATGTTATCATCTTTTAGTAATTCGTCAACATAATATCTGTACCCTTTTGCTGAAGGTACTCTTCCACTAGATGTATGCATTTTATCAAGTAGTCCTCTTTTTTCTAGGTCTGCCATTTCGTTTCTAATAGTTGCGCTACTACATTCTAATCCATACTTACTTATTAAAGCATTTGAACTTACAGGTTCTGCAGTATTTATGTATTCTTCAACTATAGCTTGTAAAACTCTTTTTTTTCTATCATCTAGCATTTTCAACCCCTCTTTTCTCTATTTTATTTCACTTAATTTTATATTTTTGACAATAATATTTGAAAAATCGTCATCTTCCTCTTCAAATTGTAATTTATTTAAATTTTTGTTTTTTTCTTCATTTCTTTCCACATCTTCTAAATTAACTAATATTTTTGTAGATAAATTCATTCCAAGTGGAAGAGTCATATTTTTATTGTCAAAATATACAATGTTCGTAAATGCTATAAAATTTGTACCTTTTTTGAGTTTTATTTTATATAAATATATTTTTTTACAATTTGGCTCATTTTTTAAAAATTGATTTAGCTCATCTTCTGAGTTTAAAGATACAGCCTCAAATGTATTAAATTCAAGTGGTTCTTCTGATGCTTTATATACATACATATCCTCTGGCAAGCAATTCTTCTTTATCGCTCTTTTTATATCTTTTAAAACATTTTCCAAACTTTTCTTTAATTCAATACCTCTAGTTTCTTTTCTTACTTCTAGTATTTCTGCTCTATCTCTTGGTTGTTCTCTATGTGTTTTATTTCCAAGTGTTCTTTCCTTATTATTGGTTTGTTTTATTCTACCAAAAATATTAAATGAATCCTCTTCATCTTCTTCGACATCTTCACCTTTTAATTTTGCAATTTTTATTTTTTTAAGTTTTTCTGATATTTCCTTATTTTCTGCTGTTTTTAAATTCATTTTATTTAAAAGTGGCAAAATATCTGTTGATGCAATAAATGAACTGTCTAATTCTGAATCAGTAAATTTGTTTCTTTGGACTCTATCTAAATCTGTTCCAAATTCTTCAAAATCGTCATCAAAATTAAATATTTTTTCTAATTTTTTTACATTAAATTCTTCTTCTTCGCCTTCATCTAATGAAGCAACCGCATCTTTATTAGAATATTTCCAAAATTCAAATATACTTTTTTTATGTTTATTTATCTCATCAATATATCGACTTGCGTTTTCAATTTTCTTTTTTAGATTTTTATTTTTTAGTTTTAAAGCATTTATATCCATTACAATATTATTTGCTTCATCTTCTTTTTTCTCTAATTCTTTAAAACTTTGTTCTAATTCATAAAGTGTGTAATTTTTAGATTCCATTCTAAAAAATTCTTTTTTATGTTTTTGTTTTATTTCTTCTTTTTCTTCTTTTTTAGTATTTTCAACCTTTTCTTTGCTTTTTAAATTCTTTTTTCCTCCAAATTTGAAGAAATATTTCACCTTTCCAAAAAATGTTTTTTTACACTCTAAAAATGTTGTTATTTGTTTTTCCTTTGCCATATATTCAGTTTCTAAAGCTTTTGTTTCTGTTTGCAAACTTTGAAGTTTAGCTTTTAAATCTTCTAAATCTTCCATAGTTTTGTTTTTTAAGCTTATTGATTTTAAATATTGTTCTGTTATAAATTCTGGTAAAGTATTGTATTTTACATTATAATTTTCTAAATAAAATTCTAAGATTCCTTCATCATTTATATTTGTTGTAAATTTATAGTAACGTGGAAGCTCTGTTTGTAATATAAATATAGCTTTTACAAGTTTATAAAATTTAAGTGCATCTTTGCTATTTTCTAATTTTACTTTGTATAAAGTTTTTATTTTATCATAAATTTCTGTTTCTCCAACAATATTAAGACTCATTTCGTCTTTTTTATTCCATACTTCATATATTGTTGGATAATCTCTTGTAAATAACCATAAATAATTTTCTAAATCTTTTATTTCGTCTTTTTTTAAAATTTTTCCTTCATAATCTATAAGGCTTATAGGTACAAACACTTTATCATTTTTCTTATTTTGAAGTTTTCTTTTTAATATGTAGAAAAATGTTGAATAATCTGTATCTTCTGTTGGAACTATCATAAAATATTTATCAGATATTTCCGAATAATATATTTGCCACAAATAATTTCCTGTATATTTTACTTTAAATGGTATTTCTTTTGCCAGCATTTTTTGCTCTGCTTCTACTTCTTCTATTTGTGGAATACTAACTTTACTTAGCATATTTAAAAATTCAGTAAAGTTTAATATATTTTCTTCACTTGTAGAATCTAGGTAAAAACATAGTGGCATTGCTTTTTCATATTTTTCTTTTATTGAGTCCATTCTATTTGTTGGTGATAATAAAATTTCTATATCATTAACATTTACAAATCTATATTGTTTATACTTTTTTTCATCATATCCTTTTAATGTTCTAAAATTTATATCTGAATATTCATTTAAGCTTTTAGGTATTTTTTCTAAGTCTAATCCTATATAATCTAATTTTTCTTGTACTTTTGAGTCTACTTTTACTTTTTTCTTTCTAGGCAATTTTACTACTTCCTCTCTTTATGTTTTTTATTTTTTAATTTTAATCTTTTGCATTTATTCTCATAAATAAAGGCTCGCCTTATTATTCCTTTTTTTATCTTCAATGTCAAATATGTTTCATTATAATATATTTTCCCCTTTTTTTCAAGGCATTTTTTAAAAGCAATATTAAAAATGGAAAAGTATTAGCTACTTTCCCATTTTTCTTATACCTTTTTTATAAATTTACAAACTATAACACTCATATCATCTTTTATTTTTCCAAAGTTATTATCAACAGCCTCATTTAAGATAATATCTGCTATTTTTTGTGGATTTTTTATATCTATATCTTCCAGCAAATATTTTACCCACAATTCTTTATTTTTATATTCTACATTCGAATCCATTATTCCATCACTACACATTGTAACAATATCATTGTTTTCTATATCTTTATCAAAAACATCAGTATTTGCGCCCTTTACAACTCCAGCAGGTAATGTTAGTGATTTTATTATTTGGATTTTTCTATTATTTTTTATATATGTTGGACATGCTCCACTTTTTATAAATTCGATATTTCCTCTATATAAATCAACTATTGCTATATCTATTGTTGCAAATACATCTTCTGAAACATTTAACAAATTTGAGTTTATTAAATCTACAGAAATATCTCTTTCAAATCCAGAATTTAATAACCTTTTTAACATAGAGGTAACTATTTGACTACTTTTTCTAGCCTCCGGACCTGATCCCATTCCATCACTAATTGCAATTAAATACTTTCCATCTTTTAATTTTGTTTGTAAAATACTATCACCAGATACTGATTGTCCATCTTTTATTGCTATACTATGACCAATATCTAATATATATTTATCATCTGATAACGCAATTATTTTTGTTGTATTTTCATTTTTTATCTCAAATTCGCTTTCAATTACTATTTTTTCTTCTAATACTTTGCTTAAACATTCTGCAATTTTCTCAGCTACATTATCATTTGTATTTTTTTCTATATATAACTCGATTTTATATCTATCGTCATTTTTTTTACTAATAAAAATATCTTGGACAATTATTTCTCTTTGTTTTAGTAATAACACAATTTGTTCTTTTTTATCATTATTTCCATTTTCGCTATCTAATTCTTCATTAATGTTACTTGCAATCTCGGAAATTGCTTTAGAAACTCCATTTAGCTGAGTTCCAAAGTTTTTCTTTTCTTCATTTAATCTTGTATTCCAAATAAAATTCATTTTGCTTATTCTAAATGCAGAATTTATAGCTTCTGTCATTTTTTCTATATCTCTTGTAACTTTTTCGTCATTTTTATCAAATCCCACAACATAATTATTATTTCTCGCTAAAATTCTAAGTAAATCACTTTCTTTTATAAATTGTTTGTCATTAAGCTCTCTAAAAATGTCATCTACAATTTTACCATCTACATCTTCTATTGTTTCATATAAGATATTTTCTCCGCATGTATTCTATATTGTTTAATAATTCAGATATAAATTTTTGTTTATTTTTTTCTTCTATATCTTCTTTTGTTATAACTGTTGTTGCCACATTTTTATATGTATTTGCCATATCTTTTACTGCCTTAGATACATTATTTAGCTTATTTATTGTTTCTTTACTTCTATTTAAACCTCTATTTGTACCAACAGGCAAAAATTTATTATTTCCTATAACATTTTCTATATTTAAGTTTATATTTTTAGGCACTGCAAGTAAAGCAATTCCTGCAATTAATATTTCTTTAAATAAAATTACATTTTGAGTTAAACCATTTGCTACATAAGAAAGAATAACATTTCCTAAAACAAAACCTCCAACAACACCTAATTTTCCAAATCTATTTAATATTCCAGAAACCATTCCAGAGATTGCATATGATGCAACAACAATCGGTTCATTATTTGCTATAATACCTAAAGTTACACCTATTGTTGCTCCTGCCGTTGTTCCAATAAGAATTCCATTTTTCCAACCAAGAACAAGTACAATAAATATAGATAACACATTTCTTACTGAAAAACCTAATATACTAAAATCTCCCAAACTACATAATGCAATAGATAATAGTAAACTCGTTCCTAATACTTCCTCAATTGAAAAAGCCATTTTTTCATTAAAATTTGTTATAACAGTTAACGAATTTGCAAATATTTTATAAAATACCACAACTATTATAGACATTGATATTGAAACTAGTATATCGTAAATTAGAACTTGAGTTATTAAAACTTTTAATATACTTACTATTAAACTTGCAAAAAATATTCTTTTTGCTAGCATTACTTTTTCATTTCTACTAATGTCATTATATTTAGGCTCTTTTATTATAAAACTTGCAAAAAATATCAATAATGTAATAACAAAACTTATTGCTCCATTTACTCCACCTGAAATTATATTTCCAATTAATCCTAAAATTACGGTTGCAATTATTGGAATCTCATTTGATACGCATGCACCAATTATTGCTATACTAAATGGGGAAACACTATAACCCATATTTACCATTGAAATCATTATTGTTACTATATATAAAATTATATACTTTTTTGAAATTACATTGGCTAATATATTTTTTTTAATGCCCATTTCTTCTTTTGTTTTCTCTGTTTCACTTATATTTTGAAACATTTTTACCACCTCTTCTTTTTTTAATAACATTTTACTACTTGTCTTTTGCTTTTTTTGTCTTTTTTAGTATGCTAGTTAAAAAAAGTTTTTTACATATATTGCCTTTTTTATACTACCTTTCCTTTCTTCTTTTGTTTTGCGATTTTTATTTTATTATAGATTGTCGAAAATTACAATATTTTTTGCAAAATTAAAGATAGTTTTCAATTTTACTTAAAAACTATCTTTAATTTTATACTTTAAACATTCTTCCATCATATTTATCTAAAAATTCTTTTATACTACCATTAACAAGTCTGCTAAATGATATTCCTGTTTCATCTCTAATTTGTATTAGCTCATCATAAAATTCTTTTCTAAATAATACAGAACGATATATCGAATCTGTTTTATATGGCTTTTTATAAAACTTTATTTTATCTTTATGTTGTAACAATGTCTCAACACATACATTTATTAATTTACTTACTGAAATATCATAAATATTGTCACTTAAATATTGTAATTTGATGTACAAATCTTCATCTATATGTAAACTTCTTGTTACTACTTTATCTTTTTTATATAGTCTTTGTATTGGCTCCATTTATACCTCCTGTTATACAATAATATGTTTAAAATTATACAGAATAATTTGAGCCAATTATACTAGATTTAACTATACAATATTGTATAGTTAGCGGTTCATTAGTAAAATAAAAAACAAAACCTAAGAATACTTAGATTTTGCTTTTTATTCTATTCAATTGATTGACTTCCACTTTCTTGATTTCCTACTTGGTTATCTTGTGCATTACTTTCTGTAGTTTCTTCATTAGAGTTATTTTCTGTAGCTTCAGTATTTCCATTTTTTACTTCTGAATTTTGATTTTCTTCATTTACTGAGTTTTCATTATTTGTGTTTTCATTTGTTACTTCGTTTTCTACTTCATTTTCTTTTTCAATACTTTTTCCAGATTCTACATCATTATTTACACTGCTATCAGAATTATCAGATTTGTTCATCCATACAATTCCTATTATTAATAAAATTAAAATTACTACCATTGCTAAAATTTTTAGTAGTTCGATTTTTGTCTCTTTATCCATATTTCAATCCTCTTTCTTTTTAATTTTTCTAAATTTTAACATAAACCTTTTATTTTTACAAGTAATAATTTTATATTTCACACAATATTCACATTTTTTCTTTTAATTAAAGCCTTATATAGTTCCATAATAATTATTAACGGAGTTGTAAGTACAATAAGTTTTAATATATTACTTAAAGAAATTAAACCTATACCAAAAACATTTGTTAAAAAACCAGTATTTACTATAATTATTTGAAATAGCATTGTTATAAATATAGATATTATAAGTAATTTATTGTTACTAATAGGTATTTCAAATGCAGAAATTTTTTCACTTCTACAGTTAAAAATTTGAACATTTTCCATAAATATCATTAAAGTTAATAAATAAGTTCTTACAATAGTTATATCACACTTTAATACTTTGTATAAATATACATATAGTGAAAACTCTATAGCAGACATTACAATCCCAGATATTACAATTTCTTCTATCATAAGTTTATCAAATATAGTCTGTTTTTTTACTTTTTTATTTAAAACATCTTCTTTGTCATTTTCAAATGCTAAGGCATCACCTTGTACACCATTTGTAATTAAATTTAACCACAAAAGTTGTATTGCAATAAGTGGAATAGGAAAATTAAAAATAATAGCAAGTACAAACAAAATAACCTCTGAAAGTCCTGTAGAAAGTAATAAATATATTACCTTTCTTATATTATTGTAAGCATGTCTTCCTTCTTTTACACCATTTACTATACTAGAAAAATTATCATCAGTAATTATCATATTTCCTGTATCTTTTGCAATATCTGTTCCACTTCCCATTGCTATTCCTATATTTGCTGCTTTTAAAGCTGGCACGTCATTTACTCCATCTCCGGTTACAGCTACAAATTCGTTATCAACTTTTAAATTATTTATAATTTCCAATTTTTCCATTGGTGTAACCCTAGAAAATATCTTGGTAATATCTAGTTTTTTTCCAATTGCCTCAGCTGTATTTTTTTGGTCACCTGTTATCATTATTGTTTTTATTCCAGCTTTTTTACACATGTATGTGGCTTCTTTTACTCCATCCCTTATAGGATCAATAAATCCTACTAATCCTAAAAACGTTAATTTTTTCATATCATTTTCATTATATTCATCTTTTGGTTTTAATTTATTAACTCTTTGTTTTGCAATAGCAATCACTCTATATCCTTCACTTGCAAGCATTTCATTTTGTTTTATTATTTTTTCTTTATCTATTTTCTCATCAAAACCATTAATATCCATATACTCACAAAATTCTAAAACTTTTTCTGTAGCTCCTTTTACAGTTAGAGTTATTTTGTCATCTTCATAAAAAAATACTGCTGAATATTTTAATACTGGTTCATATGCTATTCTATATTTAATATCAATATTATCTGAAACAGAAGCTTTCAAGCCCATTGCTAAAAATGCTGTATCTATCGAATCTCCTGTGTGTATCCATTTATTATCTTCATATTTTAAAGTTGCCTCATTATTTATAACTCCCATTAAACTAATTTCTTTTATTTCATTTAAAATATTATCTTCTGACTCAATTTCTCCAATATCATTATATCCAATTCCTCTAATATAAGCTGTTTTATCATTTGGAAAAATCACTTTTTTTGCTGTTTGTTCATTTGCTGTAAGAGTTCCTGTTTTATCTGTTGCAATTACAGTGCAGCTTCCCAAACTTTCAACTGAATTTAGCTTTTTTATAATAACATTTTTTTTCGCCATTTTAGTAGATGCTCTTGATAAAACAATTGTCATTGCAATAGTTAATCCTTCTGGTATTGCAGATATTGTAAGTGCAATTACAGCAGAAAATATTTCTGAAATAGCATAATTTTTTATATACAATATTAATGCAAGTATTACTGAAAAAATAAAAAAAACAATACTAATTTGCTTGGAAAACTTTTCTATTTTTATTGTTAATGGTGATTTTGTTTCATCTGACATTAAAACATTTTCTGCAACTTTTCCAAATTCAGTATCTTTACCAATAGCATAAACAACTCCCTTTCCTCTTCCTGTTGTAACAATAGTTCCTGCAAATCCTATATTTCTTCTTTCTGCCAATTCTGTATTTGTCTTAAGCCTTTCTTCTCCCTTATTTTTTGGACTTGTTTCTCCGAGTAAGAATTGCTTCATCAATTCTTAAATTTTTAACTTCAAAAAATCTTAAATCTGCTGGTATTTTATTTCCTGATTCTAATTCAACAATATCTCCGAACCACAACATCTTCTGAATCTATTTCTGTACTTTTTCCGTCTCTTATAACTCTTGTTTTTATTTTTATCATGTCTTGCAGCTTTTCAGCACTTTTTTTAGAATTCCATTCTTGATATGTCCCTATAAAAGCATTTATACTAATTACTATTATAATAAATATAGCATCTGCAAAACTTCCTATAAAAATAGAAAATATAGCAGATATAATTAATATTAATATTATAGGACTTTTAAATTGATCAATTAAAACATCCAAAATTGTTTTTTCTTTTCCTTTTGGTAATTTATTTTTGCCATTTATCATTTGTCTTTGTAATGCTTGCTTTTTTGTTAATCCATTTTTATTTGAATTTGTTTTTTCCAAAACTTCCTCTATAGTTTTATCCCACATAATAACAATCTCCTTTTTAGCTATTATTTGCAAATAGGAATGTTTTTATTACATTTTAACTTTGTTCTTATTTCATACATCACATTTTTTTATTATTTTCATATTATATATTAAGCATTGACACTGCTAATTTATTTACGGAGGAATTAAAAATGGATGAAAAACTTATAAATATGGAAATGCCAAAACCAGGTCCACACTGTCCTTGTTTTGATGTTAATGGATTAATCTCAAACGGAAAACAATTCGATCTTGATATAACTTTACCAGAAGATTCTCGTGATGTTATATTTGGAACAATAAAAAATGTTTTTAAAGAGCCTATTAAAGATGCTGTTGTAAAATTAATAGAAATAGATTTTGGAAGAGATGGTAGAAGAAAAAGAATTCCTGTCTCTCATACTTTTACAGATGAACATGGAGAATTTGTTTTTGGACCTCTTTGCCCAGGAAAAAAATATGCTATAGATATTTGGGTAAGTGATGTTCGCCATTACAACATGGAATTTAAAGGTCATCATGAAGGAAAATGCTTAAAAGGTTTACCTTGTGAAAAATGCGAATGTAAAATTGATAGAAAATGTGAAGAATAGGTAGATTTCTTTCAAGTGTATAATAATAGCAATAACTATAATAAACTCTCAATAATTTAATTATTCAAAATAGAATGAAATAAATAAATAAAAAAATAAAATTTAAAAAATCAAATTGAAATAAAAATCTCCCAATTTATTAAACTTTTTGTCTAATAAATTGAGAGATTTTTACTATTAATTATTTATATTGTTTTAATCTTAAATATCCTAACTCCTCCCAGAAATTATATGCCAGGTTTAACCTTATTAATACTTTAGGTTTTGCACCAGCTCTGTTTTTATCTACTACACAAGCATAATATCTAACATCTGGATCTTCAAATTTTTCTAGGTCATGATAATCAAGTCCGAGTTCTTTTTCAGAATATTCATATTCTGAAAGTTTGTCATTATTTATTTGTTTTACTAAACACAATGTATCTAAAACCTCTTTAATTGTTTTACTTACAGCTAAATCATTGACTGTTAAATTAATTGGCATTGTTGAACTTTCTGTTAGCTGTATAGTTGAACCAATAAATAAACTGAAATTTTGTGCCAAATTAGAAAGCATTGTTGCAGTCTTTTTTATTTCTTCTCCAACACCAATATTGTCTGTATCTGCTTTTAAGGTATCATAAAACATATAATGAATTTCTTCTTTATAATAATAATTCATTATTATTTTTTGTAATTCATCATTTGTATGATTTGTAATATTAACAAAGTATATTGAATTTTCCGTTTGTTTTATTACCCAATCCATAGCCTTTATAGTTTCTCTAAATTCTTCAGAAATAGCTTCTAACCTTTTTACAAATTCTTTTTGAGTTTCATTTTTTTCTTTTAGTACATATCCATCTTTATCTACATTTGCTAAACTTGGATCATCAGGTCTAAATTTAAACTCTAAAAGTTCACTTTCTGATTTATGTATTTTTTGTCCATGCAAATCTTGATAAGCCTTATTGTTTAATATAGTTGTAATTAAACATAATTTCATTTTTTCCTCTGACATTTCGTTTGAAATAACCAAAACCTTCTTTTTATGTACAAAGGCAACATATGCTGCTAAATTAATTGTAAATCTACTTTTACCAGCATTTGATGGCATAGCAAAAGCCATGGTTTCTCCTCTTCTTATTCCTTTAAATACACTAGAAATTATTTTAAAAGGAAATTCCAACCCGTTTGTTAAATTATTGTTTCCTCTTACAAAAAAGTCTGTTAAATCATCACTTAAAACTGATTGCTTAAATTTTTCTGTTACCATAACCTGATTTACAGCACTTTTTACCTCTTGTTCAGACATCTGGTCATATAATTTATATTCTGTTATTTTTACAATCGATTTTTGAATACTTTTTATTGGCATCGAAACATAACTTTTTCGTAATATAAATAGTTTTTTTATTTCTATATATATTTTTTCCATATCAAGATCTTTATACTCATATTCATATTTTAAATTTTCTTTTGTTTTATTTATTTCGTAATTGTTTTTTCCAAAAGTATAGCCACTTTTTGCCATATATGGAGTATATGCTTCTCCTTCTGTAAAAACAATTCCTTTGTATATTTCTAAAAATATTTTGTTATCAAAATAACATTCATCTTTTAATATATAATATTTAGCCATCAATTTAGGGTCATTTAATAGCATTCCTATAAAATCTTTTTCGAGTTTGAAATTACGTAATTGTGCTGGATATAAACTTTCTTTCACATCTTTTTTGGTTTCTTCAACAATTTCTTCTGGTTGCATACTTTGAATTAGCTCATTAAAACTAGTTTTATGCTCTTCATTATTTCTTTCTAAAAAGCCTTCTATTTTAGCTAATGCTATACTGTATTCTTTATTTCTTATATGTTCATTTATTTCATTTCTAAATTCTTCATTTTCTGTTTTAACAGGAATTATTTGTAGCAATTCCTCAAGTTCTAGTTTGGCATTTTCTTCTTTTTTATCTATTTTTTCTTTCATATTTATCAATTCCCTTCTTTTTAGAAGTATTTTTTAATTTCGTTTTTATTATAGCATAGATTATATAGGTTGGCAAGATTGGCTGTTTAGTTATCATTTAGTTCTATTTTACAATAAGAAAACCGCATACATTGCTGTTTGCGGTTTTCTTATTTTTATATTACTCTTTTACTTCTTCTAATACTGCTGTAACTTTTTCATCAACTCCATATAATTTTGCCTTTGAATCTACAACAATTTCTTCAACTTTTGCTGTACTGCTATTTGTTGCATATATTTTTAATTTTAGTTTACCATCTTTTGCTTTTGCCTTTGTTGCATCGAACTCAACTTGTTGTGGTAATTTTGTTGCTTTGCTATTATCTATTAATACTTTATCTGCAATTAAGTCAGTTACTGTAGATATACCCATTTTTCCTGAATTGCTCAATTGTTGTACTAAGCTTTCTGTTGTTCCAATACCTGTTGACATTGTAATTGTAAATTTGTTTGGATCTCTTGTAACTTTATTATATGTAATTTTTGGAGTTCCAACTACATGTTCTATTGTTGAACTTGATTTCATTCTAAATTTAACAACATTTATTGATTTTAAGTTTCCTTTATCTAATGCTATTACACGAATTCTCATTGTTTTGTCATTGCTATCAGGTTTTGTATTTGTTGAATAGTAACCTTTTTCAGAATAGTGTTTTTTGTAAGTTGCATAATATTTTTTAGCATCTATTTTAATTGTTACTGTGTCAGCTTTTGCATCTTTATTATTAGCTATTGTTATACCATATTCTTCGCATTCTTTTGATGTTAATGTTTTATATTTTCTGCTTCCATTAACTGTTCCATAATCTCTTTGAAGTGAAGTTGCTATGTTCTTTCCTAAATCTTTTACTTCTATAGTTATAATATTTGAACTTGTTGATACAACATTTGCTCTTGGAGCTCTATCCATAGAGAATTGATATACTGGTACTACTCCAACTTTTACAGAGCTTTTAGCTAGTTCTGTATTTCCATTTTTAGCTGTTACATTTATTTTTATTGAAGTTGTATTACTTACACCTTTGTAAATAGATACTATTGATTTGTTATTATCATCTGGGAATCTAGCTATTTTTTGATCTGCACTACTTGGCAATTCGTAAATATATTTAACTTGTGGTTTTATGTCTTCATTTACATTTGTTAAATCTTTACTTATTGTTTTATCTAAGTCTATTTTACTTAAATATTCTAATGTTTTTCCTGTATATTTTGTAGTTAATTTTATTTCGTTTGCTTTTACTTCTATTGTTTTAGAAACTAAAGCTACTTTACTTTCTGAATCTATGGCTGTTGCTGTTACTTTTCCACTTGCAGCTACTTTTTTACATTGTAGTTTTCCATCTGATATAGAAATTCCTGTTGAATCTTTTTCTGTTTTAAATTCATATTGAACTTTATTTTTTAATGTATCTTCATTTATATTTGTTAATTTAACTTTGTCAGCTAAAGCTATTTCATCTCCATAATTTACTTGCATATTATCCATTGCCATTTCTACTGGTTTTACTGTTATTTCTGCTTGGCTTTTTACTGTATCATCTGATTGTAAACTTGCTGTAATTATTATAGTATCTTCTTTTTCAGCTTTTCCTATTACAAATCCATTATCATTAAATGTAATTTCTCCAGCTGGAACAGCTTGGTTTGTAGCTTTTGAAATTGCTGTAAAGTTAACTTTTTGTTTGTCTTCATCTACATTTGTGTACTCAATTTTTGTTGTAACACTATCTCCATATACTAAAGCATTTGATCCATTATCCATTGATAATTTAATTTCTGCTTTTTTAGTTTCTTCTGTTTTGTTGTCATCTTTCTTGTCGTCTGTTGTTGTATCGTTTTTCTTGTCATCTGTTGTTGTATCGTTTTTCTTGTCGTCTGTTGTTGTGTCGTTTTTCTTGTCATCCGTTGTTGTATCGTTTTTCTTGTCATCTGTTGTTGTATTGTTTTTCTTGTCATCTGTTGTTGTATCGTTTTTCTTGTCGTCTGTTGTTGTATTGTTTTTACTATCATCTGTTGTTGTATTGGTTGTATTGTTTTTACTATTATCTGTTGTTGTATTGGTTGTATTGTTTTTACTATCATCTGTTGTTGTGTCATTTTTTACTTTTACATCTGATAATTTAAATGTGGTATCTTCTGTTCTAACAGTACCTTGAGAAGTAATTATTAAAGTTACTCTAAAGTACTTTCCGTTTTTTATTTTTAAATTACTTAATACATCTTTTAATGGTACACTTACATTATTTTTATCTGTATAAAAAGCTTTACTATAAGATACTTTATTGTTGTTATTTCTATCTAAAACTATAAGACTATCAATTGAGTTGTTATCAATTAATTTCATATTATAATTTGATAAACTTTCATCTTTTTTCGCTTCTACTTTTTCTAAGGTCCATCTTGGTGCCATGTTAATTCCAAAATATGTAGTATATTTTTTTCCATCTTTTTCATGATTTACTGTTGAATTTTTTACTATATAAGATGCTTCTATTGCATTATTTGCAGATGCATCTGTTGAGCTTTTTGAGCTATCTCTTGCAACTATTTTTAATTTAGCATATGCTCCATCTTTTGGATTATCTGTACCATACATTTGCTTTTTAGTTAAATCAATTTCTAATTTTCTTCCATCAGTAGCATTTTTAAATTCTACTGCTTTTGTAGATATTTTTATTTGTTTTTCTTCATTTTCAACAACTCTATAAACTTTAATATCTACTGGCTTTCCATTATCTGTTATGTATACTACTAATTTGTCTTTCTGTGTTCTGTTAAATGTTATTCTAGGTGCCCTATCCATTACTGAATATTTTGCACTACTTAAACTTGATACCGTTTGTATCGTGTCTGCCGCATTAACTTGCGACGTAATTCCCATTAATGTTATTGTTACTGACATTATCAATATAATTGATACCACTTTCCTTTTTAAACTTTCCATAATAATACCTCCTAAATATATATTATATTATTGAAGCAGCCTAGCTATCTTGAGAAAATTTTTCTTTTAGACCTAAAGCTTTGTGTCGCAAGCTTTCGCTTGTTTTACCCTTAATACGTCTCTATTATAACACTTTTTACAAATTTTGTCAACAAAATATTACAATTGTATTACAATTATATTACAATTATATTTCTTTTAGTTTATTTTTATTTTACATTGCTCTATTATTTTGACTTTTAATATAATTTATGATATTCTATTTTAAGGAAGGTGTTCAAAATGAAAAATTCTAAAATAAGCAATTTATTAATTCTTTTTATAATGATATTAATTTTATTTACAATAAGTACTTTTTCACTTCATGTTAATGCTGTTGATATTGATAGTGACGATGATGATGACAGCTCTGTAAGTGATGACGAACTTGTAAATAATAAGACTACAACAAATTCATTTATGGATGATGACGATGACGATTTTGACGATGCAACAAATACAACTACACCATCATCACAAAATAATAATGCTTTTACACCATCAAACAGTAACTCTGGACAAAAAACAAATAATATATCTAGTAGCTCAAACAGTTCAAATAGTAACTTATCAAATAATTCACGGAAATTCTATTAGAAGAAATTCATCTCCTACAAATTCATATGTAAGCGGAAATGTTTCTGTAAACAATACTTCAACAGATGAATCTAATTTTCCAAAAACAGGAACTTCTAGTACAATATTTATTATTTTGTTTATAATCTTATCTATAAATACTATTTTTATAGTTTCAAATATAAGAAAATATAGAGGCTTATAAGATTTTTATTATAAAAAGGAGGATTTTAATATGGCAGACAGAAGACAAAATGATCGTCGTCAAGGAGACAGAAGACAAGGAGACAGAAGAGAACAAGAAAATAGCGAGTATATAAAGGTAAGCTTTAAAACTTGTATTATATATATTGTAATAGCTATTATAATTATAGCATCTTTGGTTATAACTGTAATTTGTACAGTAAATAATAAAAACAAATCAGTTCAAAATCCAGCTTCTTCTATTGATTCTGATATAGATTCTGATACAGATACAGATTCTGAGGATAACGACTTAGACAATGATGAGGATGAACCAAGTGTTACAAACTCTGAATATGATACTAATAGTTTTCAAGAAGATGATGACGATTTAAATACTGATTACCAAGAAACAGAAGTAACAGAATAATTGATTAAAAGCTACCTAAGGTAGCTTTTTTTATTGCTGAAATTTTATTCAAGTTTTGCTATAATTTAATTTGAATAGACTTTTGGTTTATTTTAATAATAATTTCGAGTGATAGCTAGAAATTATTATTTAGTCGGGTCTGATACTTTTTTATTAAACAGGAGGTATTTTATGCCTAAAGAAATTATCCCATTAATTATAATTTCAATAGTTTTATTAATTAACTATATTCTCTTATCTTTTTATAGTAAGATGTGCTATTTAAATGAAATAGTTGATTTTAACAAATATCATACTATAAAGATAATGTATAGAAAGCTTGAATTGTCAAATAAGCTTTTTTCAGAAATACAGCAATATGCTTGTATAAAAAATAAGCTTGGAAAAAAGTTTAATGACGCAACATTAAACTTTTTAATAGGCATTACAAGCTACGATATGAAAAATTTGCAAAAATTCAATAGCGAATTGGATTCTGCAACAATGCAAGTTTTAAAACGGTATGGTAATATGCCTGGATTAGAGGATAATTATGACTTCATTGAATTAAGAAATGAATTCGATGAGGTTAATAGTACCTTAAGGTTCGCAAAACACCGTTATAATAATGCTGTAATAAAATATAATTCTGCATTACATACATCAATACTGGGTATTATTTTTGCCAAAGTATTAAATAACAAATCTTGCCCTTACTTATAAAAAGGGAGTTACATGTTAACCAAGTATTAGACCCAAAATGGAGTAGCATCTTTGCTACCCCATTTTCATATTTTTCAATTTTTCATTTAGTTTTTGATATATTGGTCTCATTTGTTCTTCATTTGTAATCTCAGTTGCTTTTTCTATATCTATCCATTTTACTCCACTATTTTCATCTTCTTTTATTTTTAGCTCTTCATTTTCATCAGCTTCTAATAAATAACAACAGTCTAAATGTAGATGTGCAGAGACAAATTTGCCTCTTTTTATATGGCTATTTACTGTAAGTATTTCATTTGAATAAATACCATCACTTATTACTTTTAAGTTTTTTAGACCCGTTTCCTCTCTTGCCTCTTTTAATGCAACTTGCATTAAATCATTATCTCCATCAGCATGACCTCCTGTCCAAGCCCATGATTTGTAAATATTATGATATATCATTAATACTTTTGTTCTTTCTTTATTTACAATCCAATTAGATGCTGTAAAATGACATAACTCATTTTTTCTTGTTAATACATCCTCAAATTTTTCAATATATTCTAGCATTAATCTTTTGTCATTTTCTTCTTGCTCATTATATGGTATGTATTTTATTAATTCTTCTTTAATATTCATTTTTACCAACATTCCTTTCTTTTGGAATTATATAATAAAAAATTTAGAAATACAAGTCCATTTTCTCACATGAAAGCTCTTATACACTTTACAAAATAATATTCTTATGTTATAAATATTTATATCATTTTAAGAAAGGATTAATCAAAATGAACAAAAGAATATATTTTATTAGTGAAAACCTTAAAAGTATTTACTTAAATTTAGCATTATCATTTTTAGGCATACTACTTTGTCTTACATTATATTTTCGTACAACCCTTGGTGATATAAGTTTGTATAGTTTACTTGAATTATTTAAGGACATACCACTTTTTGGTATATTTTTATTGTTTGTATTTTTTCTTTATGGATATTTTTTAAAAATATTATGGGATTCTATACATGAAAAAAAATCAGAAAATGATATTATTGTCGAAAAAGGCATAAAACTTGATTGTACAGTTGAATACATAGAAAAAATAATAATATCAAATTATGAAACAATAAAAAAAGCTACTCATTCTCATTATTCTAAGACTCCACAAGAAGTTTCTCTTAATTTAGGAGCTTGTCAAATACATTTAAATTATGTATATAATAATGAAGAATATAAGTATGTATCAGAACCATTATATTTATTTAATATAAAGAAAATGGATTGTACATCAATATATTTATATCAAAATAAAATATACCCTTGTGTATATAAAACACCTATTGAAACGGGATATAACATCATAGATTCTAATAAGAATGTTTTTATTGATTCTGATATATCAAAAGCTAATGGCTTTATTGGATTTTTTAATCTTTTTACTATAATTATGCCATTAATTAGTTTAATAAGTATAGAAATAATCTCGTATTTAAATGGTTAATTTAAATGCGAAATAAGATGATTTGTATATTTGAGATGAACCCAAAAATACAATCATCTTTTTTTTATTCTGTGCTTTTATTTACTTCCAAATAAGGTAAAATTTCTGAAAATATTTGGCCTCCAACTGGTGCTGCAACACCTCCTCCTTGGTGTCCCCCCTCTCCTGTGGGATTATATAATGTAACTAATACTACAACTTGTGGATCATCAGTTGGTGCAACTCCACAAAATGAAGTTACATATTTTCCAGTATTTACCCCATCTTCAGATGTTCCTGTTTTACCACCTATTTTATATCCTTCAACTTTTGCATTTTTTCCAGTTCCTTCAGATACAACAGATTCCATCATACTTAAAACTTTTTCACATGTTTCTTTTTTTATTACAGTTCCTTTGTCTTCCACAGGTAATTCTTTTACTTCTCCTGTTTTTCCGTCTATTGTTGCTTTTACTATTCTCGGAGTATGTAATGTACCTCCATTTGCAATACAAGAAATTGCTGTTACAAGTTGAATTGGTGTTATTTCAAATCTTTGGCCAAAGCTTATTGTTGCAAGTTCTACTGGCCCACATTTGTTTTGGGCTATAAATATACTATTTGCTTCTCCTGGTAACATTACTCCTGTTTTAGAAAGTAATCCAAATTTATTTAAATATTTATAATATGTTTCAACTCCTATTTTTTGCCCCAATCCAATAAATACAGGATTACATGAGTTCATAAGTCCTTGCCTTAGTGATTCACTTCCATGTGGCCTATAGTATCTCCAACATTTTATTCTTGCACCTGCAACAGTTATTGAACCTGTACATGCAAATTCTCCACTCCTGTCTGTATCTGTTATTCCTTCTTCTAAAGCACTTGAAGCTGTTATTAATTTAAAAACTGATCCGTGGTTCATAAGTATCAGATATCGCTTTATTTCTCCACATCGCTTGTAAATTTTTTGATTTTTCACTTTGTTCTAAATTATCCCAATTTGCTTTTATTTCTTCATTATTTATTGTATATGGCTCATTTAAATTGTATGATGGATATGTTGCCATAGCTAAAATATCTCCTGTTTTAGGGTTCATTATAACAATATTTCCACCATCTGTACATTTATTATCTATACATGCTTCTTCTAAGTATTTTTCTGCAATTGATTGAATTGTCATGTCTATAGACAATACTATGTCATCACCATTTTGTGCTGGTATGTATTCTTCTCCTTCATCACCAATTTCCTCTCCTGTTGCATCTGTTGCTTTAGATATTGCTCCTGGCTTTCCCGATAAAATATCGTCATATTTTGCCTCTACTCCATCTAGCCCTTGGTTATCTCCACCGCAAAATCCAATAACTTGTGAAGCTATATTTCCATATGGATAATCTCTTTTGCTATCTTCGTCTATATTTACACCTGTATCTATTTTTTCTTCTATAAGCCATTTTCTTAATTCATCTGCCTTTTCTTTGCTAACTTTTTTTATTATTGTTTCTATTGAACTTCTTTTTGTAACTTTTTTTAATACTTTCTCATAATCTAATTCAAATATTTCTGATATTTTTTTTGCTACTTTTTCTTTTATTTCCTTTGGTATATTAGTTGGATTTACACTTATTGTATATGCGGTACTGCTTACTGCTAAAATATATTTTTGTGTTGAGTCATAAATTTTTCCTTTTTTAGGACTAACACTTCTTTTTTGAACTTGCTGTTCATATGCTAAGTTTTGTAATTCTTTTCCTTTTATAAACTCTATATAACCTATTCTTCCTAATAACATTAAAAGTACAAAAAAACTTATAAATAATGTGTTTCTCATTTTCTTTTTATTTTTTAAACTTATTGGCTCCATTTTTTCCCTCCATTTTTATATTTTATATTATTTTATTTTTTTTATATTTTTTTATTACATATAAAAGTATTGGAAAAAAATTTTGTACGTTTTTTAGCCTAACTATTAACATTCATCCTTATTGACTTTTGGCCTAAAAATGAATAAAAAAACAACTATATAAATAGTTGCTATTTTTTTAATATTTTATTTAAAATTTTATTATACCAAGTCTCATTTTGTGTAGTGTCATTTTTTATGTCTATATCTTCTACTACACCCTCTACATAGTCTTTTTTATCTAATGTTACATATACTTTTTGATTATTGTCAAGTTCTTGCATTCCAAGTTTTTCTTTTGCTACATTTTTTACATTACTCAAATTTAAACTGCTTTCTATGCTTACTTCCAATTGACCATTTGTTTTTTGAATTGATGCTAATTTTTCTTTTGATGATTGTATTTCGTTAAATCTTTCATTTATTAGTGAACTTCTATAACTTATTGTTAATAATATTAGAAATATTGCTGCTACAAAAGCTACATTTTTATTATGTTTTCTTTTTTCCATTTTTAAAGCTTCTTTTTTTTGTTTTTCATTTATTTTTAATTGCCTTCTAATCTCTTCTTTTGTTTTGGTTGTTCTATTATTATCATAATCAGGTTCAAGCTTTTTAGGAGTAGATCCATATTCGTATTCTAGTCTTCCCATAAGTTATATATATTCACCTCTTTTCTTTTTGTATCTTTTATATTTTTTCAAATATCCTTAGTTTTGCACTTTTTGATCTCGAGTTTTCTTGTTGTTCTTCTTCACTTGCAATAATTGGTTTTCTTGTTAGAACTTTTCCAAGTTCTTTTGCTCCACATACACAATATGGTATGTCTTTTGGACATGTGCACATTCCCTTAGCTCTGTTCATTGCTTGTTTTACAGCTCTATCTTCTAAAGAATGGAATGTAATTACACATAATCTTCCTCCTTCTCCTAATACATCTATTGAATTTTTTACTGTATCTTCTAAAGGTTTTATTTCATTATTTACTTCTATTCTTATTGCTTGGAATGTTCTTTTAGCAGGATGTCCTTCTTTTGGATTTAGTCTTGGTATTGATTTTTCAATAATTTTTACAAGCTCATCTGTTGTTTCTATTTTCTTTTTTCTTCTTTCTATACATATGTTTCTTGCAATATTTCTTGAAAAACGTTCTTCTCCATATTCATAAATTATGTTTGCTAAATGTTCTTCTTTATAATTGTTTACAACTTCCATTGCTGTTAGTCGTTGAGTTTTGTCCATTCTCATGTCTAATTCGTTTGAGCCTAAATAACTAAAACCTCTGTTTCTTTCATCTAGCTGATATGATGAAACACCTAAATCTAAAAGTATTCCATTTACTTTATTTATATTTAATTCTTCTAAAATCTCTTTTATATTATCATGGTTTCCATGTACATATTTAACATTCGTAAAATTAGACAAATTTTGCCTTGCAGCTTGGAGTGCTTCTTCGTCTCTGTCTATTCCAATTAGAAGACCTTTTTCTTTATCTAATTTTTTTAGTATTTCTTTGCTGTGCCCTGCTCCTCCGAAGTGTACCATCTACATATATTCCATCTGGTTTTATATTCAATCCTTCTATACATTCTTTTAATAATACTGGCTTATGTTTAAATTCCACTACAGTTATATGCTTTAAATAAAGCATTCTCCTTTCATAAATTTTACATATTCTATATGTTTTTAGCAGCTAGTATTATTTTGAAAAAATACCAGCTGCTATTTATCTTTGTATATTAAATTCTTATGTATATTTTTCTTTTGTTTTTTATTAAATATACGTATTTTCACTCTTTTTCTTCGGTATTTTTTACTTTTGTATCATTTTATCTTTTGCATCTTTTCTTTTGTATTAGTTTTCTTTCTAATCTTTTTCTTTTGTTAGAAATAGGGATTCTTTTGTATTTTAATTATTTAAAATTAGTGTATCTACCTTTATAAAAAGGGTTCTCCTTAGTTTAGTAGATTTTTTTATCTTTTGTATTTTATAATTCTTTTGTACATTTTTCTTTTGTTTTAACATAATCAATTCCCACTGAATTTGTTCAGTTTTGATTATTATATAAACTTTTCTTTCGAAAAGATTATATACCTAGCATTGTCATATTTTCTGCAATATCTTCTGCTGATATTTCTTCATCTTTTTTATTCCATTCTTCTTTGTTCCATATCTCTAGTCGTGTTCCAACTCCGATTATTACTGCTTCTCTTTCTAAATTTGCAGAATTTCTTAGGTTCTGTGGAATTAAAAATCTTCCCTGCTTGTCTATATCACATTCTGTTGCTCCTGCTAGGAAAAATCTTACGAAGTTTCTTGCATTTTTGTCTGAAAGTGGAAGCGATTTTAGTTTTGTTTCAAAATTTAACCATTCTTCTTGGGAAAATGCAAATAAACATCCATCTAAACCTTTTGTTAGTATAAATGTTTCTCCCATGTCTTTTCTTAGTTTTGCAGGCATTGAGATTCTTCCTTTTGCATCTATAGTGTGCTCATATTCTCCCATTAACATAGTTAAATTTCACCTCACTTTTATACCACTTTTTACCACTTCTTTCCACTACAGTTAGATTGTAATACACTTCTATTTATTTTGCAAGGGTTTTTCAAAAATTTTTTTATTTTTTTAGCAATATTTGGTAAATTTAAAAATAAAGCAAATAAATACATATCTTTTTTTAGATATTATTTCTTTGCTTTACTATTTTTTATATTTTTATTTTCTTTTATTTTTTTATTTTCTTTTGTTTTTTTGATTCATCGTATATCTCGTCATAAATTCCATCATGTATTTTGTCATACATTTCGTCACCAATTTTTTTGATTATCTGTTAAAGTTTTATAAGCGTTATTTCTTTCTTGCCTCAATCATATTTATAACTTCGCTAAAATTAAGTTCTAAACTATTATCCAAACTCATTTTTCCTCTCTTTTTTACCTCTATAATTTATCATTTTTTTGTTTTTTTAAAATATAATGTGTTTTTGTTTCTATATCATTTTTAAATCCCATTTTCTCATATAATTTACTTTCATGATTTTCTTTAAAACATTTTAAAATTATATCTTTATCTTTATTCTCAAATAATATTTCTTTTAATACCGCTGTTTCAATCCCTTTGTTTTGGTATTCTGGCATTATACAAATATTATCTATCTCAAAGGATCCATCATTTTTTGTTTTTCCATTATAAAAACCTACTAATTTATTTTTCAAATAGATTAATTCTATATTCTTTGAATTTTCTTTCATAAATTTATTAAATAATTTCTTTTGATTTTCTTCATTCCATTCTCCATAGATTTTCTCTACATATTTCTGATTAACTTTCTTTTTCAAATTATAAATAAATTTAATTTCTTCTTGATTACCGTTTTTGTATTGTCTTAATTCCAAATTCGGAACATTCCAACCAAGTCTTATCTTTTTTTCTTTAATTTTATTTTCAAGAATGCAAGCTTTCTTTTCAGAAACAATGTGGTCATAATTTGACGCAGACTCCGAAAAAATACATCCACAATATTTTTGCATGTAAAGACCTAATTCACGTGCTTTATTTTGTCCTTCTCTAAAGCCAACTCTAAAGTCTCGGTATAAAAAATCTAATTCATATTTTTTTGCAATTTTATCACCTAATTCATGAATATATTCATGCTTTTGGTAAGGGCTTACTAGTAATGTTGTACTTATTGTATCATAACCATTTTCTTTTGCATATTTAGCTGTTTGTTCTAGTCTTGTTATATAACAATAATTTTTGCATCTATTTTCTAAATCTCCTACTACATTTGAACAAAATTCTCTTAATCCATAATTTTCTTCAAATATTGCATCTATATTTATGCTTTTTGTGTATTCTTTTAAGCAATCTCTTCTTGCTTTGTATTCTGTATATGGATGAATATTTGGATTAAACCAATATACTGTTGGTTTTATGTTTTCACTTTGTAATTCATCTATACAATACACGCTACATGGTGCACAACATGTATGCATTAATAATTTCACCTTTTTTCCTCCTTTTGTTAGTACATTTTTGTTTGATAATCATAGCCTAAATGTTCATATGCTTTTGGAAGAACAATTCTACCTTTCGGTGTTCTTGCAATAAAACCAATTTGTAATAAATATGGTTCGTAAACATCTTCTATTGTGTCTATTTCTTCTCCTAGAGATGCAGCTAATGCTTCTATTCCAACTGGTTTTCCCATGTATTGGTCTATCATCATATTTAACATTTTTCTGTCTGTTTCTTCTAATCCTAATTCATCTATTTCTAATTGATTTAAAGCATATTTAGCTATTTTTAAATCTATTTTTCCATCTGATAATACAAGTGAAAAATCTCTAACTCTTTTTAATAGTCTGTTTGCAATTCTTGGTGTTCCTCTTGCTCTTCTTGCAATTTCTATGCTTGCATCATTGTCTATTTCTACGCCAAGTATTTTACTTGAACGTTTTATAATTGTACTTAAATCTTCTATAGAATATAATTCTAGCTTTTGAACTATTCCAAACCTATCTCTTAATGGTGTTGTAAGAGAACCTGCTTTGGTTGTTGCTCCAATTAGAGTAAATTTTGGTAAATCTAGTCTTATTGATTTTGCTTCTGGTCCTTTTCCTATTGTTATGTCTAGTACATAATCTTCTAGTGCTGGATATAGTATTTCTTCTACAACTTTGCTTAGTCTATGTATTTCGTCAATAAAAAGAACATCATATTCTTCAAGACTTGTTAAAATTCCAGCTAAATCTCCTGGCTTTTCTATTGCAGGGCCTGATGTTATTCTTATTTTTGAGTGCATTTCGTTTGCTATTATTCCAGATATTGTTGTTTTTCCAAGTCCTGGAGGACCATAAAATAAGCAATGGTCAAGTGGTTCTTTTCTTTTTTTTGCTGCTTCTATAAATATTTTCATACTTTCTTTTACTTTAGTTTGTCCAATATATTCGTCTAATGTTTGCGGTCTTAATGTTTTTTCCAATCTTTCTTCTTGAACATTTGCAACTTCTGGACTACTTATATTTTCATTTTCCATTAATATTCACACCTATCTTTTTAAATATTGTCTATAAAGTTTTCTATTATGCTTATCATTTTTGTGTTATTACTTTGATATTTTTGTGGTTTAAAGTCTTTTATCTGTTTTAATGCTTCTGATAAATCTTCTACATTTTGTATTCCTATTATATATTTTTTTTCATTAAACACTTTTACAATTTGTCTTTGATGGTCATTTACATGTTCATTGTATTCATGTAATCTTGGAACTGCTATTACTTTTTTGTTTTTATTTAATGCCATAATAATTGACCCAACTCCTCCATGGGTTATTATTAAATCTGCTTCTTCTACATATTTTTCTAATTCTTCTTTTGAAATCATATCAAAAATTTCCATATTACTACTTTCAAATTTGGTAACTCCTGCTTGTACTACTACTTTTTCATTTATTATACCTAATTTTATGCAGTTTTCTATTTCTTGTAATAATCTTGTAAATTCATTGTGCTGTGTTCCTAATAATACTAATATCATTTAATCCTCCTAAAATATTTGACCTCCATATACAGCTTTTGGGTATAATTTTAACATTTCTTCCCATTGCACAATAAATAAATCTGCAATTGGATATATTAATCTTCCAGTTGCAGTTTTTTTATTTATATTTGCAAATGTTTCGAT
>CAKPCG010000020.1 GCA_934141475.1 uncultured Clostridia bacterium
AGATTATTTTTTTCTTTTAAATTTTTTAGTTCTCCTACTTTTCCAAATAATCTTTCTTCTGCATTTTCTCTTACACAGCAAGTATTAAATATAGCAAGATTTGCTTCTTCCATATTTTCTGTTTTGGTGTATCCCATTTCTTCTAGCATTCCGCAAATTTTTTCAGAATCATTTTCATTTAATTGGCATCCCATTGTTAATATAGTGTATTTTAGGTCTTTGTCTTTTATTATATCTTCTATTTTTTTCATGTATTGTTTTTGAATCTCTATTTCTTTATTTGTGTTCATTTTTTGTTTCCTTTCTCTTAGCTCTTTTGCCATAGCAGTATATCATATTTTTCACTAAAAATCCACTTATTTTTTCAAATCATCTATTATTGTTTTGTAGTCTTTTGCCATTAATATAGCTGTTCCCGAAACCAACATTGTCGCTCCAGCATTTTTTACTTTTTCACATGTTGCAAGATTAATTCCTCCATCAACTTCAATTGTTACATCTAAATTTTCTTTGTCAATATATTGTTTTAATTTTGATATTTTATCTATCATGTCGGAAATTAAAGTTTGTCCGCCTTTTCCTGGTTCTACAGTCATAATTAAAGCTACGTGAATATATGGTAGATATTTATATATCTTTTCTATATCAGTATTAGGTTTTATAGCTATTCCAACTCTTGAATGATTTTCTTTTATCATATTTATAAACTTAAAAACTTCTTCTTCATTTTTACATGCTTCTAAATGAAATGTTGTTAAATTTGCATCTACTGCTGAAAAAACATTTATTGCTGTTTCTATGTCATTTACCATTAAATGTACATCTATAGGCATATTTGATATTCTTCTTACATATGATGACATCTCAAGCATTTTTTTGTATGTATCTTTTTCTACAAATTTCCCATCCATAACATCTATATGAATATAATCTGTTCTTGCTTTTTCAAGTCCTAATATTATTTCTGCTTCTTTTCCATTTTCCATATTTAAAATTGAAGTTGATACTTCATTCATTTTTTATTCCTCCTTTTAAAAAAATCCCGATAATTTATTATCAGGATTTTTGTTTTTTTATTCAATAGTTACTTTATCTGTATTATTTAAGTTTACATCTTTTGTTGATTTTAAAACATCATCAACATAAACTTTTACAACAACTGTTCCTTTTCCAGATATAGTTTGATATAAATTTGTTGTTGTTGGGTCAATTTTACTCTTGTATACAGTATCACTTCCCGCAACAATTTTAACTTCTACTTCTTTTACAACTTTATTTGTTGACGAATTTGTATTTGTAGATGTATTTGTGTTTGTAGAATTTCCAGTAGTAGTTGTATTTGTAGGTACTTCTTCATATTCAACTTTTCCACCAAGTAAAGATTTTACATTTATAGTTAATGTAGCTGATTTTGTTTCTGTTAATTTATTTACTGTTATTGTTATTTTACTTCCTTGTTCAACTTCTTTTCCTGCATCTATACTTTGTTTTAACACAACACCATTTTCTTTTGAAGAATCCTCATCATATGCTACTGTTACAGATAATCCTAATGATGTAAGCGCATTTTTAGCATCATCTTCTGATTTTCCTATTACAGATACAACAGCAGATTTTTTTACTCCTGTACTTACATGAATAACAACTGTATCTCCTGCATTTACAGTTTTATTTGCCTCTGTTTCTTGGCTAACTACATAACCTGCTTCTATTTTCTTACTTTCTTCTTCAACAACCTGATATTTTAATTTGGCATCTTCTAATAATTTTATTGCTTCTTCTTGGCTTTTTCCTGTAACATTTGGAACTGTAGCTTCTTCAATTCCTTTACTTACAACTACTGATATTGTTGTTCCTTTTTTTATGTTATAGTTATCGCTATATAGTGGATCTTGTGAAATTATGTATCCTTCTGCATAATCACCATTATATTCTTCAGAAGTCACTTCTAAATTAAGTCCTAATTCATCTAATGTCTTTTTGGCATCTTCTTTACTTATTCCAACTAAATTTGGTAATAATACTTCTTTTGGATTAGTTGCTTTAGAATATAGAATAGTTCCTCCTAAGCTTAAAGCAAATAATAATATTAAACTTATAAATATAGATAGTCCTTTATGTTTTTTTATAAATCCTACAAATTTATTTTCTTTTTTCTTATTATTTTCTGTTTTTTTGGCTTCTTCTTCTATATCTTTTAATGATATTTTTTGTGTTGGCATAGTATCTTCATAATCTTGATTATCTACAAAATCGCCCTCTGGATCTTTTAATGCTCTTTTTAAATCTGTAAGCATTAATGTTGCTGTTTGATAACGTAAATTTGTATCTTTTCTCATTGCTTTTAATATTATGTCATTTACAGATTGAGGTATTTTAGGATTTACATCTTTTGGAGGTACTGGTTCTTCTTGCATATGTTTTAAAGCAACAGATACAGGAGTATCTGCATCAAATGGGACCTTTCCTGTTAACATTTCATACATTACAACACCTAATGAATAAAGGTCTGATTTACTATCTGTATAACCTCCTCTTGCATGCTCTGGTGAAAAATAATGTACTGAACCAATTGTTGTTCCAAAAGCTGTAATTGTAGAATTTGAAACTGCTTTTGCAATTCCAAAATCTGTTACTTTTGCAACTCCATCTTCTGTTATTATAATATTATGTGGTTTTATATCTCTATGTACAATTTTATTTTTATGTGCAACTTCTAATGCAGAAGCTATTTGTATTGCAATATTTACAGACCATTTCCAAGGAAGAGGTCCGCCTTCTTCAACTATTATTTCTTTTAAAGTTTTTCCTTGAACAAGTTCCATTACAATATAATATAAATTTCCATCTCTTCCTACATCATAAACTGATACAATATTTGGGTGAATTATACTAGCAGCTGCTTGTGCTTCCACTTCAAATCTTTTTATAAATTCTTGGTCTGTTGTAAACTCATCTCTTAATATTTTTACTGCTACATATCTGTTTAATACATGACATTTAGCCTTGTATACCATAGCCATGCCGTCCATTACCTATTTTTTCTATAATTTCATATCTATTCCCCAACAATCTTCCTTCTAAATCCATTTTTTAACATTCCTTTCTTTTGAATGTAAAATCTATATATTTATAGATTTTTTATCGTTATAACTGTTATATTATCCATTCCTCCATTTTGATTTGCTAAATCTACTAGTTCTTTTGGAGCTGTTTCAAAATTTTCAATTACTAATTTTAATATATCTTCTTGTTCTACCATATTTGTTAAACCATCTGAGCATATAACTAGTATATCCTCTTTTTGAAAACCTCTTACCATAACATCTGGTTCAACAAACGCATTACATCCTAGGGCCTTTAGTAACATATTTTTTTTAGGATGATGTTTTGCTTCTTCTTTAGTTATTGTTCCTTCTTTTACAAGTGTTTGCACATAACTATGGTCTTGAGTTAATTGCCTAATCATTCCTTTTCTAATTCTAAAAATTCTACTATCACCAATATGTGCAATATAGGCTCTACTATTATATATTAAACAAACTTCTAATGTAGTACCCATTCCCTCATATTCTTTATTTTCTAAAGATTTTTCATATACAACCATATTTGCATATTCTACACTGCTTCCGAATAAGCTGTATAAGATTTTCTTTGTCTTTTGGTGTATCTTTTATATTATTTTCTATATAACTTTTACTACATGCAACTGCTAATTTACTTGCTATTTCGCCTGCGTTGCATCCACCCATTCCATCTGCTAATATATATAATTTTGCATTTGAGAATTGGTCTTCTGTAATAAAATAACTATCTTGGTTGTTCTCTCTAGCTTTTCCGACATCGGATTTAGCATATGCTTTTACCATTGTGCCACCTCTTTTTCCTTTTATACATGAAGTTTATCATATCTTAAGTATTTTTTCAATATAAAATTTTAATTATACTCTTAAAATAAATTTTACTAATTTTGCCATTCCATCAAACACAACAGAACTAACTGGTCCAACTATATATCCAGCTATACCTGTTATCCATAATACTATAAAAATAATGTAAAAAATTCTTTCATTGTTTTCAAACCAATTTTTTGCATTATATGATAATATTGGTTTTATTACTTTTGATCCATCAAGTGGTGGAAGTGGTATAAGATTAAACACTCCAAGTCCAATATTTATTACTATTGCATATTGTATCATTTGTGTTATTATTAATAAAATATTGTTTCCAATAATTACAGAAGTTCCATTTATTTTATATACTAAAACATTTATAATCATTAGTATAAGTGCTAAAATTATATTCATTACAGGTCCTGCTATTGATACTATTGCATCTGCTTTTTCCATAGAAATATCTCTATTATAATTTCTTGGATTAACATTTACAGGTTTTCCCCATCCAAATCCTGCAAATAGTAGCATTATAAATCCTATTGGATCTATGTGTGCTAAAGGATTTAATGATATTCTTCCTTCTCTTCTTGGAGTATCATCACCTAGCATGTCTGCAACTTTTGCATGTGCAAATTCATGAAATGTTATTGCAATTAATACTCCTGGAATTGTAAATAATAAACCTAAAAGTTTATCTGGGCTAGTTAAATAGCCTGATAATCCCCATACTAGCATTATTGCCATAATTATGTATAAAGTTCTTTTATCAAAATACATATTGTTCCTCCATTTGTTATTATTTTGTTTTTGGGTTATTATATAACAAAAAAAATTAATTGTAAAGAAATATGGTGTAATCGTTAGAAATAAATGTGGCTATTGCAAAATAAAAAATCCAGATTTTACTCTGGATTTTTTATTTTGCATAATCAACTACTCTTTTTTCTCTTATTATATTTACCTTTATTTGTCCTGGATAATCCATTTCATCTTCTATACGTTTTGAAACATCTCTTGCTAGAACTATCATTTGGTCATCTGTTATTTTATCTGGTTTTACTATTATTCTAACTTCACGTCCTGCTTGTATAGCAAATGATTTTTCAACTCCCTCAAATGAATCTGCAATAGTTTCTAAACTTTCTAGTCTTTTTATGTATGCTTCTAATGTTTCTCTTCTAGCTCCTGGTCTTGAAGCTGAGATGGCATCTGCTGCTTGTACTAATACTGCTTCTAATGTTTGTGGTTCAACATCTCCATGATGTGCCTCAACAGCGTTTAGTATAAGTGGATTTTCTTTGTATTTTTTCAATATGTCAACACCTATTTGGACATGTGTTCCCTCCATGTCATGGTCTAATGCTTTTCCAATGTCATGAAGTAAACCAGCTCTTCTAGCTCTTTTGGCATCTAGTCCTAATTCTTCTGCCATTATTCTAGCTAAATTAGATACTTCTATTGAGTGGCTAAGCACATTTTGTCCATAACTTGTCCTGTATTTTAGTTTTCCTAGTAGTTTTATAATGTCTGGATGTAGATTATTTACTCCTGTTTCTAAAGCTGCTCTTTCTCCTTCTTCTTTGATTATTGTGTTTAATTCTTCTTTTGCTTTTTCTACCATTTCTTCTATTTTAGCTGGATGTATTCTTCCATCATCAATTAGTTTTTCTAGTGCAATTCTTGCAACTTCTCTTCTTAATGGGTCAAATCCAGATAATATTACAGCTTCTGGTGTATCGTCTATTATTAAATCAATTCCTGTTAAAGTTTCTAATGCTTTTATATTTCTTCCTTCACGACCAATTATTCTTCCTTTCATTTCATCACTTGGAAGGCTTACTATAGATACTGTAGTTTCTGATGTATGGTCTGCAGCACATTTTTGTACCGCATATGATATGATTTCTTTTGCATTTTTATTTGCTTCTTCTTTAGATTTTTGATTTAAGTCTCTGATTAATTTAGCCTTTTCTGTTGTTATTTCTTTGTCCATTTCACTTAGTAAATATTGTCTTGCTTCGTCTTTGCTTAAGGCTGCTATTCTTTGTAACTCTTCAACTTGTTTTTCATAAACTTTGTTTATTTCTTCTTTTTGTTTTTCCAGGCTATGATATTCTTCTTCTAAATCTTTTTCTTTCTTTTCTAAGTTTTCTGAACGCCTGTCTAAATTTTCTTCTTTTTGAATCATTCTTGACTCTTGTTTTTGAACTTCGCTTCTTCTTTCTTTAATCTCTTGATCTAATTCTTTTCTACTATTCATGATTTCTTCTTTTGCTTTGAATATTTCTTCTTTTTTCATGTTTTCTGCTTCAACTTTGGCTATGTCTATTAATCTTTTAGCTTCCTGTTCTGCACTTTCAATTTTAGATTCTGCAATCTTTTTTCTTATTATCATTCCTACAAATATTCCGATTGCAAGTGAGATTAAGAAAGTTGCGATTATGATTAAACTATTCATAATCATACACCTCTTTCTTATTTAATTTTCAATGTGCGAATAAATATATATATTAAAACTTTTATCTTTTTATTAAATATATTTTTCTACCACATTAGTATATCATTTTGCAATTGTGAATGTCAAGAGGTATTGTTCTTTTTATAAATTTTTGTTATTTTAAATAATCTAAATTTCTACTTCTTTTTCTCTCAAAAATGCTATATAAAATATTTTTCTTATACAGTTAGGTAAAATTGAAATTATACATCTTGAAGATAGATTAAAAATATAAGTACATTTTCCTATTTTTTTGCTATTAAATAACATTTTTTCTATTTTGACAATTGTTTTTATATATTCTATGCCACTTCTTCTTAAATACATGTTTTTACCTGTTCTAACATCTACTAAAACATCGTCTAAATTATGAAAACAAAAGCCATTATCTATAGCTCTAATATAAAATTCATAATCTTCCATTACTCTATATTCTTCATTATAACCATTTAATTTATTAAAAACTGATTTTCTTATAATAGCAGTCATATTATTTATCGGACTTTTATATTTATATCTTTTTATTATATCTTCATGGCTATTTGGAACTTTTCTAAATCCTATTTTCTTTTTCATTTTAAAATCATATTCACATATCTGCCCACCTAGTATATCAACTTCGGGATGTTTCATTATATATTTTATTTGTTTTTCAAACCTATCTTTTCTACATACATCATCTGCATCCATTCTTGCTATATATTCATTTTTTGCGTATTTTATGCCAAAGTTTATTGCAGAAGCAACTCCTTTATTTTCTTTTTGTGAATATATTTTTAATATATCTATTTTTTTTAGTTCATTTATTGTGTCATATAAGGACTTAGTTAAAATTCCATCCTCCACTAGTATTATTTCATCTGGAAGTACAGTTTGATTTATTAAACTTTTTATAGCTTCCTTTAAATTTTCTGGGTTGTCTTTATAATATACACCCATAACAACTGAAATTTTAATATTACTCATTACTTTTACCCTCAACTTTTAGCTAAAATAACTACGTAAAATACTATAATATTTTTCTTCTATTTTCTCTTCAATATCAATTTCAAACTTATTTTTATCATCATATAAAACTTTTTCTTTATACTGATTTTTAAATGATATACTACTCATTTGTCCTAAAAAACGAGACCATAAAGAATATGTTGAACCTGATACTACCATTAATTTTGCCTTAGACATAGCCAATATATTACAAATACTATTATCTAAATCGAACCTTTCTACATTTCCAAGTTCGTAAATACTTTTTAATGCTCTATCACTTCCATCAGACATTAAATACACTTTTACATTTTTATTTGCTATTTTTCTTATTTGTTTTATAATATTTTCAAACCATTCTAATGGAATACGTACATTATCTTTTCCTTGCTTTAATTGTTCTAAACTTACTTTTTTAAAATCATCCATTCTTATTTGAACCACAAATCCATCATCAAAATTTATATTATCTATTCTTAATTGATTATTTTTTGATAAATTTCTATATAAATCATCATATATATATTCTCTATAAGGTTTTAAATTTTCATATAGTTTTCCAGTAAATTTAATAGGATTTTTGTCAACAACAATAACTCCTGCTTCTATTTTTTGAATATCATTTGGATTTATTATTTTTTTATTTGTTAATAAAATTTTTGCTTTTTCAAAACCATCTATATATTTAGAATTGTTTTCAAATATATTAAAATATGACCTTTTATCTCTGCCTTTCCAAAATATAAAATCATTTCTTGTTAGTGGTATAGTCCCCCATGTTGGCCAAATTAAATCTATTTCGTATTTTTTAGATAAAACCAATGCTTCTGCATATGTAAAAAGTAAATTTCCTAATCCTGCTCCACCTATTCTAAACCCCAAAAAATCTCTTCTTCCAACTTTCGGGTATATATATTTTTTGCTTTTTTTCATAATACTCTCCAATTTTAATATTGTATCTCCATATTCCATATTTTTGCATTTGTTTCTTCTAATGTTTGTTTAACTTTTTGCTTGTTTACATTTTCTTTTAAAATTGCAACTAAAAATCCTCCATTTCCAGCCCCTTGTAGCATATATCCATCAATATTTGGTTTTAAAATTTTTATTAATTTTTCTATATTTTCATTTGAAAAATTTTCACATATAGCTTTATTCATATTATAACCATTTACCATCTGTTTTCCAAAAGTTTTTATATCTCCTGCTTCAAGGCTTTCTTTCATTAATGCTGCTTCTTTTCCAATGTTTTTAAAAATATCTCTTTCGTTATTTTGGTTAATAATATATGAACCCATCATTTTCTTTAATGTGTTTTTTGCTTCTCTCGCAAAACCAGTATATATCAAAAGTAATCTTTTTGACAACTCTTTTTTTTTGTTTTCTGATATTTCAACTTTTTTTATATTGATTTTGCAAAATTTTCCATCAGGTTTAAATTCTATTAATTTTATTCCAGGTTCTCCTGCACCTATTTGGTCTTGATAACCTCCTCCTGTTTTTAATAATTGCTCTGCAATAGCTACATTTTGGTATATTTTTTCTTTTTCAATTTCTAGTCCAAAATATTTGTAAAGTGCTTTTATAATTGCATACATTATAATACTACTTGTTCCAAGTCCTGAACCTATTGGTATTTTTATAGTTTGAACTGATATTTTAAATCCTCCCGTTTTTTCTATTACAGAGCTCCAGTCATCTTCTTTTGTAAATGAAAATAATCCTGAAGCAATTAGTGAAACCTTAAGAAGTTTTAATTTTTCTTTTGATTCTAAATATGTATTAATTTGTTTTTTAGAATTTAATGTTTCTTGTGCATTTTGGTCTTTAGAATCAAGTATAATTATAGGCTCTTTTAATTTTGTGATTGTTACCTCTATAGGATTTACTCCATTAATTAAAATTGCTGCATTTAAGATAGCTCCACTATTTTCATTACAATATGGTGGTGTATCATTCCATGCTGCAGATAAATTTATTCTTAAAGGTTCTTTTAAAATCACTTCATTTAAAGTTACTTTTATTTTTCTTTCATTTAATTCTTTTATAATACTAAGATAATTTTTTCTGCATTCCTCTAGCTTTTTATTTATAAGTTCACTATTTACCATAACATTCCCCTTCAATTTTTTTAAAATATGAATAATCTATTTCATTTAAGTTCCATAAGCAGTCTTTATTATTAAATTTTTCTGTTAAATCAAATTTTCTAGTTACTAAATTTCCATTCTTCATTCTAACCGTTTGTACAATTGTATTTTTTGGTATAATTTCATCTACAATAGTAGTATTAAATACCATCGAATTTTCTCCAATAATGCTATTTCCTAATATTTTGCTGTTTTCTATATAACAATTTTTTTCAACTTTAACACTACTATCAATATAGCTATTATAATACATTAATTTTTCTTCTTTATTAGTGTTATATTTTAGATTATTGCTTAGTTCTATATTTGTTCCAAGATGTATATAATTAGCTGTTTTAATTGAGACTATATTCAAGTCTAAGCCACTAATATAGTTCCATATTTCATTTCTTACTTTTCTAATTTCTTTTTTATTTATTCCCTCACTACTTTCTTTTATATATCTTTCAAAAGTAGACGATTTTGCTAATGGATATATTAGATCACCATAAAAATTTAGTCTAATATCGGAATTTACAATTTTATCAAACTTTTCTTTGCAAAATTTATTATCTTTACATATAATTTTAAATATTTTTTGACAAAAAATACTATCTATATAAATAATTCCAGTATCCAATTCAACTTTCTCATCTTCAAATATAGCATTTTCTTTTTTTAATACATCTAATGGTTGTTTGTGCAAAAATTTATTTAGTTTATTAGTTCCTTGTTCTTTAACTAATACCCCGTGTATAGTTCCTTGTTCTTTATTTTCTTTTGTTGATATAGCTGATGTAGAAGAAATTTTTTTCAACTCTTTAATATCAAATGAAAATAAAGAATCTGAAATAGTTATTAAAATTCCATTTTCAATTTTTTTACCTAATACATTTGAATAAGCAAGAATATTATCTAATAAAATTTTTCTTTCTCCATTCTTTGATTTTTCTAGTAATGGAATAAAAATCTTTCCAGCATAAGAATACTGTGCCACTCTTCTGCATTCTCCTCCAGAATTTATTAGTAATATTTTGTTTTTACTCCAGTCAATATTTTCATTTTGTTTTAATATTCTCATTACATTTAGCAAAGCTCCACCTGAGCCGATTCTTTCATTATTATAATCGGGTATTATAAGGTATTTACTATTTTTTAATAACATGTTTTTACTTAATCTTCTTTTTATCTCTTCTTCAACTAATTCCTTTTGTTGGTTATTACTAACTGTAATAACAATATAGTCAAATACTTTTTCATTTTGATTTATCATGTTGTTATATTCGTTTTCAATTTTTTCGTAATTATTGTTCATACTTTTCAATCCTTTTTTGGGTTTGTTCTTTAATATATCCTAACATTTTAATATATTCTTCAGCGGTAGATTTTCTTATTCTACAATCTTGATAATTTTCTATTTGTAAATTTGTATCTTCTATATTATCTGTTATCAATAAATCACAAACTTTTTCTAGCTGTAGCCATTCTTCAGTTTTTGTTTTCTCATATTGAATTGCAGCTTTACTTGAAATTGCATTTGTTGTTTCAAGTCTTAAAATCATATAGTTACTGTCATATTTAATATTTTTACCTTCATCATTTGCTTTATTTATTAATTTTATGCAATAATTTATATAGTCACTATTATTATCCTCTAAAGCGATATTATAACATCTATTAATCATTTCTAAAGTATAATAATAATAATTTTCATTATTTACAAATTTGTCTATATATTTAATATCTGTTGCTTTATTTTTTTGTATATTTGCATCAAACGGAATCAACATTTCATATTTTTTATATGCTTTTTCTTTGTCTGCTTTAATTTCTACTTTATATGCACATAATATTATATCATATATTAAAATAAAAGTAATTATAGTTACAAATACTATTTTCTTTAAAATACTTTTATTTTCGCTTTTGGTCTCAACATCACTATTTATAATAGAAAGTAATATAAAAAATATCAATTCAATAATATAAAAAGACATATCAAAATCAAAAAAACTATGTATTAAAATTGAAATAATAGCTACTATTATAGATTGATTAATTATATTATTTTCTAAATAAGCCTTTACAGCTTCTTGTATCAAAATTATTACAATTACCAAAAGTGCTATAATACCTAAGATTCCATTTTCAATCCATATCTTCATTGCATAACAATGAGCTTCTTTTGCATTATAATTGTAATCTTGAACTTTTCCATACAAATATCTCCAAGCGTGTCCTCCTGCTCCAAATAGCCAATTTTTAGTTGCTATTTTAAAACCATCTTTTAAAAGTTCCATCCTTTCCCACGCACTTTTTGTTTTTACAGTCATATTTTTCAGTTTGATAGCAAGAGTTGTTGGTATAAATTTATATCTTAATGTTGTTTCTTTTCCATTTACCCATAATTTATTTACATTTAGTATACACTCCTTATCATTTATATAACAATAAAATTTTATAAATATATGCTCAGTATCTTTTGTTGCTTGGATCTCTATGCTTTTTATGCCTTCATATTCTCCAAATTTAATGCTTGTGTAATTTATTTCATCGAAATATTTGTTACTTTCTACTATTGTTATATAAAAAATTTCTTTTTCTTTGTATTTACTAATTGATTGTAAATCAACATCTATTGAATACTTTTCGCCTGGATTAATATTAAATAATTCTACTGTTTCTGTTTTTTCATTTTCATTAGGAATTTTTATTGTTTCGGTATAATTTAGTGCTATTAAAATAGCCGTTCCACTTAATACAATTGTAATAATTAATATTGTAACTATATGTTTTATTTTAATTTTATCTATTATATTGTATTTTTTATATATAAATTGTTTAATAATAGCAATAAGAATAAATATTATAATTAATATAATCCACACTAATAAATATTCTTTTTTTGATATTAATTTCATAAAAATTAATGAATATAATACAGCAAATATTCCTGTTAACATTAATTCTACTAAAACACTTACTTTAGATTTATATCCATTTACAAAAATTAAATATAATATTATAAAAATTACTAAAAATATATATGTCATTCTTGAATATGTTAGTATTATTGATGTTTCAATTAAAAATAGTACAGAACTCCCATACCATATTTTTTTGTCTATAATTTCGCCCAATACCAAAAACATTACCATTAAAAGTAAAGCAGCAAAACTATTAGGGTAGTAAAATGTAGTTCCTATACGTATTTCACCAGTATAATTAATTGGTATTTGTATAAAATTTGAAATCTTATCAAAGTTCTTAGTTGTCATTAAATCGATTCCAATAAAAATCAGTCCAACAGTAAATATAATTATATTTTTTATTATATATTCTTTATTATTTTTATTTTCATTTATAAATTTCCTTGTTAATAAATAGCATTCTAATATATGTATATATTTAAAAATGTTTGTTATTTCACCGTTCTAAACTTACATATGTTTTAAAAATTAATGGTATAAAAGCTGAAAGACATAGTAGCATAACCACCATGTCTTTTTTATTTAGCTTTATACTCTTTGTGTTTAAAATTATTATTATTGCTAAAATATCTATTGCTACATATATAGGATACACTATTTCGTTTGATACTGGAGTTCCTATATATAAAAATGCTATTAATAACATTATGGTATAAAATAGTTTTGATAGTTTATTTTTCATTTTTATTTTCCTTTTAGTATATTATTGGTCTAAAGCCCGTATCTGAATACGCATTGTAATATCCTCTATAATATGCTCCACCATCATCATAACTATCAGCATTAATTCCATTCCATTCATACTGGCCACCTCTAAATATCAAACTTCTAGAAGAATAATCATCAATACTAAAAGTAGTATGTAATTCTAAAGTTTGTTCACATACATTTCCTGCTAAATCATATATATTTAAAACACTATTTCTGCTTGATGCTCCTGTAGTTAATAACACCCCTATTCCTTCATTTTTACTTATTGTAGCATTTGAATCAGAGCCAACAGAAATTCCATTACCTGTTTCGCTTTCAACATTTTTCACATCTTTCCATTCATCAGATAAATAATAATGTGCATTTGTATCATCTATAGAAAAACTGCTATTAACAAAATTTCCCCAATTATAACAATTATTTGTTATTTGATTTTGTGTTAATGCTCCTTTTGTTTCAATAAATTTTAAAATTAAATCCCATTGTACACCAAACATTAAACTAGACATGTGGCTTCCACTATTAATGTTTTGTGATAATTGTTGCATCAAAGCAACTTCACTTCCATAAAACTTTTTATATGGATAATAACTTTTTTTAGAATATATTTTAACAGTATCTGTTGATGAGCTTTCAGATGGGCTTGCAACTCCAGCTTCATATCTTGCTACCCAAAATCCACCATTCAAATATATGCTTCTTAATACATTATTTCTTAATGTATAATATTCTGTCTTGTTGAAAAAATCTTCTATGCCTTCTGCACTTTCAGACATTGTATCGCTTGTTCTTTCACTCGAATAATGAATTGTATAAACCTTAAGATCATTATAAATAGTATTACATTCATCATCTGTAAATTCTGTTATACCCAATTTAGCTGTAGGGTATACTGTTTCAGTTTGTGGTACCTCTATCCACACCCACTCATTTCCTTCTTTATCCCTTATAACTAAACCTGTATCAATGTCTGTTCCATCAACTTTTTCAAAATCATCTCCTGGCAAATATGGTTTTGTTACTTCTGTTGAAGGTAATTTTCCAGTTTCTCCGTTCCCTTTGTTGTCATCCTTTCCAGAATCGTCACTATTTACACCTGATGCGTCAATATTATAAGTTTTGTCTCCTGCCTTTATAGTCCATCCCTTTGTAGCATTTCCTGTTAATTCATAGTTTCCTGCTCCTACATTTGCATCTAATGCCTTTCTTAAGTTTTCATCTGTTATTGTTCCTAGTCCATTTGATAAAGCTTCTGCTACTGCTAGTTTTACTTGCTCATCTGTTTGAGCTGTTCCGTTTACGTCTCTTGCCTCTGTTGCCCTATTTAGTATTCCATTTTGACCTGTTAACATTGCAATTGTTATTCCTGCTAAAATTAGCAATACAATTATTGTTACAACAAGTGCTATTAATGTAATACCTTGTTTTTGTTTGAATTTTTCTTCTAAATTCATTTTTTCCTCCTTCTTTTTCTTATGTATTTTAAATACACATTTGTTTTTTATACAAGTATTTTATATCACTTTAATCATTTTTTCAATAATTAAAATAAAAAAATCAGGGAAATTTAATCATATTACAAAGTGTTCATTTAATAGACACTTTCTCATATTAGCTATTATTGTTTTTCTTTTCACATCGTGATTTTCTATATATTTTTTTATTATACTTATGCAATATTTTCTTATTATATTTAAACATATTTGAGAATTTTTATTCACCACTCTGCCATTGTCTTCATCGTAATTCATATCTAATAACCAATGAAAACTCTCAACTTGCCAATGTTTTCTTGTATATGTTAATAATTTCTCTGCAGTTGTATTTTTACAGCTTAAGTAACAACATAAATATTGTTTTAAATTTATAATTATCTACACTCGCAAAAAAGTGCTTAACTCTTCTTTCGTTAGCAACTTATACACCGTCTTTTTTCTTTTTCTCATTGGTATTTGTCTCTTATTTAATACTTTGTCTAGTGTTACTTCATATACGAATCTTATTATACTGTTATAATAATTTACTGTTTTATCAGCCATTTTTCTTTCATTCAGTAAATATTTATATAGATAATCCCTTAACTCATCTATTGTTACCTTTTCTAAAGATTTGTTAAAATATACCATCATTTATTTTGTTTTTTTCATATATGAATCATATGTGTAATGTAAGAAATTTCTCATTCTCATGTCTTGACTCAACTTTTTGAGTATTTGATTATTCGTCATCTAAAAGACCTCCTGTTTAATATATTTGCAACCTTAGGTTACATAATTATATTAAACAGGAGGTTATCTATTTTTTCAATATTATTTCTTTATTAGTTCCATTGCGACGGAGGAGCAATTTAGTACAATATTTTCTCCTTTTGTATAAACTTTCCGCATGACACGAGGCCATATGGAAAGTTTTTGTTCTAATTTTCTACATTTAATCTGCAATTTCCCAAACATGGCTATTTCCAGCCTTTCTCTGCATTTTGACATTAGTCATAGAAACTACCGGACGCACCCCGTTGGAGTTGCTATTCGTATGCTTATCTGGTGTGTAGTTTTGTAATATAAATAGTCCTTTTTTATCTGCTGGATCTGATACTGGTATACTTGATGATTTTTCATTTCCTGTTATATCTGAATGTATTACTGATCTTACTTCTACATTGTTTCTTGCTTTAAATGTTTTTCCATCTATTTCTCCTGTTTGTGCTGTTCCATTTTTACTTATTTCTGTATAATACCCTGAACCATATTCGTTATTATTATATGTTTCGCTTCCAGTTTGTTTTTTGAATTTTATTTTTTCAAATTTATATCTTAATCCACTTGTTGCATACATATTTTCATACGTATTACTTCCTGATGTATAATATCTTGATATATAATTTGTTATATCTTCTGCTGTTCCTGCCCATGGACTATATGTTGTATCTTTTATATAATTCCAATAATAATACACTCCTGCTGGTATTCCTGTACTTATTATATCTAAATTTGATGTTCCATCTCCATTGTCTACTTTATCTAGTAGTCTCCATCCTGTTAGGTTTGTATATTTTGTTCCTGTATATATATCTGTATATGATACATTATAATCTACATAACTATCATCTATATATTCTGAACTAACTACTTTTTCTACCTTTACATTACATGTTGCTGTTTTTCCTTTGCAACTTGCTGTTATTGTAGCTTCTCCTTCTGCTAATGCTTTTACTTTTATACTATTTCCTGTTCCTTCTACTGCCACTGCTCCAGTATTTGAATTTTCCCAAGTAACTGTACCTGAACCTTTTGTAAATATAGCTTTTAAAGTAAAATATCCTTTATCTTCTCCATCTATACTTAATGTTTTTTGGGTTTCATTTAACGAAAATTCTATTTCTTCTGATGTGTTTCCCCCTGTTGTTCCACCGTTTTCTGTTCCTCCTCCAGTGTTTTCTCCTGAATTTCCGCCATTATTTCCTCCTGATATTTCTCCTTTTCCACTTATGTTATAAGTCTTGTCAGCTGCTTTTATTGTCCAACCATTTACAGCATCTCCGGTTAATTCATATTTTCCGCTACCTACATTGCTGTCTAATGCCTTTTTTAAATTATCTTCTGTTATTGTTCCTAAACCATTTGATAGTGCCTCTGCTACTGATAATTTTACTTGCTCGTCTACTTGAGTGGTTTCTGTTGTGTTTTTAGCATCTGTTGCTCTATTTAGTATTCCATTTTGTCCTGTTAGCATTGCTATACTTATTCCTGCAAGTATCAATAGAACAATTATTGTTACAACTAGCGCAATTAATGTTATTCCTTTGTTTCTTTTAAATGTTTTTTCTAACATTTTTCTTCCTCCCTTATATTTTTTATTATCGTAAATTTCCACTTTCTTTTGTTAAAAATTTACACTCCTTATTCTATCATTCTCATTATCTTTTTTACTATATATTTTTTTATCCTTACTAACTTTAAACGTAAATTAAAGCCAAAATTGATTATAAAATATTTCTTGTAAATGCGATACACAAAGAATTCTCTATTAAAATAAACCTTTTTAGCATCATTTACTTCTTTATCAAAAATATTGTATAAAAACAACTTCAATTTTTCATTTTGCTTATAAAAAAAATCTTCATCATTAAATACTGGTTCCATAATCATTTTTCTATACTTTTCATCATCATTGTCTATTTCCTTAACCACTTTTAACAATTCATCTAAATTATTAAAATTATTACAATTAATAAAAGCTCTCTCATTATATATTTCACCAATTTTAGGATCTCCCCAATATATTGGAACAGCATTAGAAGCAAAAGCATCAAATAGTTTTTCGGTGTTATACTCAGGAAATTGTTGGTTTTCACAAGCTATAACAAATTTATATTGTTTTTGAAAATTTATTTTATCAATCTTTTTTCTTCCTATTTTTCTTCCTATATTGTTTTTTAATTTTCCACCACAATCTACTTTTTTATATTCATTTAATTTATTTAGAATTTCTATTCTTTTTTTACTAAGTTTCATTGCCCCATATACAAACGCGCAGAATTTTTTACTTTCATTATTTTCTGGTTTACGTTTGGTTATAATTTTATACATATCTTCTTCTAATAGCATGTTGTATTTTAAATATCTATCGTCATATTTTATATCATAAAATCCTATTGCATAATCATATAAATCAAAATTTGGTGAAATATTTTCTCCTATTACTAAAATTTTTATTGCATTTTTGTATTTAAAATGATTAGTTCCAAAAACTGAACAAAAAATATAATCTGGTTCTTTTGAAATAGTTACATCATATTTGCTTCTTAAAGTATTTGTTATAATGTTATTTTCCTTATCTATATCCCAAAAATCTATAAAATCTATTTTTATTTTTTTCATCATATTAATTTTCCTTTTACACACTTTATCTTAAAATATCTCCCTAAGCTCCACAAGCTCATGAATTACATCTATCTCTCCAACTCTTTTACCACTTTCAAGATTTTTCACATCTCTCCAAACAACTTTCTTAATTCCAGCATTCATAGCACCTTTTACATCTAACTCTAAATTATCTCCCACCATAGCAACTTCATCTAAGCTAAAATTACCAACTGCTTGTAAAAAGCTTTCCTTGTAAGGTTTTATATATTTTTCTGCACCATAAAAATGTGTAAAGAATTTTAATATTCCTGCCTTTTCCAATCTTCTTTTTTGATCTTCTATATACCAATTAGTAAGTATGGCAAGTTCATATTTTTTTGATAAATATTTAAGTGTTTTATAATCTTCTTCTGGGTATTTTTCAGGTGCACAGTTTCCAACTTTTTCGCTCCATAAATCCATTATCTCATAAGGTAAGCTTAAATTAAGCTTTTTGTTTATATAGTCAATCATATCATGTTTTTCAAAATGTGTTGTTTCTATCTCTTTTTCGTATTCCGATTCGGCATCGTTAATTTTTACATATAAATCTTCTGTTTTAGGGTAATTTACAACATCTAATGAATCATCAACCACCTTTTCATATTCCTTTTTCCACATTATAAGTGTATTATCTAAATCAAATATTATCCTTTTAATCATCTTTGCTCCTCTTTTATATATTTAAACATTTTTTTCTTATTTCTGCTATTCTTTTATTGATTTCTTCAAAGTCTATATCAGCATTATAATCTATATTGTCACTTATACCATATTTTTCTTTTATTTTTAGTATTCTTTTTACACTCATGTCAATTTTATATTTATTTAATTTTTCATTTTTAGCTAAATCTATAATCTTTAAAATTGCTCTATTTTCATCATTTTCATTAAATCTAATAATGCTAATATCGTTTCCTGCTTTAAAAGATTTTACAATTGCTCTTGATGTACCATAAAAATATTTAATGGCATTCATTTTTAGGTCATCTGAAATTACAAGTCCTCTATAATGATAATTTTTTCTTAAATACTTAGTTATAAATTTTCTCGATAATGAGCATGGATATTTTTCTTTAAATCCCTTTATTTTTAAATGGCCAACAAGCACTGCATCTGCTCCATTTTCTATTGCATTTTTAAATGGAATCATATCTTCATTTTCTAATTTTTCCATATCTATTTTGATTTTTGGAAGTGTAAAATGCGAATCGTCTTTTGTTGCTCCATGTCCTGGAAAATGTTTAATTACTGATATTATATTTTTGGATTTAAATTCATTTATTTGAATTAGCCCATATTTACTTACTTTTTCTAAATCTGTTCCAAAACTTCTATCCCCAATTGCTTTTGTCTCATATCTTTTCAAATCTAAAACTGGCGAAAAATTCATATTAAATCCTGCTTTATTTAAAATGTAGCCCATTATCTCAGCTTCTTCTTTTACTCCCTCGTCACCCATTTTTTCTGCAATATAGTTAGCAGCTGGCAAATTCAGAAAATCTTTTGGCATACGATTAACTCTTCCACCTTCTTGGTCAATTGATATTAATAATGGTATTTTGTTTTGTTTGTTTAGCTTTTTTAATTCTTTTATTAAATTTACCATTTCACCATATGTTTTAAAATTTTTTCTATACAGTATAACTCCGCCTATTTTGTATTTTAAAATTAATTTTTCAGTTCTTTTAGTTATACTGTTTCCTTCAATTCCGGTAATTATCATTTGACCTATTTTTTCTTCTATACTTAACTCATTTATTTCCATACACATAAAATCCTTACTTTTAGATTATTCTATTTGAATCGGGTTTCATTTCCAAATCTATATTTTGCTATATATTTTATATCATAAAAACTTATAAAAATAAATAGCAATTTTTAAAAACTGCTATTTATTTTTTATTATACAATTTCAACATAAATATCTAATTTTTCACCATTAATAGGTGTATTTACATATTCTTTTCCTTCTACATTATATAGAACTTCTTTTGCTAATGTATCATGTTTTATAATATCTTCATATTTTTTAACAACCGCTTCTAAAGTATCATTTCCTGCTATATAAAGATTAATGTTATTCATAACCTCAAAACCTTTATCTTTTCTCATGTTTTGAACCTTAGATAAAATTTCTCTTAAATATCCTTCTTCTCTTAATTCTGGTGTAATTTCTGTTTCTATAACAACACCAATTTCTCCAGTTCCACTAAATGCAAAGCTTTCTTTTCCTTGCATTGTTACTAATAGATTATCTTTAGAAAGTGGTATTTGAACATCACCAATTTCAATATATTCTATATTTCCAGCTTCTACACTAGTTGCTAATTCCATTTGATTAAACTCTGATATTTTTTGTTTAATTTCTGGAATTAATCTTCCATATTCTTTTCCAAGTACTGGAAGATTTGGTTTTATTTCAAAATCGACATAATCTTTCATGTCTGCACCTAGTATAACTTCTTTTACATTTAATTCTTCTTTTACTATATCACTATAATATTCTGGAAGATTTTTTACAGATATAAGCATTTTTGACAATGGTTGTCTATTCTTTATATTTACAGAATTTCTGCTACTACGTCCTAATTTTACTATAGTATATGCTAAATCCATTTCTTCTTCTAGTTTTTTATCTATTTCACTTTTATTTACTTCTGGCCATGAACATAAATGAATACTTTCTGTAGCATTTTTATCTAATCCTACAACTAAATTTTGATAAATTTCTTCTGTCATAAATGGTATAAATGGTGCTGAGATTTTACATAGTGTAACTAATACTCTATATAATGTAACATATGCTCCAATTTTATCATCTGTTAACTGAGTACCCCAGAATCTTTCACGATTTCTACGTACATACCAATTTGAAAGTCTATCTGTAAATGATTCTATTTGTATACTGCTACTTGTTATGTCGTATTTTTCAAGTTTTTCATCTACTTCTTTTACTAAAGTATTTAATTCAGAAATTATCCATTTATCCATTATATTGCTTGATTTGAAATCTTTGTAATCTAGTGGATTAAATTTGTCTATTTCTGCATATAAAACATAGAAAGAATAAACATTCCATAATGTTGCTAAAAATCCTCTTTGAGTTTCTTGTACATTTTCTAATGATAATCTTGTTGGAAGCCATGGTGCTGAACATGTATAGAAATGCCAACGAGTTGCATCTGCTCCTGCTGTATCTAATAATAAGAATGGATCTACTCCGTTTTTCTTAGATTTAGACATTTTTTGTCCTTTGCCATCTAAAACGTGTCCTAAAACTATACAGTTTTCAAAAGGTGATTTTCCAAATAGTGCTGTTCCTATTGCTGTTAATGTATAGAACCAACCTCTTGTTTGATCAACCGCTTCTGAAATAAATCCAGCTGGAAATTCCTTTTCAAATAAATCTTTATTTTCAAATGGATAATGTAATTGTGCAAATGGCATAGAACCAGAATCAAACCAACAATCTATTACTTCCTTAAATCTTGTCATTTCTTTTCCGCAATCTGGACATTTTAAATGAACATTGTCTATATAAGGTTTATGTAATTCTATATCATCTGGGCAATTTATAGCTTTTTCTTTTAATTCTTCAATTGAACCTATACATTCTAAATGTCCACACTCACATTTCCATACTGGAAGAGGTGTTCCCCAATATCTATCTCTTGAAATCCCCCAATCGATAACATTTTCCAAGAATTTTCCAAATCTTCCTGTACGAATTGTATCTGGATACCAATTTACTTTATTATTGTTTGCTACTAATTCGTCTCTTAAGCTAGACATTTTTACAAACCAGCTTTCTTTTGGATAATAAAGAAGTGGTGTATCACATCTCCAACAGTGTGGATATGAATGCATGTGTTTTTCCTTAGAGAATAATTTATTTTCTTCTTTTAACCATTTACATATATCTTCATTGCAATCTCTTACAAATCTTCCTGCCCATGGTGTTACTTCTTCTACAAATTTTCCAGATTTATCTACTAAGTTTACGAATGCAATATTATTTTGTTTTGCAACTAAACTATCATCTTCACCATAAGCTGGTGCAATGTGAACTATTCCTGTACCATCTGTTAATGTTACGTAATCTCCATGAATTACAACAAATGCTTTACCATCTGGTTTAGCAAATGGCATTAATTGTTCATATTCTGTGCCTAATAATTCTTCACCTTTAAATTCTCTTACAAGTTCATATTCTTTGTCTTTTAAAACAGAAGATATTAAATCTTTAGCTAAAATATAATTTTCGAATTTTTGTTCTTCATCGTTTCCAACATTTACTTTAATTTCTGTATATGTATATGATTTATTTACACATAAAGCTAAGTTAGATGGAAGTGTCCAAGGTGTAGTTGTCCACGCTAAAATATACGTATTTTCTTTTCCTTTTACTTTAAATTTTGCAATACATGTTAAATCTTTAACATCTTTATATCCTTGTGCAACTTCATGTGATGAAAGAGCAGTTCCACATCTTGGGCAATAAGGCATTACCTTATGTCCTTCATATAAAAGTCCTTTTTTCCATAATTCTTTTAAAGCCCACCAAACAGATTCTATATAATCATTATGGTATGTAACATATGGATTTTCCATATCTACCCAATATCCAACTTGATTTGTCATTTTTTCCCAAACATGAACATATTGGAATACACTTTCTTTACATTCTTTAACAAACTTTTCTACTCCATAATCTTCTATTTGTTCTTTTCCAGAAATTCCAAGTTTCTTTTCAATTTCTAATTCTACTGGAAGACCATGTGTATCCCATCCTGCTTTACGAGGTACATAATATCCTTTCATAACTTTGTATCTTGGAATTATGTCTTTCATAACTCTTGTCTCTATATGTCCTACGTGTGGCATTCCATTTGCTGTTGGAGGTCCATCATAAAACATGAAATATTTTTTTCCTTCATTTTTATTAAAGTTCTTTTTTATAATGTCTTTTTCCTTCCATAGTTTAGCTACGTTTTTTTCCATACCTACATAGCCTTCAGGTAATTCTACTTTTTTGTACATAATTTTCACTCCTTACTGTTATTTTTATTTTAGTTTTATTTATTTTAGATTTTTATATCTATTTTTTTGCTACACTTTCTATTGTTTGCAATTCAAATCTATATTTTTGCTTTACATCTGGATATTTCTGGTGGTCAACTTCGGATAAAAACATATCTTTTGGTCTTACCCATAATCCGCCATCTTCATACAACTTTCTATATATTACCATTTCTTCTTTTGTTTCAGAATATTTTGCAACCTCTTCTACTAAGTAGTAATCTCCTTTAAAATGTTTGTAAATTCCGCCTATTTTAAGTTCGCGTTCCATTTTATTATTTTCTTTTTGGGCTAAATCCAATTTGTATCCCTCCTTTTTATTTTCAAATACAAAAACAATCCATTTCATCATTTTAGGACGAAATGGATTGTTTCCGCGGTACCACCTAAGTTAGTAACCTATTTATATATTTTGCTGAATTAGTTACTCTCTTTATTTATCTTTTAACGCAAGATACACGGCATAACTTACTTATTTTTCTGCTACGCAACTATTAAGGTGATAATTAAGATTTTAATCTTATGGCTTTTTGCCAAAATAATTTTTACTTACTTTGCTCTCAGCATTTGCAAAGCTCTCTGAAAGATATTTTATTATTTATGTTGTCCTTAATATTGTTTTTTTATATTCTTTGGATATATTATCATATTTTTTTCTTTTTTTCAATAGCTAAATTGTATTTTTTTTTTTTTGATTTCCTTTTTTATCCATGAATGGCATATCATTATTTTCGAAATTAAATCAACTATATAGATATTAGTCTATCAATTGACTCCTTTCTTTTTTATTTTACATATTAAATTTTTCGCAAAACAAATCTGCTTTATATGCTTTAAATTTCATATTAATATATTTTTTAGAATTTTATCATATATGCCAAAAAAAAATAAAGCACATAAACATTTTTATATGCCTTATTTTTTTGTTTAATTTCTTTAAAATGAAATAAGTGTTGTTGGATTTAAATAATTTCCATCTTTTATTATTTCAAAATGAAGATGATAATCATCGCTTATCTCAAATGTTGCGCTATTTCCTACAGTTCCTATAGTCTGACCCATCTCAATTTTTTCTCCTTCAACTACGTATTCTGCAGTTAAAAGATTTGCATATACAGTTTTATATCCATTTTCGTGATTTACTATAACTGTTAAACCATATCTTGGGTCATTTTTTATTGATTCAACTGTACCTGCTAATGCACATTTTATAACAGATGTTTTATCTGCTTTTATATCTACACCATTATGAGTTACCCATTCTTCTAATGTATCTGAATATACCAATGTATCTAATGCAAAATCTCTTAAAATTTCACCATTAATAGGAGCTGAAAATTTTACTTCTTCTGTAGATTTTACTGTTTCTTGATTTTGCTTATTAGTCTCTATATTATTTTCTTTTGTAGTGTTTTCATTTTTTGTCTTATTTGAACTTTTTGTTTCATTATTTGTATTTATTGTGTTTGTAGTTGTTGTATTTTTATAAGTATTAGTCTTACTTTCTGTATTATTCATTTTTGTTTCATTCTTATTTTCTACACTATTTGTTGCCAAATCCTTTTCCGATTCATTTTTTGACTTTCCAATATCTATACTTACTGTTTTTGAATCATCATTTTCATTTTTAGCTATTTCACCTACTTGTTGTTCAATTGTTCCATCATTTTGTGACTTTGAACTGTTTAAATTTAATAAATATACTATTAAAGATGCCATAAGCATTACAATTATAGCAATTCCTACTAATATCATCCCTATTGTTATTTTCTCTTCATTTTCTTTAAAATGCACTCCCATATAATCCTCCTTAAAATTTAACTAATGATATTATTTACATTTTAAGGAATTTTATACTTTTTTTATATTATTATATTGTTAATTTCCTCTGGTTTGTTTGATATGTATAAATCAGCTATATCTTTTTTGTTAAAATTTTCAAATTTTTTTTGATTGCAAAAATCATAAATACTACTTCCTTCAATCAGCTTTATTTCAAAATCATTAACAATTTTTCCATTAAATCTTTTTTTATTAATTTTATTTTTTTCAAATAAATCTATTAAAAGTGCATTTTCATATATATAATATTTGTTCAAAATTTCTTCGGGAAAATCTATATTTAAAATGACATTAGAACTTGAAAGTGCTTTTTTCTTATTGTTCGTTAATGTTATTATAATCCCATTTTCATTCCATAGCCTGTCTTTTATATTTTTAAAAAAACAGATATTATTTGTTACTACATTTAGCGTCTTGAATTCTTTAGATAAATAATTAATTATATTTAAAACATATGTACTTATTTGATTTGCCATTATACTTATTCTGCTATTTTTAGGTTCTATATTTTTTTCTTTACACTCTTTTAATAAAATTTTTAACAATAACTTTTCTTTTAAAATATCACCATTAACTATTTTAAAATTATTACTATCTAAATAATTTAAAAATAACTGATTTTCTTTTAATTTTTCAGATATTACAATGCTATTTACACTATTTTTTTGTAATATTTTTTCTATTTCTTTTGCTATTTTTATTTCTTTTCCAGTTATGTTATGTAATATTAATATAAAATCATCTTCAACTTCTATTTTTTTAAATAAAGTCTTAAAAAAATTATTCTTTACATTTTGGTCAATAAAAAAAACTTGCATAATTTCACCCATCTAAAATATATGCAAGTTCTTTTATTTTATTATTTTTTAATTTCTAAAACTTTAAATTTTATTATTCCTGCTGGTGCATCTACCTCAACTATTTCGCCTTTTTTTCTACCAAGTAATGCTTTTCCTATTGGTGATTCATTTGAAATTTTGTTTTCTGCTAAATTTACTTCTGTTGAACCTACAATAGTATAAATTACATCTTCTTCAAATTCTTCATCATATAGTTTTACAGTATTTCCTATTTGTACTGTTTTTGTATCAATTTCTTTGCTGTCAATTACTTTTGCATTTCTTATTTTTATTTCTAATTCTGCTATTTGTTGTTCATTTTCTGCTTGTGCACCTTTTGCTTCGTCATATTCTGAATTTTCAGATAAATCTCCAAATCCTCTTGCTATTTTTATTCTTTCAGCAATTTCTGTTCTTTTTTCTGTTTTTAAATAGTTTAACTCTTCTTCTAGTTTATCAAATCCTTCTTGAGTTAATATTACTTCTTGTTGGTCACCCATTTTACTCATTCTCCTTTTTGTTGTTTTCTTTTATTTGTAATTTTTCTTTTTCATTTTGGAATATAATTGCTAAATATCCAATTGTCAAAACATATACTCCAATTGCTACACCATTTGTTACTCTTCCAAATGGTATTCTAAATATTGCAATTATTGAATAATATAATAATTCTGCAGCTATAGGTATTAATATACTTTTTATTAATACTTTTTTTGTTCCATTTTTATGATACATTATTAAGAAATATAATATAATTGCAGAAAATGTAATTACACTAGGTAATATGTATGGTTTTAAAATGTCTCTAATTCTTGTATTTGCAACACTTATAATTTCTATTGTATCATTTGAAATATCTGCACTATATTCTTCATTTACTTTATTTATTATATTTTGTTTTTCTTCTTCACTTATTGATGGTGCTATAATTTCTACAGCATTTCCAAATCTTTCTTGTTTTTGAACTTTTACTTTTCTATTTTCTAATACTGATTTAGATATTTCTTCTATTTTGTTTACATCTAATTCAGTACTATTTGATATCAATATTTCTTGTCTATTAGAATAAAATAATTCTATATTAAAGCCTTTCTTCCAACATACAATTGCTCCGATGATAATTACAATTGCAATAACTATATATATAAATTTATTTGTATTTTTTTGTTCCTTCATCAAACTTCTCCTTCTCCATTAATCTAGCATGTCTTTTGTTACTGTAAAGTTGTAAACAACACTTAAAATTATTCCCCAGAACATAAACATTCCAAATGTAGATATTTTGGTCCATTTAACAAATGGGAAAACAACTGAAATTATAATTAATGGCATTAATTTTATTATTGTTGATTTTAGTTCTTCTTTATACACTCTAGATTTTAATTCTGCATCACTTTCATGTATATTTAGTAATTTGTATGTTATTATATAGTTTACAACTAATACTACGCTTCCTGCAACAAGACTTTCTATTGATACTGTAACATTTGTGTATCTTACAAGTAACATATATAAACCTATAAATCCAACATAAGCTATTGCTGAAATTAAACCTCTAGTTTTATATTTTAAAACTAATAAAAGCATTGCTACTGCTAAAACGGCTATTATTGCATATACTACTTTTTTTACCATATCGTTTGTTATATCTGTATTTATATAGTTATTTTGAGAAATCTTGTATGTAAGTGGCATTTCTCCTGAATTTACCACTGCTGCTATTGTTGAAGCAGATTGTAAATTTTCTGATATTTTGCTTGAATCTGTTGAAGCATTTCCCATAGATAAATCTATTACTCCATCTTGTATTGGGTCATCAAAACTTGTTGTTATCATTTCATTACTATCTATTGATAATATAATCTTCTTTTGAGTAGTACTTTCTGATGTACTACTATCACTACTGCTTTCATTTTCTGTAGTTGTATTCTTATCTGATGAGTTTTCTTCTTCAGAGCTTTCATTAGTTGTATTTTTATCTGATGAATCATCACTTGTTTCATTTGTTGTAGTGTTTTTTGTTTCATTTTTAGTTGCATATTCATTTGTGCTTATTTGTTTTAATGTATTTTCTCCATTTTTCTTAAATTCCATTCTTAAGTAAACTGTAGTACCCGATGTAGTTGTATTATATACAGCTGACACTTTCTTTACATCTTCATTTTTTATATATACTTTTGATGTATCTTCTGAATCTTTTATTTCGAATTTTGCAACTTGTAAAATATTACTAACAACATGATCTGTATCCCCATTTTCTGGTATTTGTAAATATATTGATCCTGTATTTTCGTCTACACTTATATTATAGTCTTCCACATTTAAATTTTTTAATCTTTTTTCTATTATATTTTTTGATTTTTCATAATTTTCTTTTGTTAAACTTTCATCACTGTTTACTTTTGTTTCTGTTTTTTGATAAGAACTTGACTCAATTTTGTCATCTGTATAAGAATCTGTGTTTCCTATAACTTTTCCACTTGAATCAAGAACCTCTGTAGCATCACTTATATTAAATACAAGTTCTCTATATCCTTTTAAATCTTTGCTAAGCACATAGTCCTTTACTTTGTTTTGCATTTTATTAGCTTTTTTCGTATATACTCCTACAAATGATACTAAACATATAACTACTATTGCTAATATTTCTGTAATTAGTTTTAATCTTTTTTCTTTCAATTTTTTATCCTCCTTATTTTGTTTTTGCATTTAATGCCATATATTTATTATAATAATTTAGTATTATTTATAATAAGCTCATACCATATTTTTAAATATTTTGCTGCATATTTACTCATAATTGTTCTATCCATAAATATTTTAAAATAATCTAATACTGGACATATTTTTGTATCAATGTCTAATTTTAATGTAATTATTCTTTCTTCAGCATTTAACTTTAAATCTGCATTTGTTACAGCATAATTAACTTTGTCGTGAATATCAAATGTTGCTATATTTGTTTTTGAAACTCTTGACCTTGCAACATCTGACTTATCTGCCAAAATTAATGCTGCAGATATATTACTTACTGCTGTTCCTGTATTTTCGTCATGGTTTCCTATTGCCATCATAATTTCTGTTCTTTCTTTTACATCCATTCCCATATCTTTTAAGATATTATAGCTTAGAATTGCTCCTGAATGAGCATGGTCTACCCTATTTACACAGTTTCCAATGTCATGCATGTACCCTGCAATTCTTGTTAGTTCTACTGTTCTTTCATCATAGCCTAAATCTTGCAAGATATCTCCTGCTCTTTTAGAAACTATTCCTAAATGCCTATATGAGTGTTCAGTATATCCGAAGCCCATCTAACTGTTTTTGTGCTCCTTCTATTAAAGCATTTATTTCCTTATTGTTTTTTATATCTTCTAAAGTTACCAATTTTTGGCCTCCCTTTTGTTTAGTTTTAAACTTTTTCTATTTTAGCCTAAATGTAAAAAAATATCAACATTTTTCTAAAATCTTTTTTATTTTTTTATTCTCCTTTATATTTAAGCTTGTTTTAACTTTTTTTAAATTGACAAATTTTCTAAAATATAATAAGATATTGTCAAATTTTAAGGAGGTTAGATTAATTATGTCTAATATATTATCATATTTATTTGAATCAAATGCAATAAAATTTTGCAAGGAAAATGAACCTTTTTGGCTTACTTCTGGTAAACTTTCGCCATATTTTTTTAACGCACAATATGTTTATGGTGGAGAAAAAGAGTCAACAGATTTTTTAAATTATATAACAGATTTACTTGCTCAGATTTCTGAAAAAAAATTAGAAAAAGTTGATTTGCCAAAAAAACTTTATGAAAAAGTTTTAGATGAATATAATACAAACACAATGTATCATGATGTTATAAATCAAATGAAAGAATATATTGAAAAAAATATAGGTGTAGAAAATTTTGATTACATTTCTGGTGGAGAAAGAAGAGATTGGTATTTTTCTTTAATTATAGCAAAACTGTTAAACAAACCACATTTAATGGTATTTAAAGATATGACAGCTATTTATAGTGATTCTTCTTTTGAAAAAACAGAACCTATTTCTGACTTAAATCAAAGTAAAGTTTTACATCTTTCTGATTTAATTACAACAGCTTCTAGTTATATAAAAAGATGGGTCCCTATTATAAATAATTTAAATGGAAAAATGGAACATACATTATGTGTAATAGACAGAAATCAAGGTGGAAAAGATAATTTAAAAGAAGTTGGTGTTATAACACATTCTCTTGCAACTGTAAATAAAGATTTGTTTAAAAACGCATTAGAACATGGTTCTATTACAGAAGAACAACTCGAATTTATAAATAAATATTTTGACAATCCAGATGATACTATGAAAGAATTTTTAATAAATCATCCTGAATTTATAGAAAATAGCTTAAAATCTGATAATGAAAGAACTTTAACAAGAGTTCATACTTTAATAGATGAAAATTTATATGGATTAAATTAATTTTTAGCGGTGGGTTACTAACCTGCCGTTTATTTTTATTCATATATTTTATATAAAAGGAGCTTTCTATGATAACTACAAATGACTCTACAGTTGCTGTTGAAACCTCAGCAGAGCTAAAAAAGGTTTTAGAAGAAGAATTATAAAAAGAAAACTCTCTCCGAAGAGAGAGAAAAAGATACATCTTTTTATGGCTTTTTAAAGAACCATGTTGTTCACATCGTCATGGTATCTTCTGCACCATGAATGATATGTTTTTAAGCGAGATTCTACAGTTTTCCTTGCTGCATCAATAACTTCATTAGAAGCTCCTGAATTAACAATTGATTTGAAAACTGAGTTTGCACTGCTATAGGCTTTGTAAGCCTCTTTCTTCATCTCGCATATTGCGTCTGTGTTTCTTGTCTTTGTTACAGCCATTTCTTGTACCTCCTAAAATTTAGTGTAACGGTTAGTTATATTAATAAACCATTTGGCTTATATAGTTATTTTACCACATTTTCTGATACTTTACAAGCCTTACGTTACTAATACTTTAGCTGCTTAAATATGTACAAGAAAATTTTTAATCATTTTTTTTATATTCCAATATATCTCCTGGCTGACAATTAAGTGCTTCGCAAATTGCCTCTAATGTGGAAAACCTTATCGCACTTATTCTTCCGTTTTTCAATTTGGATAAATTCACATTTGAAATTTTTACAATTTCTGATAGTTCATTTAGTGACATTTTTCTATCAGCCATTACTCTATCTAATCTTAATATGATTCCCATAAAAATCCCTTTCCTTTCTTATAGTAATTCATCTGATTCTTTTTGTAATAAATATCCATAATTAAATATTTGATAAATTGTAACTATTATTATAATAAAAATTATTGAATTCAAAATAGACATTTGTGATGCCCCAAATACTACAACTGCACCAATCATTTTTCTCATATTTTTAACATTATTTTCTGTAAATGGTGTTTTATTGTTGATTGAACCAGTAAATATTTTCCTTAATAAACTAAATACACATGCTGAAGCAATAAATTTTATCTCTAATACTAAAAGATCAACCATAACCATGACTTTTTGTAAACCTATGTTATTGCTTATTTCTGGAATTTGATCTTCATTAACATTCTCACATATCGTATTAAATAAAAATGTTATGTCACTATCTGACTCTTTTTTTGCAATTCCAATTGTTACAATAGCAATTGCTCCTATTATTATTGCTGCCTTAAAAAAAAGTTCTAAAATCTCAAAAAAAACTGAATATTTTTTAAATCTATTTACCATTAATTCCTCATTAGTTTCTGTTTTTTCTTTTTTTAAATTTTGTTTTTTCATATAAAAAACCCCTTTCTTTATTTTTGATATAATCATAATAATATATTTTTTTACTTTTGTCAATACTTTTTTTATGTTTATCGTTAATTTTTTGTTTTTTTATTATACTATAGGTATTTTTTAAAATTTTCATTTGACAAATAAAAAAAGGTATTATTATATAGTTACATTAGACAATGTACCTTAGTTCGGGTTGTGTATATTGTTTGCTTGTATGTGTATCGTAACTGCACATACTTTTTTTATGCTCAAAAAAGCAAGGAAGCCTCGTAACAACTTCCTCACTTCGACTATGTAATGACACTTTTAGTCTTTTACATCTCTTAATCCATTTTCTAATAATTGTCTTATTATATGCGCTATTTGTATCATCATATAATGTATCTTTATTGCTGTTGCATCTTTACTATACAAATGTCCTATTGCATTTCTTTTTTCTTTTCTATTCAAAAAAACATCTCCTTGGGAGAAGTTTAATAAGGACAAAATTGTTCTTATCGACTTCTTCCAAAATTTTTATATTAGATGGTCAAATAAAGATATAAATTATCTAGTCAAATTTGTAGTGAAAATTAATTTATGGAGGTTTTTAGAAATGAATAATAAATTACATATAACAAAGTTGGAGATTATTATTTGCCTAATCTATATTTAGCAAAAGATGAATATGAAAAAGATTATCAAATTGGAAAGTATGGTCATCTAAGACTAGAATATTTAAAAACACATAAAAAAGCTGAATACGCTATAATGTTTATGGATAGTACTTTAAGAAAACATATTGTAGATACTGATAAACAAGCTAAAGAAAGATTTAAAATACTTATGATACAAATGCTAGAAAACAATCCTGTTGATGAAAACTTAAAAAATACTGACCCATTAAAATGGGGAGGACTTATGAATAATTATAAGCATTCAGTTGAAGAAATCATTTTTAAAGAATTAATTTATATTTAGTAAAAAAATGAATTTTCCAGTTAATAATTGGAAAATTCATTTTTTTTATTCTTTATTTTCGTTTTTCTTAAAATTATTTAATATTTTTTATAATATCTTTTAATATATATCTATGTTTTAATATGATTTTATTTTTTTATTCTATCTACTTTATATAAAACATCATATTCTTCTTTGGTAGGTTCTTCCCAAAATGATTCTAATTTTTTCATTAATCCTTCATTTAAATAGAAATCTGATCCGCCATTTCCTTCTTTTACTCGTTTATTTCTTTCTGCAATATTTTGTTTCCAAGTTTCATCATCAACACATACATAATGAATTTCACAATCTACACTATTATTTTTATAATATTCTCTTAGTTCTTTTCTATCTCTATGTGACCATAAACCTCTTTCAAATATTACATTAGCACCTGCTTGTGCAATCTCTCCA
>CAKPCG010000021.1 GCA_934141475.1 uncultured Clostridia bacterium
AGAATAGGAGAAAAAGAAGCATTTATAACACATAAAGCATGTGGAAAAAAAGTAAGAATAGACCATGTAGCAATGGATCATACAGAGGCAATAGATTTTACATTAAAACAATTAACAAATCCAGAATACAAAGTAATAGATAGTTTAGATGAAGTAACAGCTATAGGACACAGACTAGTTCATGGTGGAGAAAAAATTGCAGAATCAGTTGTAATTGATGAAAATGTTATAGAAGTATTAAAAGAATGTACAGATTTAGCACCTTTGCATAATCCAGCAGGAATAATGGGAATCGAAGCTTGCCAAAAAGTAATGCCAGGAAAACCAATGGTAGGAGTATTTGATACAGCATTTCATCAAACAATGCCAAAAGAGCATTATATTTATCCAATACCATATGAGTTTTATAAAAAATATGGAATAAGAAAATATGGATTCCATGGAACATCACATATGTATGTTTCAAATAGATTAGCAGAAATAGAGAAAAAAGATATAAAAGATTTAAAAATAGTAACTTGCCACTTAGGCCAAGGATCAAGCATTTGTGCTGTTGATGGAGGAAAATCAATAGATACATCAATGGGATTAACACCACTTGGAGGAATTCCTATGGTTACAAGAAGTGGAGACTTAGACCCATCTGTTGTTACATTCTTAATGAAAAAAGAAAACTTATCAGCTGATGAAGTTGAAAGTATTTTAAATAAACAATCAGGAGTTCAAGGAATTTCAGGATTAGCACCAGACTTTAGAGAAATAGAAGCAGCATCTTATGGAGAAAGTGAAAAAGCCAAAATTGCAATAGACAGCTTTACATATGCTATTGCAGGTTATATTGCAAAATATGCAGTTGCAATGAGAGGAATTGATTATATAGTATTTACTGGTGGTGTTGGCGAAAATCAAATTAATATCCGTAAATGGATTTGTGAACAACTTGAATTTATGGGAGTATTAATTGATGAAGAAGCAAACAATGTAAGATCAGAAGAAAAATTAGTTTCTAAACCAGAATCTAAAGTAAAAATATATGTAATACCAACAAACGAAGAATTAATGATAGCAAAAGAAACTGAAAGATTAACAAAATAGTAAATTAAAGACGGCTAAAAAGTCGTCTTTTTCTAAAATTTAAAAAAAATAAAAAATGCTTTACATAATCTATTGAAAAAAATAAGAATATATGGTAAAATGTTTAAATAGTATATAGTTAACGGAAATTAAAGAAAAAGGAGAAGAAAAATGAATTTACCAAATTTATTCACCAAATTTTATTTAGATAAAGAAAAAGATATAGTAGTAAAATTATTTAAATCAGAAAATCAAGATGAATTAATTTATGTTCTAGAAACACCAAATCATCATACAGGTAACTTAATAACAAACCTAGCCAAGATTGCAAATACTGAAACAATAAAAGATGAAAACGACATGAAAGTAATTAAGGGAATTTTGCAAGCTTGTATTAATGATGACGGAAAAGAAGTTTATATATTTAGACTTGGTGGAATAAAAATAGCCAATATATATCCAGATGGAAAAATAGAAAGAAAAGCGAAAATACCAGCAATAATAAAATTACTTATGGCACAAACAAAAGACTATAAATTACCAATAGAAAAAACAATTGTAAAATCATATATTCTAAAAAAATCAAAATTTAGAACAGATTTACATACACATTTAAACCAAATATTACAACCAGATCTTTTAATAGCACTTGGAATAAAACATCAAATAGGATATTCGTTATATCATATTAAAAAACTAGGAATAAAAGTAACTGCAAAACAAGAAAAAGAATTACTTAAAAAGAGAAAAGAAATAGAGAAAAAATTAAAAAATTCTGACTTAGAAGGTAAAAAACTAGAAAGAAAAATAAATGATGAGACATTTATAAATATGGCAGATTTAATACTAAATAATTTAGAAAATGCAGAAGAAAATATTGTAAAAATAAGAAATAGTTTAGTACTATTAAAAGATGGGCAAGCAGTATTTACAAATCTTGAAAAAACAATACTTTATAGATATGCAATAATAAGAGGAAAAAAAGTAGAAGAAAAAGAACAAATAGATTTAAGCTTGGAAAAAATAAACAAAATAGAAGACAATGACATAAGAGAAGCATTAAAGAAAATGAAAGAAGACAAAATGATGGGAAGTCCATATGAACATAATACATTTTATCAAGACAAATTGTTATGGATAGCAAGAGAATATCAAAAACAAGGAATAAAATATGTAGAAATAGCAAATTCTACACTTGCAAAAAAAGGTCAAGCAGGAATAGATAACTTAGTAGAAATGCATGAAATTATGCCAGAAATTGAAAAAGAAACAGGGGTATGTATAAGATACCTAGCAGCTGGAAGTAGAACATTATTTACACCAGAACAAGTAAAAGAATGTCCAGCAGTTATAAAGGCTATAAGTAAAAGCCCATATGTTGTTGGAATGGATCTAATAGGTGAAGAAATAAATAATGTAACAGACTTTTCAGACTTAATAGAAGAAATTATAAAATATGCAATATATGAAGATGATGGATATACAATAAGATTACATGCAGGAGAAACAGATGCTTTCAAAGACAATGTAGAAAAAGCTTTAGACTGTATAAAAATATGTTTACCAAATGGAGAAAAAGCACCACAAATAAGATTAGGTCATGGTTTATATGTGCCAGATCTAGACACAAGAGAAGGAAAAAGAATAATAAATAAAATGAAAGATTTAGATGTTGTTCTTGAATTCCAACTATCATCAAATGTAAGACTAAATAACTTAACAAATTTAAGCAATCATCCTATGAAAAAATATTTAGCAGCTGGAGTAAAATGTGTTCAAGGAACTGATGGATGCGGATTTTACGGAATAGATACAATAGATGAACAAATAGCATTAAGAAACTTATTAGATATTAAAGATTCAGATTTTGCAAAAATGAGAAAAGTTGAAGACGAAATACTAGAAAGAAGAAAAAAATATTTTGAAGAAAAATCAAAGAAATTTGAACAATTCTTAGATGGAAGAACAATTGAGGATGCATTAAAAGAAGAAGAGGAAAAATGTTTAAAAGAAATTGACTTAGATGCAATAGAAAATAAAGTTACAAACAAATTGAACTCTTATAATGTATTTAAGGAAAAAATAGTAAACTTACCACAAGATAAAACACCAATAATAATAGCAGGTGGAAGCTTCAATTCAAAAGGCAGAGTTACAATGCCAAATGATGAAATTAAAAAATCTTTAAAAGAATTGTTAGAAAAAGTAAATAATAAAAATACATATATATTAATAGGACATAAGATGCAAGGATATGAAAGAGCGGTTTTGGATATATCAAAAGAATTAAACAAAAAATTTGATGTAACAGCTGTAGTTCCAAAATTTGTTTCTGAAGACATAAAAGAAAATTTAGACAGCAATAATGATTTAAGTGGAATTTATGTATCACCAGATCCATCTGAACTTGGAATATATAAGAGCTTCAATTATGAAATTTTTGAAAGAAGAAATTCTGTTGTAGTTGCATTTGACGGAAATTCACCAGTTTCTAACTTAATACAAGAGGCTAAAAATGGCAAAGGAAAAGCAAAGATTTATGTTAATTCTGATGTTGATGTACTAAAGGAAAAAGCAAAATCGCTAGATGGTTATGTTAGATTATTTAATACTAATAATAACCTAGCAAAAGAGATTTTAGAGGATAACCCTGAGATAAAAGAAAAATTATAAAATTTAGTTATGAAAGGATGGGAAAATGAATAATATAATTACTTTATCAGGTGATCCGGGAAGCGGAAAATCAACAACAGCAGATGCTTTAGAAGAATATTTTGAAAATAAAGCAAAAAGAGTAGTTAGATATTCTGTAGGGGACATATTTAGAAATTTAGCAAATGAAAAAGGTATGACTGTTACTGAATTTAGTGAATTTTTAGAAAAAAATAATTGCAATGTTGATAATAGTTTAGATAAAGCTGTAAGAGATTTAGGAAAAAAGATATCAGATCAAAGTGATGAAAATACGATATATCTTATTGATTCAAGACTTGCGTGGCATAATATACCAGAATCATTTAAAATAAGATTAGTAACTACAGATATAATTGCAGGTAAAAGAGTTTTTGAAGATAAATCACGTGGTGAAGAAGATAGATATGATAATTTAGAGAGTGCAATAGAAGAAACCAGAAAAAGGAAACAATTAGAAAGAGAAAGATATATAAAAACATATGGATTAGACTTACAAAAACTTGAACAATATGATTTAGTTGTAGATACATCTTATGCAGAGGTTTCTGATATTGCAGATGTAATTGCAAAATGCATGGAGGCTAAAAATAGAGGAGAAGAATTTTCAAAATATTGGAAAAGTCCAAAACAATTTTTACCAATACAACCAGTAAAACAAACAATAGTTGGAAATGCACATTCTAGCTTAACATTAAAAGAATGGAAGGAAAAAATAATTTCGGAAGGAATAGAAATAAATAAACCAATTAAAGCAATAAAACTTGGAGAGACATATTTTGTAAGAGATGGACATCATAGAAACTTTGGAACTGCATTAGCTGGAAAAACACTTGTACCATATGAAGTTAAATGGGGCGAAAAATCAAGATATTTTGGAATAAGTACAGATGATTTTATTAAATTGACAGTACTTGGAGATAGCAAATATGATAGAGATCTCTATGCTTATGAAAATATGCTTTCTGAAGGTGAAGAACATTTTTGCTATAATTCAGTATATCCGGGAATTGAAAAAGGCAATATATATTTAGGATATAAAAAAGATGATGGAACTAGCCAAGGGGAAAGCAGATAAAATATATAGTTAAAATTTTAAAATAAAATGTTTACAAAATACTACAAATTATAGTATAATAAATGATATTTCAACAAGAATAAACAATAAAAACATAAAAGGAGGAATAAAAATGGCAACATATTTAACAGAGCCATCAAGAACATTTAACGAATATCTATTAATACCAAGATTAACAACAAGAGAGTGCACACCAGACAAAATATCATTAAGAACACCACTTGTAAAACACAAAGTAGGAGAAGAAGCTCAAATGTACCTTAATGTACCATTTACATCAGCTATAATGCAAGCAGTTTCTGGAGAAGAAATGGGAGTGGCATTAGCAAGAGAAGGAGGTTTAGCATTTATTTATATGTCACAATCTGTAGAATCACAAGCTGCTATGGTAAGACATGTAAAAGAATCAAAATCTGGATTTGTAAGAAGTAAATGGAATTTAAAACCAAATGATACATTAAAAGATATATTAGAAATAAAAGAAGAAAGTGATCATTCAACAATACCAGTAACAGAAGATGGAACAGCAAGAGGAAAATTATTAGGTATAATTACAAGTAAAGACTACAGATTATCAAGAGACAGCTTAGATAAAAAAGTTGAAGATATAATGACACCTGTAGATAAATTAGTATATGCGAAAGTTGGTTTAACTTTATCAGAAGCAAATGATATAATCTGGGAAAAGAAAATAAATTGTTTACCTGTTGTAGAAGAAAATGGAAACCTAAATTCATTAGTATTTAGAAAAGACTATGAACAACACAAAGAAAATCCATTAGCTTTGCAAGATGAAAATCAAAGTTATTTAGTAGGAGCAGGTGTAAATACAAGAGACTATGAAGAAAGAATACCAGCTTTAGTAGAAGCAGGTGTAGATATATTATGCTTAGATTCTTCAGATGGATTCTCTGTATGGCAAAAAGAAGTTATAGAATGGGTACATGAAAAATATAACGGAAAAATTAGAATAGGTGCAGGAAATGTAGTTAGTAAAGAAGCGTTTTATTATTTAGCAGATGCAGGAGCAGATTTCATTAAAATAGGAATTGGTGGAGGATCAATTTGTATTACTCGTGAAACAAAAGGAATCGGAAGAGGACAAGCTACAAGCATTATAGATGTTGCAGAAGCAAGAGAAGAATATGCAAAAAGAACAGGAATATATATTCCACTTTGTGCAGATGGAGGAATTGTACATGACCATCATATAACACTTGCTTTAGCTATGGGATGTGACTTTGTTATGATGGGAAGATATTTCGCAAGATTTGATGAAAGCCCTACAACAAAAATAAAATTAGATGGAAAATTTGTTAAAGAATATTGGGGAGAAGGATCAAAAAGAGCAAGAAGTTGGACAAGATATGACTTAGGATCTAAAGCAGAAAAAATGTCATTTGTTGAAGGTGTAGATTCATATATTCCATATGCAGGACCATTAAAAGATAACTTAAATGTTACAATTAAGAAAATAAAATCAACAATGTCAAACTGTGGATCTAAAAACTTAGAAGAATTCCATGAAAAAGCCATTTTAACTCCAGTTTCAAACTTAAGTATTCAAGAAGGTTCAGCACATGATTTAACAATAAGAGAAGTTTAATATAAAAATTAAATGTAAAAGAATTAGAATTTTAAATTATTCTAATTCTTTTTTTGAATTCAATTTAAAAAAGAAAAACCCCTCAAAGAAAAGTTCTTTGAGGGGAAGAAAAGAGTTTTGTTTTTTAAAAGCTTCTGCGGTCGGAGAAGTGCTTCGGAGAATGAAGACCATCTCTATCTGCAAACTTATTTTCATTTTTGTAATCAACAAAGCCGGGAAGTTTAACTAGGCTACAATCATCAATTACAAATACTCCTGCAATTCTTGGATCAATTTCATTTTCATATGACAAATGAGATTGATCGAGTTCAGGAGATTCAGGTTCGATAAGCCCTTCAGCGCGGTTGTGCATCAAGAGGTCTCGAAGCTGAATTTCTATCTGAAATCCAGGTAAGATTTTAGATAGAGATGTTGTCTGCAACGTGAACTGCAGAGATTGATATCCGTTTTCTTTAGGATGAGAAATATAATCCTTAACGGATATTATTTCGAATGGCAAATCTAAGAATATATCAAGCTTTGTTTTTGCGAGAAAATTTATATCTGGATTTTCTTTGTACCAGTTAATAAATTCTCCTTTTAATGGGGTATCTTTAGCAAGGATAGTTCCAATCGATTTATAAATTAATTGAATCTGATTAATGGTTTGTGGAGTAGTTTCCTTGACCATTAAAATCCCCCGTAATCCAAATCTGTCACGGATAAATGCGGAGGAAGCGGTATCGAACACCGACTTATTCAGGATTTTTGTAAGTTCTCTGTCTAAAGCTTTACGTCTTCCATACCAGTCGATGTCGATTCCTGCATTTTTAGTCTCATTTAGAAAACGGATTATATACATTATAACTGAGTTTAAATCAGTTATAAAATCCGTAATCTCGAATGTTCTCTCACGCTGCTCCCAACATTTTTTTAAACCATCCATGAAGGTCCAAAAAATATCGCTATCTTCTTCAGGAATAATCTCGGACTTTTCCTTTAGATTAAAATACAACATTTTTGGAATCTCCGGCAATGTTTTTGCCTTAGTTGTTACATCATTATATTCACGATGAAGTAATGCTAAAGTTTCATTTGAAATATTTATTGGTTCAAAATAAGGCACCTCCTTAACTTTATTTTCTGTCATGTTTATTTCTTCCATAACATACTCCTTTCTGAAACAGTAATATTTTACATAATAATTATACCACATAAATACAAAAAATTCCAGTATTTAAATACCGGAACTTTTATAATTAAGTTATTATTCCCACTCAATAGTTGCTGGTGGTTTAGAAGTAATGTCATAAACTACTCTGTTTACATGTTTTACTTCATTTACAATTCTAGAAGAAACCTTTTCTAAGATTTCATAAGGAATTTTACTCCAAACACCTGTCATAAAATCAGTAGTTTCAACAGCTCTTAAAGCTATTGTATAATCATAAGTACGCTCATCTCCCATAACACCAACTGAACGAAGATTTGTAAGAACTGCAAAATATTGATTAATAGATTTATGAAGGCCAGCTTTTGCAATTTCATCTCTAAATATAAAATCAGCTTCTCTTAATATATCTAATTTGTCCTTTGTAATATCTCCAATAACTCTAATTGCTAGACCAGGACCAGGGAATGGTTGTCTAAATACTAAGTTTTCTGGAATACCAAGTTCTAAACCAACTTTTCTTACTTCATCTTTAAATAAGTTTCTTAGAGGTTCAACTATTTCTTTAAAATCAACATAATCAGGTAGTCCACCAACATTATGGTGACTCTTAATTACGGAACTTTTTCCTAATCCACTTTCAATAACATCTGGGTAAATAGTACCTTGAACAAGAAAATCTACAGTACCAATTTTTTTGGATTCCTCTTCAAAAACTCTAATAAATTCTTCACCTATAATTTTTCTTTTTTGTTCAGGGTCTGTTACACCACTTAATTTTTCTAAAAATCTATTTTCAGCATTAACTCTGATAAGATTTATATCATATTGTTCTCTAAATATTTTTTCAACTTCATCACCTTCATTTTTACGAAGAAGACCATGATCAACAAAAATACAAGTTAAATTTTTGCCAATTGCTTTACTTAAAAGAACTGCAGCAACTGACGAATCAACACCACCAGATAGGGCACACAAAGCTTTTCCATCTCCGATTTTTTCTTTTAAAGTTTTTATAGAATCTTCAACAAATGAAGACATTTGCCAATCACCTTGGCAGTTACATACATTATATAAAAAGTTTTTTATAACCATAGTTCCATTAACAGAGTTATTAACTTCTGGATGGAATTGGATACCATATAATTTTTTCTCTTCATTTTCCATAGCGGCATTTGGACAAGAAGGTGTATGACCAATATTTTTAAAACCTTCTGGTACAGTTTCAACAAAATCTGTATGACTCATTAAAAAGCCATTTGTTGTACCAAATCCTTTAAGTAATTTTGAAGTATTATCTATTGTAACATCTGTTGTACCATATTCTCTTTTATCTGCATGGGCAACATTTCCACCTAAAGTATATGCCATAAGTTGCATACCATAACAAATACCTAAAACAGGAATACCAAGTTCAAAAATTTTGCTATCACATCTTGGACTATTTTCTCCAAAAACGCTAGCAGGTCCACCTGTAAAAATAATACCTTTTGGATTTTTTTCTTTGATTTTTTCTAAAGAAATATCAAAAGGTACAACCTCAGAGTAAACATTACATTCTCTTACTCTACGAGCTATTAATTGATTATATTGTCCACCAAAATCAAGTATTAAAATTAGTTCATTTTTTTTCAAGATTTCTTACCTCCATTTAAAATTTACAACATTATATCACAAATTTGTGAATTTATCAATAGTCGTATTTTACACTAAGTTTCATAAATTACTTGTATTTTTTTTAATACTGTTGTAAAATAAATTTGCAAAATTAATATAATGGTAAGGGTGATAAAAATGACAAATTTAAAATTAGCAGAGGAAGAACTAAAAAAGCATAAACAAGAACAAGTAATAGAAAAAATAACAAACTTAAATAATAAGGAAGAGAAAAACATAATAGAACAAATATTAAAAATAGATTTTAAAGAAATAGAAGAAATATTAAAAAAAGCAAAAAATACTGAAAAAATAGATTTAAGTACCATAACACCAATTGATTATGTTGATAAAGAAAAATTAAGTAGTAAAGAAAAAGAAAAATATGAAAAAATTGGTGAGAAAATTATAAAAAATAATCAATATGCAGTTGTAACAATGGCCGGAGGACAAGGAACAAGACTTGGATATAATGGACCTAAAGGTACATATAAACTAAATATAGGTGAAAATGGTAAATATATATTTGAAATATTAGCAGAAAATTTAGAAAAATCTAAAAAACTATATAATATACTTCCATTTTGGTACATTATGACTAGTAGACAAAATCATAATGAAACTGTAGAATTCTTTGAAAAAAATAACTTTTTTGGGTATGATAAAGAAAAAGTTGAATTTTTTAGTCAAGGAGAATTACCAATAGTTACAAAAGAAGGAAAAATAGTCATTGAAAATAACCAAATAAAAACTGGATCAAATGGAAATGGTGGAGTGTATCAGGCTTTAAAAGATAACAATATTATAAACGAAATGAAAGAGAAAAACATAAAATGGGTTTATTTTTGTGGTGTTGATAATATAATGGTAAATCCGATAGATGCACTTCTTTTAGGAATAACAATTGATAAAAATATGCCAGTTGCATCTAAATCAATAGTAAAAGCATATCCAGATGAACGTGTTGGAGTATTTTGCAAAAAAAATGGTAGACCAAGTACAATAGAATATATAGATATGAATGACAAAATGAAAAATGAACGTGACGAAAACGGAGAACTCGTATATGGAGAGGGAAATTTTGTTAGTCATTTGTTAAATATAAATTCTGTAGAAAAAATATCGAATCAAAAATTAAAATATCACATAGCAGAAAAAAATAATTTATATAAATTTGAGGCATTTATATTTGATGGTTTTGAATATTTAGATGATATGCTTGTTATGAGAGTAAATAGGGATGATGAATTCGCACCAATAAAAAATAAAGAAGGGAAAGATAGCCCTGAAACGGCAAAAGAAATTTACGAAAAAAAGCAAATAAAACAGGAACTTAATTTGAAAAATTTTTTAGATGTTAACCAAACAATAGCTAGCAACTTATTTGAAAATACAACATACCCTTGGGAAGTTATACCTAAAATAAGTGAATATATAATTAAATTAGGAGAAAGTTTAAGCAAAGAAAAATTTGATAAAAAATCTGAAAATATTTGGATTGCAAAAAATGCAAAAGTTGATATAAGTTCACATATAGATGGACCTTGTATAATAGATGAAAATACAACAATAAGACCATTTGCATATATTAGAGGAAATGTAATTGTAGGAAAAGATTGTGTTGTAGGAAATTCTACAGAATTAAAGAATTCAATTATATTTAACAATGTACAAGTGCCACACTATAATTGCGTAGGTGATTCTATTTTGGGGTATAAATCACACATGGGAGCAGGAAGTATTATTTCAAACTTAAAATCAGATAAAACACCTGTAACAGTAAAAATAAATGAAAGAAAAATTGAAACAAATTTAAGAAAATTTGGAGCAATTTTAGGAGATAATGTAGAAGTCGGATGTGGTGCAGTACTAAATCCAGGAACTATAATTGGAAGAAAAACAAATATTTATCCATTATCTTCTGTTAGAGGATATGTAAAACCAAACAAAATATATAAAAACAAAAATGAAATTATCCAAAAAAATCAAAAATAGTAAAAATGAATAATTCTAAAATTAGACTAATATTTATTAATTTTAAATATTAGTCTAATTTTTTAATTTAAATTATATTACATTTCTTGAGTACCTGGTAAAAAGTAATCTACTACTCCATAAATTAAAGCTCCAATTATTGCTGCCATCCATGAAATTGTATAACCTGCAACAAAAAATTGAGTAACATAAAGAATAATAGCTGCAAGAGCAAATCCTATAAATCCTTTTCCAAATGGACTAGCATGTAAGCCTGTAAATTTTACTATTAAATAATCTAAAACAGTTAAAACAATAGCAGCTATAGCTAAAGACCATATATTATTTATAGCAAATCCAGGTGTAAAAAAGGCAGTGATTGCTAAAACAACAGCAGCGGCTACCAATCTACCTATTATTTGCCATACCATACTTGTTCCATTAGATGTATTTGATTTAGTTTGACTTTCAGACATAATTCATCCTCCTTTTTATTTATATTCAAAGTATTTTTAGCTATATAAAAATATTGTTTACAGTTTATATTTTTTTATACAAAATAGTTAGAATAAAAAAATAAAAAATTGAGAAGATAAAGATAAATATGTTTTAAAAGGAGAAAAAATATGCTTATAAATTTTGTTAGGGCAATAATTTTATATATTGTAGTTTTAATAGTAATGCGTTTAATGGGAAAAAGAGAAATAGGTCAGCTTCAACCATTTGAACTTGCAATTGCGATTATGATTGCAGATTTAGCTTCAATTCCAATGACAGAAACAGGAATTCCAATATTTAATGGAATAGTTCCAATTATTGGATTACTTGTTATGCACCTTATAATATCCACAATAAATTTAAAAAGTATAAAAGCAAGAGAGGCTATTTGCGGAAAGCCACGAATTTTAATATATAGAGGAAAAATAGACGAAAAAGCTTTAATAAAAGAAAGATTTACTTTAAATGAGCTTCAAGAAAGACTAAGAGCAAAAGATATTATAAATATAGGAGATGTAGAATATGCAATCTTAGAAACTAGTGGGCAAGTAACAGTTATTGAAAAGCCAAATAAAAGAAAAACAATTCCAGAGGATTTTAATATAATGCCAGACTATGAAGGTTTGCCATATGACTTAGTAGTTGATGGAAAGATTATGAACGAAAATTTAAAGAAGATAGAAAAAGACTACAATTGGTTAATAATAGAGGTGGAAAAATTTGGGTTTAAACCAGAAGAAGCACTGCTTGTAACATATGATGGAAAAGGTCAGATTTTTTGCCAAAAAAAGGAGAATAGGAAGGAGCTTAAATAGATGTATAAAGAAATGATAATTTGTGTAGTTTTAGTTGTTATTATAATTATAGGAGACTATATTAGCCAAAAATATACAAAAAACACAGTAGAGTTTCTTTTAGATAAGTCAAAAATCTTAAAAGAAGCTTTAATAGATGAGTCAGATAATAAAATAAATGAGCAAATAGATACTATTAGAAACAAATGGCTGGATGTACATGATAAATTAGCTTGCTATATAGAACATGACGAACTTGAAAAAGTAGAGACAAATTTTACAGCATGTGTTAGTCTTTCTGAGAGTAAAGAATATAGTCAGGCAATATCTGAGTTAGATAAAATGAACTATGTTTTGGAACATATTGAGAATAAATATTCTTTTAATCTAGTTAATATTTTTTAGGAAATAATTCACTTTAAAAATAAAAAAAGAAAAATAAAAAAAATTGTAAAAAACTATTTACAATTTATAAATAGTTGTATAAAATAGGTACAAATGTAGAAAAATATCAAAAAATAAACACAAGAAAATGCTTTTTAAGAAAGGAAGTAAAAAAGATGAAAATCTTAATGTTAACATGGGAATATCCACCAAGAGTAGTAGGAGGAATTGCAAGAGTAGTAAATGACCTATCAAAAAGACTAATAAAAGATGGGCATGAAGTAACAGTTGTAACATATAGAGAAGGAAATGCACCATATTATGAAGTAGACAAAGGAGTAAATGTATATAGAGTTGATAACTTTATGATAAATCCAAACAATTTCATAGACTGGATTATGCAATTAAATTTCAATATGGTTGCAAAAACAGGAGAAATAATTGCAAAAGAAGGAAAATTTGATGTAATTCATGCACATGACTGGTTAGTTGCATATGCTGCAAAAACTTTAAAACAAGCATATGATATGCCAATTGTTTCTACAATACATGCAACAGAAGCAGGAAGAAATAGTGGAATAAGAGAAGCAAATCAAAAATATATAAATGATACAGAATGGATGTTAACATATGAGTCAACAGAAGTTATAGTAAATAGTAATTTCATGAAAGGCGAATTACAAAGATTATTTGGACTTCCATTTGAAAAAATAAATGTAGTTGCAAATGGTGTAAATATGACAAATTATGCTGGAATAGATAGAGATTATGATTTTAGAAGAAAATATGCCTTAGATAACGAAAAAATAATTTTATTTATGGGAAGATTAGTTTATGAAAAAGGTGTACAGTATTTAATAGGAGCAATGCCAAAAATACTAGAACACTATCATGATGCCAAACTTGTAATTGCGGGAAAAGGTGGAATGATAAATGAACTTAAACAAGAAGTATATAATATGGGGCTTGGAGATAAAGTATGTTTTGCTGGATATTTAAATGGAAAAGATGTGGCAAAAATGTACAAGGCTGCTGATATTTCTGTATTTCCAAGTACATATGAGCCATTTGGAATAGTAACATTGGAAGCTATGCTTGCTGAAATACCTGTAGTTGTATCAGATATAGGAGGATTAAACGAAATAGTTGAACATCGTCAAACTGGAATGAAAAGCTATTGCGGAAATAGTAATTCAATTGCAGATGCAATATTAGAACTTCTATTTGACCCTCAACTTTGCAGTAATATAGTAAAAAAAGCAAAAGCAAAAGTAAGAAATGAATACAATTGGGCAAAAATTGCTCAAGATACACACTTTACTTACCAAAAAGCAATTTGTGAAACAGTTGCTGAAAAACAAAGAAAAGAAATTGAACAAGAAAAAGAAAGTAAGGCTAAAAAGCCAGCAAAAGGCGAAATTACAAACTTACTTACATTCAGAAAAAATCAAGCTTATGCGTAAGCTTGATTTATGGTATATAGAAAGGAATTGTGTAATATGAATGTTTATGACACTGTAAATAAATTAGCAGAAGAAATTAAACAATCAGAAGAATATACGAATTTTAAAATAGCAAAAGAAGAAATAAATTCAAATCCTGAATTAAAGAGTCAAATAGATGAATTTGAAAAAGAAAGATATGAAGAACAATTAAATTCTATACAAAATGGTAAAACAGACCAAGAAAAAATGGCTAAAATACAGAGTAAATATAGCAATTTAATACAAATACCAGAAATAAGCAAATATTTTAATGCTGAGTTTAAATTTAATATATTACTTGGAGATGTAAATAAAATTATAAGTGAAGCAGTAAAAGATGTTATGTAATAAAGGTGAAATGTATGGATTTAATAATTATAGTTTGTGTTTTAATTTTAGCACTTTTGATTTTAGCAATAATTTATGAAATAAGTCTAAGAAAAATAAAAGAATTTGTAGATAAAGAAGAAGAAAAATTCCAAAAAAAGGTGGATAAGTATCCATCAAATATAGAAATATGCAAAGAAATGCTAAAAAAATTAAAAAATGATACTGTAAAAATTGAAGAAGATAAAAATGCCAAAACAAGTATGTATATAGCAGTTACTAATAAAATTACAATTGCAGATGTAAAAAATAGTTATACAAGAATTCAAACTTTAGCTCATGAATGTCTTCACTCTGAACAAAACAGAAAAATTTTGCTTTTTAATTTTATATATTCAAATATATATTTGTTATACTTCTTTTTATGCACAATACTTGCTGTATTCAATAAAATTAAAAATGGTATGTTATATGTTTCAATTATGCTTATATTAAGTTACATATATTACTTTGTAAGAAGTTATTTAGAAAATGATGCAATGATTAAAGCAAAATATTTAGCAAAAGATTATATGAGCGAAAAAAACATTTCAGAAAAAGAAGAAATAGATAATATAATTGAAAGTTATGAAAAACTAAACAATATAGGAATAAAAACTGTAAATTATCAGCTAATGTTTGAAACAATAATAAAAGTAATAATTTTAGTAATTGCTTTTTTAATATAGAGAAAGGGAGAAAAGTATTAATACAAAATATGAAAAAAATATACCCGAACGCTTATTTTGGAAGCGTATTAGATATAAAAATAAGTTTTTTAATAAAAAATAAAATAAAAGCTTTGATTTTAGATGTAGACAATACTTTAATTGATTATAATAAAAACTTATCAGAAGATATAATAAAATGGTCACATGAGCTTCAAGGGCAAGGAATAAAAATGTATATATTGTCAAATACTAATAAAAAAGAGAAAGTGGAAAATGTAGCAAAAAAATTAGAAATACAATATGAATATTTTGCGAAAAAACCTTCAAAAAAAGGTTTTTTGAAGGTTCAAGAAAATTTAAAACTAAACCCTAAAAATATTGCAGTTGTTGGAGATCAAATATTTACAGATATAATAGGTGGAAATAGATGTAATATGTTTACAATATTAGTTGATCCAGTAGATAGTAAAGATTTTTGGTATACAGCATGGAAAAGACCATTAGAAGATAAAATAAAGAAAAAATTAAATAAAGGTGAAAAAAATGTATTTTAATGATGTTAATATAATATATTACATAATAGTTTCAATACTTCGGACTATTTGTTGGGGAATTTGTAAATTGGATGAATAAAAGACTTCCAGAGTACAAAAAAGTTTTTACATTAGATATAATTAAGGAATATAAAAAAGAATTTAGTCCAAATTATATTTTAATGATTATAACTGCTTTTTTGTATATTGCAATATTATATAGATATGGAATATCTAATAACTTTTTAGAAAATTTAGATTTGATAAAATATTTGGTACTAACACCAATGCTTTTAAGTGTAGTTGTAATAGATTATAAATTACAAATTATACCAAATAGATTAAATTTAACAATGTTTGAAATAGGATTAGTATTTACATTTTTGTATGGAATATCAAATCCAGCAATATCGATAAACATGTTACTTGGAATGTTAGCTCGGAGGAGGAATTTTTTTACTAATAACACTTTTAGGTGGACTTGTGTATGGTAAAGAAGCAATGGGACTTGGAGACGTAAAATTAATGGGAGCATTAGGTCTATATTTTGGTCTTGCAAATATAATAATTATAGCATTAGTTTCGTTTTTAGTATGTGCTGTACTTAGCATATTTTTATTAGCAACAAAAATAAAAAAGACAGATGAATACATACCATTTGGACCATTTATAGTAATAGGTACATTTGTATCAATATTTGTACCATATGCAAGTTTGGTAGGAATATTGATGAATATTTTTACATTAGGTTTATATAGTAAAAACGTTTAAGGGGAGTAAAAAATGAATGATAGATTACAAGCATTAAGAAATAAAATGGCAGGTTTAAACTTGCAAGGAATGATAATAGTAAATCCAGTAAATATAAGATATCTAACTAAAATAGAAGCAGAAGGAGTATTGTTAATAACAAGAAAAGAAAACATATTTATAACAGATGGAAGATATATGGAATATGTATCTAGTATAATAACCCCTTTTGACGAAATTGTTGTAGATGACCAAAAAAATATATCAAGGGAAGAATACGAGAACTTTTTCCTATTTTGCGAAAATGTAGGGTTTGAAGAAGGATATTTAACATACAAAAAATATAAAGAATATCTTAGAAAATATAAAATAAACAATTTTGTTGAAGCAGAAGAATTAATTATACAATTAAGAATGATAAAAGATGACGAAGAGATTGCAAGTATAAAAAAAGCATGTGAAATAACAGACAATTGCTTTACTATGCTAAAAAGCTATATAAAGCCAGGATTAACAGAAAAACAAATTGCAAGAAAAATACATGAATATTTTTTAGACAATGCAGAAGGAGAGTCATTTGAAACAATAGTTGCTTCTGGAGAAAACTCTTCAAAACCACATGCTGTTCCAACAGATAGAAAAATTGAAGAAAAAGACATAATAACAATTGATATGGGATGCAAAATAAATGGATATTGCTCAGACATGACAAGAACAATATTTGTAGGAGAGGCAACAAAAAATCAGCTTGAAATCTATAATCTAGTATTAAAAAATCAAAAAATAGCCATGAATCAAATAAAAGATGGTGCTAATATAAAAACTATTGCAAAAGGTCTAGAAAGTGATTTTAACATAAATGGGCATACTCTAATTCATAGTTTAGGTCACGGTGTTGGCTTAGACATACATGAAGCACCAATAGTTGGTATAAAAAATGATACACCATTAAAAGAAAACATGGTAATAACAGATGAACCTGGCATATATATTGCAGGAGATTTTGGAATAAGAATTGAAGATACAGTATTAGTAACAAAGAAAGGCTCTTTATCCTTGACAGAATCTGAGAAAGAGTGTATAATTATCAAAGCTCTTTAAATCAGAATAAGATTTAAAAATGAGATAAAAAAGATTTTGAAAAATTGAAAGGAGAAAATAATATGGCAGCAGTATATTCAGCAGGAGACTTTAGAAATGGAACAACATTTGAAATGGAAGGAAATGTATATAGAGTAGTAGAATTTCAACATGTAAAACCAGGAAAAGGATCAGCATTTGTAAGAACAAAATTAAAAAATGTTATAACAGGAGCTGTTTTAGAAAAAACATTTAACCCATCAGATAAATATCCAGGAGCAGAAATAGAAAAGAAAGAAATGCAATATTTATATAATGATGGAGACTTATATTACTTTATGGATAACGAAACATATGACCAAATGCCATTAAATAAAGATCAATTAGGAGATTGTTTAAAATATTTAAAAGAAAATATGCAAGTTAAAATATTATCATATAAAGGAAAAGTATTTGCTGTTGAGCCACCAATATTTGTAGAATTAGAAGTTACTTATACAGAACCAGGATTTGCTGGAAACACAACAACAACTTCTGGAAAACCTGCAACATTAGAAACAGGATTAGAACTTCAAGTACCTATGTTTGTTAACATTGGTGATGTACTAAGAGTAGATACACGTACATGTGAATATATGGAAAGAATATAAATTTTTAAGAAAGGGGGGGACGGTTTTTATAAAAAAAGAACCGTCCCTACTATAAAAAAGAAAGGCAAATTAATGTTAGAAGACTTAAAAGAAGAGATAAGTAAATTTTATTTAGATATAAATGAGAACATAAAAAATGAAAAAGAGGCAGAATATATAAGGCAAAGAACAGCTAAATTAATAGACTGCTTTGCAAGTGAACTAAAAAAAATAATGGATTTAAATGAAAGTAAGTTAGAAGAGATTAATAAAAAACAAGAAAAAAATGAAGAAGATATTCAAACTTTAAATCGTAGAATGGAAAATGTATATAAAGATATTTATGATGATGAATTTGAAGAAGAAGAATTTTTAATAAGCTGCCCGTATTGCAATTTTGAATTTGACGCAGATATAGATGAAGACTTTAATGAAATTAGATGCCCAGAATGTGGCAATCTAATAGAACTTGATTGGAATGGTAACCCTGACGACAACAACAAAGAAAATGGTTGCGGAGGCGGATGTTCTCAGTGTGGAGGGTGTAAATAATTGGAAAGAGAACAAAGCTCTTTCCTTTTTTTAGGTGTGATATAGGAGAAATTCATTAAGAATTATCTTTTATTCGATTTACATTTGTAAAAGGAGGATAAATATAATGAAAATTATTCATTGTAGTGATTTACATTTAGACTCAAAAATGAAGTCTAATTTAGATAATAATAAACCAAAAGAACGTAGAGATGAAATTTTAAGAACATATCAAAATATGGTGGAATATGCAAAGAAAAATGATGTAAAAATAATACTAATTGCAGGAGATATGTTTGACAAAAAAGACATAACAATTAAGGCGAAAAATGTAGTATTAGATAGTATTTGTGCAAATCCAGAAATCGATTTTATATATTTAAAAGGAAATCATGACGAGTCAGGCTTTATATCTGACTTAGACGAAGTGCCATCAAATTTAAAACTTTTTAATAATAAAGAATGGACATACTATAAATACGGAAAGATTGTAATTGCGGGAATTGAATTTGGTGGAGTTGGAGAATACGAAATATATAATACATTAATGCTAAATAAAAATGATATAAATATAGTTACACTTCATGGGCAAGAATCGAAATATGAACAAAAAGATAAAACAGAAATAATAAATATGCAGTCTTTAAAAAATAAAAACATAGATTATTTAGCACTAGGACATATCCATAAATATAAACAAGAAAAAATAGATAATAGAGGTATATATTGTTATTCTGGATGCTTAGAGGGAAGAGGATTTGATGAATGTGGTGAAAAGGGATTTGTACTTCTTGATATAGATGAAGAAAATGGAAAAATTGAAACTAAATTTATACCATTTGCTTTAAGAACTTTACACGAAATAGAAGTAGACATAAGTAAAACTTTAACAACATTAGAGGCAGAAAACGAAATTGACTTAGCTGTAAAAAATATTAATAAACAAGACCTTATAAAAATTATACTAGTTGGAAAAGTTGATATAAATTCAGAAAGAGATATTTTATATCTTGAAAAGAAATATAAAAGCGAATTTTACTTTGCAAAAATCTATGATAAAACAGTACTAAAAATAGATTATATGACATATGAAAATGATGCTTCTCTTAAGGGTGAATTTATAAGACTAGTTTTGAAACAAAATTTAGAAGAAGAAGAAAAAAGTAAAATAATTATGACAGGGATAAAAGCTCTTTCTGGAGAGGAGGTAAACGAATGAAATTATTAAGATGCCATATAGAAAATTTTGGTAAGTTATCAAATTTTAATCACGATTTTGAAGAAGGATTAGAAATAATAAAAAAAGAAAATGGATTTGGTAAGACAACATTTGCAGATTTTATAAAAGCTATGTTTTATGGAATGAGTGCTAAAAGAAGCACAAAAGTATTAATAGATAGAAAAAAGTATGAACCTTGGCAAGGTGGAGCTTTTGGAGGAAATATAGAATTTGAAATAGATGGAAAAAAATACAAAATTGAAAGATTTTTTGGACAAAAAGAATCTGAAGACACTTTTAAATTGATTGATTTATCAACAAATTTGGAAAGTAAAGCATATTCTAAAAATATAGGAGAAGAAATATTTAAAATAAACAAAGAAGCTTATGAAAGAAGTACATTTATATCAGGGCAAAAAATTGTAACAGCAATGAATGACAGTATAAGTGCTAAATTAGGAAATGTTCTAGAAAATGAAAATGATGTAAACACATCTGATCAGGCAATAAAAATGCTTGATACTGCAATAAAAAATTACAAAAAAACAGGAGACAGAGGAGAAATAAACGAAAAAATTGCTAAAAAGACAATTATAGAGAAAAAAATAGAACAAAGCAAAATAAATGAAAAGATTTTACAAGAAAGAAAAGAAAAGTACAATAACATAAAGCTTAGTTTAAAAGAAAAAGAAAAAGAAAGAGAAAAACTAAATGGCTTACTTAATGAAAGATCAAAACAAGAAGCTAATAGAGCTAAATTAGAAAATTATAATTTAGTACTTGCAAATCTTACAGAAAGTAAAAACAAGCTAAATGTATTAAATGATTTTTTCAAAGGAGAAGTTCCATCAGATATAGAAATTGAAACATTAATAGATAAATGTATGCTTGTTGAGAAATATAAGGTAGAGGTTAAAAATTGTGAAATATCTTTAACAGATAGTGAAGATATAGAAAGTTTAAAAAGTGTTTTTCAAGATAAAGAAATTTCTGAAAACGACATAAACGAAAAAATCTCTGAATATAACAGCATAAATGACATTGAAAATAAAATAACAATAAATGAAGAAAAAAAGAATACTTTAGCTGACGAAATTAAAAATACAAATACTAAAAAGAAAAAAGATAAAAACATAGGAATTACTTTACTAGTTTGCACAATTATAGCTGTAGTAATAGGTATTGTAATGTTTTTAAATCAATCAATGCAAATTGCAATTATTGCAATAGTAATAGGTATCTTTTCTGGAATTATAAGTTTAGTAAAAATAAATGGATTTAAAAAAGATGAAAAAAGACTAGAAGAAAAAGAAAACGAATTAAGTGAAATTGAAGAGGTTATAGCAAATCTTCAAGACAAAGAAATAAAACAAGTTCGTTCTGTACAAGAGTTTATAGATGAGTTTTCAGAAAATCAACAAAATGATGATAGAATATTCCAATTAACAGAAATAAAAACAAGATTTATGAAATTTAAAGATTTAACAGACTCTATTAATGGAGCATTTGAAAAACAACAAGAAATAATGACAAAATTGAATGAACTTGAAGATAGCATAAAAAGTTATTTGCTAAAATATTTTAATGAAATTACTCAGTCATATGTAACATATGCACAAGAAATGAAAATTAAAAAAAGTGAGCTTGAAAAACAACAAGAAGATTACAAAATAAAAGAAACGGCAAAAGAGGATTATGAAACAGCAAATGATGTTTCAAAAATAAAAGAAAGTCAAAATAGTGAAATAGAAAAAGTAGATAAAAATGAAATTGAAAGAAAAATTTCAGAAAAATTAGAAAAAATAAACAAATTAAATGATGAAAAAAATTACAACAAAAATCAAATAGAATTATTAGAAAGCAATTTAGACACTGTTTTTGACCTAGAAAACGAATTAGAACAAATAAACCAAGAAATAACAGAAATGAAGAAAAAATGTGAAATTCTTGAAAAAACAAAAAAATATTTAGAAACAGCAAAAGAACAATTTTCATCACATTACTTAAATAGAATGGAAAATAGTTTTTATCAAAATTTAAAATATATAAATGGAGAAGAATTAGATATAAACCTAGATGTAAATTTAAATGTAAACATAAATGAACAAGGTAAATCAAGAGAAATTAACTATTTAAGTGCAGGTTATAAAGATTTAATATATATTTGTATGAGACTAGCTTTGATAGATAGTTTATTTGAGGGAGAAAAGCCATTTATAATTTTAGATGATCCATTTATAAATTTAGATGAAGAAAAAATAAAAAATGCAATGAATTTACTAAGACAATTATCAAATAATTATCAAATAATTTATTTTATTTGCCATGATAGCAGAAAATAGAATAAGTTAGAATAAATTAAAAAAAATGAGAAATAATAAAATTAATGCTTAAATTAAAACAAAATAACGATTTTTGCACTTGAAATATATTTATAATAATGGTATTATAAGTATAAATTAAAAATAATAACTAAAGCAACCCTGCATAGTACGTGTAGACAGAATTTTTAGAACCTACAAGTTTAAAGAGGGGCTTATCTCTTAATATGGCGTGCATGCTTACTTCATATTGTCGTAAGAAGCCCACAAGTATTAAGGTTGGCACCCACCTGTTTTTGAGAGAGCAGGTTATTAAAAATTCAACAACATCTTACGGCTAAAGCGGGGATGCTTTTTTTATTTTAATTAAGCTTTAATATAAAGAATTGGAAATATCCTTGTTTTCGCGAAAATATTTAATAAAATACTTGAAATATTTAAGGAGTTGTTATAGAATAAAAATGCCTTTAAAAGGTAACAATAAACAAAAAGTAAAAACATATATAAAAGTATGTTTAAAGGAGGAATTTTTATGTCAGTAAAAGTAGCCATTAATGGATTTGGGCGTATTGGACGTCTAGCATTTAGACAAATGTTTGGAGCAGAAGGGTATGAAATAGTTGCAATAAATGATTTAACAAGCCCATCAATGCTAGCACATCTATTAAAATATGATTCTGCACAAGGAAGATATGAAAAAGCAGATACAGTAGTTGCAGGAGAAGATTCAATAACAGTTGATGGAAAAACAATAAAAATATATGCAAAAGCAGATGCAAATGAGCTTCCATGGGGAGAAATCGGTGTAGATGTTGTACTAGAATGTACAGGATTCTATACATCAAAAGATAAAGCTATGGCTCATATAAACGCTGGAGCAAAAAGAGTAGTTATATCAGCACCTGCTGGAAAAGATTTACCAACAGTTGTTTACAATGTAAACCAAGATATACTAACACCAGAAGATAAAGTAATATCTGCTGCATCATGTACAACAAACTGCTTAGCACCAATGGCTAAAGCATTAAATGATTATGCAAAAATTCAATCAGGAATCATGTCAACAATACATGCTTATACTGGAGACCAAATGTTATTAGATGGTCCACATAGAAAAGGAAACTTAAGAAGAGCAAGAGCAGCTGCAATAAACATAGTTCCTAATTCAACAGGAGCAGCAAAAGCAATTGGATTAGTTATTCCAGAATTAAATGGAAAATTAATTGGTTCTGCTCAACGTGTTCCAGTACCAACAGGATCAACAACTATATTAGTAGCTGTTGTAAAAGGACATGACATAACAGTAGAATCAATAAATGCAGCAATGAAAGCAGCATCAAACGAATCATTTGGTTATACAGAAGAAGAATTAGTATCTTCAGATGTTATAGGAATGAGATATGGATCATTATTTGATGCAACTCAAACAATGGTACAAAAATTAGATGATGACACATATCAAGTACAAGTGGTTTCTTGGTATGATAACGAAAATTCATATACAAGCCAAATGGTTAGAACAATTAAATATTTTGCAGAACTTGAAAAATAATAAAAAAGCTAGAGGGTGGCAATAAAATGCCTTGCCACCTAGCTTTTACTTAAATTTAATGAAAATTTTACCTTAAAGAAAGGAATTGGAAATTATTATGAATAAAAAAACAATAAAAGATATAGATTTAAAAGACAAAAAGGTACTTGTAAGATGTGATTTTAATGTACCTATGGATGGAGAACAAAATATAACAGACAATAGAAGAATTGTAGCTGCTTTACCTACAATAAAATATTTATTAGAACAAAATTGTAAAGTTGTATTATGTTCACATTTAGGAAGACCAAAAGGAGAATTTAAACCGGAATACTCATTAAAACCAGTTGCAAAAGAATTATCTAAATTATTAGGTAAAGATGTAATAATGGCAGAAGATGTAATTGGAAAAGATGCAAAAATAAAAGCAGAAAACTTAAAAAATGGAGAAGTAATGTTACTTGAAAATTTAAGATTCCATAGAGAAGAAACAGATAATGATCCAGAATTTTCAAAAGAGTTGGCATCATTTGGAGAAATATTTGTAAATGATGCGTTTGGAACAGCCCATAGAGCACATGCTTCAACAGAAGGTGTTACAAAATACTTGCCAGCTGTATCAGGATTTTTAATTGAGAAAGAACTTAAATTCTTAGGAGAAGCCTTAGAAAATCCAGAAAGACCATTTGTTGCAATACTTGGTGGTTCGAAAGTATCTGATAAAATAGGTGTAATAGAAAATTTATTAGAAAAAGTAGATACATTAATAATAGGTGGAGCAATGGCATATACATTTTTCAAAGCACAAGGATATAGCGTAGGAGACTCACTTTGTGAAGATGATAAAATAGATTTAGCATTAGAAATAATGGAAAAAGCAAAAGAAAAAAATGTAAAATTCTTACTTCCAGTTGATAATAGAATTGGAAAAGAATTTAAACCAGACACAGAATCAAAAGTAGTAAAATCAACAGAAATACCAGATGGATGGGAAGGCCTAGACATTGGAGATGAAACAATAAAATTATATAAAGAAGAATTAAAAAATGCTAAAACAATAGTATGGAATGGTCCTGTTGGAGTATTTGAATTTGATAAATTTGCAGTAGGAACAAATGAAATTGCAAAAGCATTAGGAGAAATAGATGCTGTAAAAATCATAGGAGGAGGAGACTCAGCAGCAGCAGTTGAAAAAGCAGGTTTGGCAGAAAAAATGACACATATATCTACTGGTGGTGGAGCATCACTTGAGTTTTTAGAGGGCAAAAAATTACCAGGAATAGAAGCTTTACAAGATAAATAATGTGCCAAAAAGCAAAGCTATTTTTGCTATAAAAAGAAATGGAGAAATAATAAAAATGAAAAGAACCGAAACAAGACAAATTATGGTAGGAAATGTAAAACTTGGAGGACAAAATAAGGTTGTAATACAGTCTATGACAAATACAAAAACAAAAGATGTAGCATCAACAGTAAAACAGATATTAGCCTTAGAAAAAGCAGGATGCGAAATTATAAGAGTTGCATGTTTGGATATAGAGGACGCAAAGGCTATAAAAGAAATAAAAAAACAAATTCATATTCCAATAGTTGCTGATATTCATTTTGACTATAAAATTGCATTAGAAGCAATAAATAGTGGGGTAAATAAAATTAGAATTAACCCAGGAAATATTGGAAGCAAAGAAAAAGTTATAAAAGTAGTTGATGCTTGTAAGGAAAAAAATATTCCAATAAGAATAGGGGTAAATGCGGGCTCTTTAGAGAAAGATTTACTAGAAAAGTATGGAAAACCAACAGCAGAAGCAATGGTAGAAAGTGCTAAAAAACATGTTGAAATTTTAGAAGAATTAGATTTTTATGATATTGCATTATCATTAAAAGCATCTAATTTAGATTTATGTATAAAAGCATATGAACTTGCAAGCAAAGAATTTAATTATCCAATACATCTTGGAATAACAGAGGCAGGAACAGAATTTAGTGGAACAATAAAGTCAAGTATTGGACTTGGAATTCTACTAAGAGAGGGAATTGGAGATACAATTAGAGTTTCTTTATCTGATGATCCTGTAAAAGAAATAAAAGTTGCAAAAGAAATTTTAAAAGATTGCAATTTATATAAAGGCGTTCCAACTTTGGTTTCTTGCCCAACATGTGGAAGAACTAGAATAGATTTAATACCTATGGCAAAAGAAATGGAAGAATTTTTACAAAATATCCATTCAGATATAACGGTTGCTGTAATGGGATGTGTAGTAAATGGTCCAGGAGAGGCAAGAGAAGCAGATATAGGAATTGCAGGTGGTATAAATGAAGGAATACTATTTAAAAAAGGTGAAATTGTAAGAAAAATTAAAGAAGATGACTTGGTAAGTACATTAAAAGAAGAAATTTTAAAAATGACAAAATAGGAGTAGATTATATGGAAATAATACAAGGAAAGACAAGTGGTTTTTGCTATGGAGTAAAAAATGCTGTAGATGGTGCAATAAATGAACTAGATAATTCAAATGAAAAAATATATTGCTTAGGAGAACTAGTTCATAACAAAACTGTTACAGATGAGTTAGAAAAAAAAGGAATAATATTTATAGATGATATAAATAAATCAAAAGGAAAAACCATAATAAGAGCTCATGGGATAGAAAAAACAATATATGAAAAAGCAAAAGAAAGAAATATCCAGTTGATAGATTTAACTTGTCCAAATGTTTTAAGAATTCATGAAATTGTTGAGGACTTTTCAAAAAAAGGATATTATATATTTTTAATTGGAAAAAAAGAACATCCTGAAATAATTGGAACATATAGTTTTGCTGGAAAAAACTGTTTTATAATATCTAAAAAAGAAGAAGTAAAAGACGGTATAGATAATTTAAAAAATAGTAAACTTACAAACCTATTAGTTATTTCTCAAACAACATATAATTTACAAGTCTTTGAAGATATATTAAACGAAACTAAAAATCAACTAGCAAATGAAAATATAAATATTGAAGTAAAAAACACAATATGCCATGCAACAGAACTTAGACAAAAAGAAACAGAAAAAATATCTAAAATAGTTGATTTAATGATAATTGTTGGAGGAAAAAATAGTTCTAATACAACGAAACTTTATGATATATCAATCAAAAACTGCCCAAATGTAATTTTTGTTCAAGATAAAGATGAATTAGATATAGATAAAATAAAAGGGGCTAGTAAAATTGGAATTATGGCAGGAGCATCAACACCTAAAAAAAGTGTGGATGAAATAATAGAAAAATTAGGAGGAATAAATTTATGCGAAAAAAAGTAATTGCAGGAAATTGGAAAATGAATATGCTTCCAAATGAGGCAATGGAAATGATAACTAAATTAGCACCATTGGTTAAAGATAGCGAAAATGAAGTAGTATTATGTGTACCATATACAGATTTGTTTTATAGTTTATTATCTGCTCAAGATACAAATATAAAAATAGGAGCTCAAAATATGCACTTTGAAGAAAAAGGAGCATATACAGGAGAAATTTCTGGAAAGATGCTAAAAACAATAGGTGTAGAATATGTAATAATTGGCCATTCTGAAAGAAGACAATATTTTGCTGAAACTGATGAAACAGTTAATAAAAAAGTAAAAGCTGCATTTTTAAATGAATTAAAACCAATAGTATGTGTTGGAGAAACATTATCTCAAAGAGAAGAGGGATTGGCATATGAAATAATAACTTCTCAAACTCAAAAAGCATTAGAAGGTTTAAGTGAAGAACAAGTAGCAAATACAATAATTGCCTATGAACCAATCTGGGCAATTGGAACAGGAAAGACAGCTACAAGTCAAGATGCAAACGAAGCATGCAAAAAAATAAGAGAAAAAATTGCCCAAATCTATGGACAAAACGTAGCAAATAGGGTTATAATACAGTATGGCGGAAGTATGAAACCAGAAAATGCCAAAGAATTATTAGAAATGTCAGATATAGATGGAGGCCTAATTGGAGGAGCAAGTCTAAAATCTGAAACATTTGAAAAAATAGTTAATTATAACAAATAAAATATTTAAATTAAACAAAAAATATTTATAAAAAATCCCCATAAGGAATAAATTAACTGATAAATAAGGAAGGAAGGAAATTTTTTATGGATAATAAATTAACAATGCTAATGATATTAGATGGTTTTGGAGATAATTCAAACAAAGAAGGAAATGCAGTAAAATTAGCAAATACACCTAATATTGACAAGCTTATGAAAAAATATCCTATAACAAAAATTGCAGCAAGTGGATTAGCTGTAGGCTTACCAGAAGGACAAATGGGAAATTCAGAAGTAGGTCATACCAATATTGGAGCTGGAAGAATAGTATATCAAGAACTAACAAGAATAACAAAATCAATAGAAGATGGAGATTTCTTTAGCAATGAAGAATTTGTAAAAGCAATTGAAAATTGCAAGAAAAATAATTCAAAACTTCATATATTAGGATTGGTGTCAGATGGAGGAGTTCATAGTCATAATAGACATTTATATGGACTATTAGAAATGGCTAAGAGAAGAGATTTTGAAGATGTTTATGTACATTGTTTCTTAGATGGAAGAGATACACCTCCTGCATCAGCAGAAAACTATATACAAGAGCTAGAAGAAAAAATGCAAGAAAAAGGAATTGGAAAAATAGCTTCAATTTCAGGAAGATTTTATGCAATGGATAGAGATAAACGTTGGAATAGAATTCAAAAAGCATATGATGCAATGGTATATGGTAAAGGAGAAACATCTGCAAGTGCAATAAGTGCTATAGAAAGTTCTTACCAAAAAGAAGTATTTGACGAATTTGTAGAACCAACAGTTATAGTAAATGGAGAAAAGCCAGTAGCTACAATAGAAGATGGGGATTCAGTAATATTCTTTAATTTTAGACCAGATAGAGCAAGACAAATTACAAGAGCTATAGTAGACAAAGAATTTAACGAATTTGAAACAAAGAAAATGAACCTTTATTTTGTATGCTTTACAAGTTATGACGAAACAATGCCTAATGTTCATATAGCATTTAAAAAAGAGCCTGTAAAAAATACTTTAGGTGAAGTAATAAGCAAAAATGGTGGAAAGCAATTAAGAATTGCCGAAACAGAAAAATATGCACATGTTACATTTTTCTTTAATGGAGGAGAAGAAAAACAATATGAGGGAGAAGACAGAATTTTAGTTCCATCTCCAAAAGTAGAAACATATGATATGCAACCAGAAATGAGTGCATATGAAGTAACAGAAAAAGTAGTAGATGCAATAAATTCAAAAAAATATAATTGTATAATATTAAATTATGCAAATCCAGATATGGTAGGTCACACAGGAAGTTTACCAGCTGCTATAAAAGCAATTGAAACAGTTGACGAATGTGTTGGAAAAGTAGTAGATGCAATACTTGCTCAAAAGGCAAATCTATTAATTACAGCAGATCACGGAAATGCTGAGCAAATGATAGATTATAAAACTGGTGAACCACATACTGCACATACAACAAATTTAGTACCATTAATTTTAATTTCTGAAAAAGAAAATGTGAAATTAAAAGAAGGAAAATTAGCAGATTTAGCACCAACAATGTTAGAACTTATGGGAATTGAAAAACCAGAAGAGATGACAGGAGAAAGCTTAATTGAAAAATAATAATTCTGCGTTGTTTGAGGAAAATTCTTCTATAAACTAAAGAGAATTACCTCTAAAAGAAAATAGGAGTGTAAAAAAGGATGCTTAGAACGACAAAAAACATGAAAGATAAATATGAAAAAATTCAAAATTATCTGTTTGACTTAATTCCTGAAAAATGGGATGAAATATATCTATATGCTTCTATAGTTGATAGACCAGGTAGTGTTCAAACAGGAGAAATGTATTTTTATTATTTACCAAAGGGGTTATTAAAAAAGAAACCAGTAAATGTATATGAAGTACCAAAAAGATTTAATATAAATGAATCTGAATATTTGAAACTTGTAGATAATTTATATCAAACAATAAAAGATTTAAGACAAGATTTTGAAGATACAGAGCAAGATTTATGGACAAATATTACAATATCTATTGCACATTGCAGATTTAAAGTCGAGTTTAACTATGACAAAATAAGTCAAGAAGAATATGCAAGTTATGTAAGACATGTAATATGGAGATATAAATATTTACATTTAGGTGGAGAAATAAAAGAAGAAAGAAAAATCTTAGATAAGTATTTTGAACACAAACTTGATTTAGAAGGTAAAAAAGAGGAATATCAGGCGGGAATGTACCTAAAAACTGCAAACAATATTGTAGGATATGATAGAGAAATAAAAGCTGTTCAAGAAAAACAAAAAGAGCAGAAAATAAAATCTGCCGAAATAGAAGAAAGAAAAAAAGAAAAGCGTCTACAAAGAGCTAAAAAAGAGGCAGAAAAAAGACGTAAAGAAGAAGAAAAAAATAAAAATCAAATTTTAAAAATGTAAACTAAGTTAAAAATAGTAGTTGCAACAAGTAACTGCATTTTATATAAATATTTAAAGGAGGAATTTCAAATGAAAGAATATTTGGAAATTGACGAAGTAAGAG
>CAKPCG010000022.1 GCA_934141475.1 uncultured Clostridia bacterium
GTGGCTATCAGTAGACGTATAACCATAGCGAGAGGCTGCACTACCGGTAACATCAACACCGTAATCGCCACCACGACCTGCGCGATACTGAACGCCGTTGGCCTCTTGTGTCCACTCTCTTACGTTCGAGCCTAGGTCGAAAATATTGTTCATTATGTCATTTCCAAATTGTCCTGTTGATGTTCTACTACCTGTATGATTTCCTGTTATTGCTGTAACTTTGCTCTTATCTGAACCTTGAAGAATAAAGTTTAATGTTGCATCATACTGGCAACCCCAAATCATTTCACTTCTTACATTTGTATTTGATTTATATGGATTTTTCTCATAATTACTATCTTGTGATAAATACATTTTATACCAATCTATACTTGCCATTGGAGTTTGGTTATCTACAGATTTTACTATTGTTCCCTTAGAATAATCATTTGTTCCTGCATCTGTATATATACTTGTTTCATATCTTCCAATATAAAATCCTCCATATTTTGCAACACTTTGTACCATATATGTAAAATTATTATTCATATATTGTCCAAATGTTGTTGGGCTAGTTATTCCAAGTCCATTTAGTCTTGTATATTGTTCTGCATCATATTTTCCTCCTGCAACAGATATCCATGAATAATTTGCAGTTGATCCTGTAACTAAGCTTGGTTCTCTCCAAGATCCTTGTCCAAGTCTTGTTCCAGTACTCATTACAGATGAATTTGTTCCAGAATAATTATAAAATACTCCTTCGAAATATTGATTTTTCGATGTTGTATCATATCCACTTTGATATCTTGCAAGTGGTTTATAACTTGCACTAAATGATGTTTTTCCATCATATACCGCATTTTTTACAGGTACCCAAACATATTGATTTCCTATAGAATCTTCAATTACTAGTCCATTTGCTATTTTCTTAGTCATACTAGATTTAGCAACTTTAAATCCTTTTGGAATATATGCTGTTCCAACTAATGTTTTGTTTCCAGATTCATCTACATCATAATCCTCATATATATCTGTTTTTGTGTATTCATCTGAGAATGTTTCTAATTCTGTTATTGGTACTGTCATGTAATATGAAGATACATTTATGCCATCAAATAGTCTTAAATAAACTGTATCTCCTACAGATAATCCAGATGGAGTATCTCCTTTTGTCCATGTTCCATTTACGCTAAATGTTCCGCCTTTTTTTACTATTTGGTATTGTATGTAATATCCTTCATCTTTTAAGTTTGACTTACTAGAACTTATCGAGCAATAAATTTTACCATTTCCATCTTTTCCCCATACTTTTTCTCTTACAATTGCTCCTTCTTCAACACTTAGTAATGTAGTTTTTATAGGTTCTTTATATAAAAATGTTGATTTATTATTTCCATTTACTACTTCTACTCTTAAGTAATATGTTTGATTTTGTGTTAGTCCTTCTATTGTATAATTATTACTATATGCTTCTTCTTTTTTTACAACATCACTTTCACTAAAATTACTACTTTCATAACTTACATTGCTTAGAGAATATACATATTTTAATATTCCAGATTCCTCATCTTTTGCATTTACTTTTACATTTATATTATTTGTTCCAACATTTACAGAATCTATTGTGGCTTCTGGTGCAGTTACATCTTCTTCATTATTTATATATAAAGACATTCTTGTTCCTAATAGATTTTTATTTATTGTGCCATTTCCTTCATTTGTATATACAGTTGTCATTGTTGGTGGCATCCATTCATTTACTCTTGATGCTGCACTTTCATTATAATGAGTTGCATTTAAAAGTGTACTATATCCACCTCTATATTGTCTGTAAGTTGTTGTACTTGCTCCTGTTTCTTGTACCCATTCTGTTACATTTGAGCTCATGTCAAAAATATTTTTTGCAAAATCTGATGCATATGATCCTGTTGTAGCAACTGTTCCACTATGATTTCCTGTTACACTAGTTACAAAGCTTTTTGTATTATCATCTTTTAGCATCCAGTTTAAAACAGCATCCCATTGGCTTCCCCATGCCATTTGACTTGTTACTGCTGAGTTATTATAATAAATATTTGTCTTATTTATATTACTGTCTTGGTAATAATAATCTTTATACCAGTTTTGATTATTTATTGGTGTTTTATTAATTTTTACTTCTGCAATTGCTGCTTTGTTTCCTACTGCTCCAGATACGCTTGTTTCATATCTTCCAATATAAAATCCTCCATATTTATCTACACTTTGCACCATATTTGTATATTGCTGATTCATATATGATCCAAATTCTGTGTATCCAGAAAATACATTTACTCCACTCGATGAACCAAAACCAAAGTATTTATAAAAATCTACTAAAGTATCATATGATTGTCCTTTGGCAGAATTTTTTGAAATATTCCAACTATAATCTGAGCCACCTGTAACCAATCTTGGTTCCATATAAGCATAAGCTGAACCAATTAATGATTTTGTTTGTTTTTTAGTAGAAGTTGTTCCTGAAAAATCATATAATATACCTTCATAATATTTGTTTGCAGTTGTTCCATCATATCCTGTTTGATATCTTGCCATTGCTTTTTGAGTTGAAGTTTTTGATGTATCTGTTTCTACCACATCTTCTACTGGAATCCAAACAAATTCGTTTTCTCTTTCATCTTGTATTACAAGTCCATTATTTATAGTATTTACTTTGCTTGTTATTCCAACTTTAAATCCTTTTGGTATATATGCTGTTTTTCCATTTGAATCTGTATATAATACTGTTTTATTTTGAGTTGAATTTCCTTTGGTATCTACATAGTATTCAAATTGTTCTAAATCTGAAACTGTATATTCAAAACTATCTGTTGATCTATTTATTCCATCATATAAACATGCATATACTTTTTGTCCATTAGATAAATTCCTTACAGTCTCTCCTTTTGTCCATGTAGAAGATATAGTACCTCCTGCATTTACAATTTGGTATTCTATATAGTATCCAGAATCTATGTAATTTTGGCTTAAACTTAATTGTACAGTTCCTTTTCCATTTGAACCAGATTGTTGAACAACTTTAATTGAAGATTTTGCAACACTTCCAAGTGAAGTTGTTTCTTTTTGACCATCTGTATAATCTCCTATGTTTCCTGCTTTGTCTATTGCTTCTACTCTTATACTATATTTTGTTGCACTTTTTAATCCTTTAAATGTATATGAATTTGAACTACTTGTTTCTACAAGAGTAAAGTTAGTTCCATTTTCACTTATATAGTATCTATAACTTTCAACACCACTTTCTTTATCTGTAGCTAAAGCTGTTACAGTAATAGAATTTGTTGCTGATGTTAAACTTGTTATTTTTATTGACGGACCTATTTCGTCCTTTGTACTTTTTGCATATAAAGCAATTCTTGAACCTATTCCCTCTCCCTTATCTTCTGGGCTGTCTGACGTTTTTTCAGCAGGTGAAATTTTTCTTGATGTATCATAACTTCCACCTCTATAAATTCTATAGTTTGTTCCATTTGCTTCTTGTGTAAATTCATAAACATTTGAACCTAAATCATATATATTATTTATTTTGTCTGTTTCGTCTTGTTTTGAATTACTTTGTTGTCCTTTTTGTGTTCCAACTTTTGTTGTAACTTTTCCTTTATCATTTCCTTTTAATATATAATTTAACATTGCATCATACTGACTTTGCCAAATCATAGAACTTGTAACACTATTTACTGAGTTATAAGGATTTGATTCATATCTAGAGCTATCTTGATATAAATATAATTCATACCAATTCTTAAGTGATAGTACTTTAGAGTTTGCTTTTGAACCTACAACAATTTTTCCGTCTTGCTCATCATATGTAGTTTCATATCTTCCAACATAAAATCCTCCAAATCCATCTACTGAAGATATCATATTTGAATAACTATTTTCTAAATATTCACCAAATTCTGCTGATTTTGCAAATCCAAGTGTTTTACTATAATTTGATTCATCTGCATCTAATCTAGTTCCAATTAAACTACTTACTTTCCATGTATAACCATCTTTGTCATTTGCTGTAAGTAAGCTTGGTTCTCTATTGCCAGATTTTCCAACTCCCACATTTGTTGATGTGTTTCTATAAGAATTACTTCCATTAAATAAATATATAAAACTCTCATAAGATCCATCTAGATTTTTCTTAGTCATTGGTTTGTATGTTCTTGAGGCTGTTGCAGTACTTTCTGGAAGTAATGTTACTCCATCATAGATAGTATCATTTACAGGAATCCATACATATTCATTTCCTGAGCTATCTATTAAAATTGCACCATTTTCTTCAGTTTTTTCTCCATCTATTCCTGATATTTTAAATTTTTCTGGCAATGTTATTGTATAACCTGCATTTGTTTTAACTGTATCTCCTGGAGTTACAGTTCCTGTTCCTGCTTTAGAACTTACGTCTATTTGCTTACTATTGTCTATATATGTTCTATTGTCTGCATACACTAAATTTACATCTGCTTGTTCTAAAGCAATTACGGTTGCAGTATTTTTACTTCTTGATACTTTTCCAGCTGAGCTTACTGTTGTTGCCTTAATTTGATAAGTTACACCTTCTTTTACATTTGTAATTACTGCTGGGTCATATCCATATGTATTTGTACTAATTAAAGTATATTCATCATCATTTGTAGTTTTGTAATAGTAATTATATAAGCTAGTATCATCTTTTTCGCCATCTATTTGTACTCTAATTTCATTATTTGATGTTTTTAATGCTAATATATCAAAATTTGCTCTTGTTGTATTTTTTGCAAGTTCATCTATCGTATATGTTTTTTGAGATATATTTTTAATATTTAGTGTTGCATATCCAGCTGTTGAGTTTACATCATCTGTTAGTCTTACATATATTATATCTCCATCTTCTAAGTTATTAATTTTAAATTCTTTTTCAGTAATTTTTATCCATGTTCCTTTTGTTTGAATATCTGCTCCATTTTTTCCAATTTGATATTCTACATTAAAATCTGTTTTGTTATTTTTTACACTAACTGTAGATTTTGAATTACTCCAAGTATTATCTACAAAAGTTATATCTCCATCTACATACTGTAAGTTTTTAGTTGATATTTCTTTTATTCCTGTACCTATATTTCCTAAAACATCTGATGCTTCTACTTTTATTGTATAATTTGTATCAGATTTTAAATTTTCATATGTATATGTTGTTTCTGTTGTTTGTTTTACTTTTGTATATGATGTTTCTTTTTCTGTTTTTATATAATATGTATATAATGGCTCACTTTGAAGTCCAGAAGCTGAATCTATAGCACTAACTTTTATTGTTGTATCTTTTGTTGTATTTTTTGTTTGTTCAATTGTGATTTCTGGTCCTATTTTATCTATTTTTGTTATATCTATAGTGTCATAAGTTGCTATATTTCCGGCATCATCTCTTACCATTATAATTATTCCTGAAGTATTTTGGCTGTATTCTTTTGTGTTTTCCGCTTGCCATGTTTGTCCACCATTAAAACTATATGGTTTTTCTGGTAATCCTGTTTCATAGTCTTCTGCTGTTACTTTTAGTGTAATATTATTTTTAGTCCAAGTTGTACTATTTCCTGTTACTTCTATTGTAGGTGCCTTTTCATCAGAAACTAATTTACTTACAATTCCGCTAAAGTTTGTTTCATCTGTTAATCTTGCATATATTGCATCTCCATGATTTAAGTCTGATAATTTTATAGTTGCTTCATCTGTTAATATCCAATTACTTTTTTCATCAAATGTTTGTCCTTTATTTACTACTTGATATTGCATTTTATATGTAGATTTATTTGTTATACTTAAAGATGCTTTTTTATTACTCCAAGTTACATTTGATATTTCTAAATCTTTAGAACTTGCATTTAAAGATCCTGTAGATACTGTAAGTATTTTTTTTGTTATATTTCCAAGTTTATCCGAAACTTCTATTTGTATATAGTAATTTGTGTTTTGTGTTAATTTATCATATGTTTTTGAAGTATTTGTTGTTTTTTCTCCTGTTACAGTTTTTAGTTCTTCTTCTGATTTTGCTATTTTATATGTTATTTCAGGATTATCTAAAACCCCAACTCCTAAATCTGTAATTTTTGTTATATCTACTGTTATGGAATCAGATTTTATATTTGTATCTGTTGTTATTTCTGGTCCTACTTTATCTATATTAGTTATATTTATTGTATTATATGTTGCTATATTTCCTGCTTCGTCTCTTACTTTTATTACTATTGCTTTTGTGTTTTCTGTATATTTTTTGTAATTTTCCTCTTGCCATGTATTTCCTCCATCAAAACTATAGCATTTGTTTGTAAGTCCACTTTCATTGTCTTTTGCATTTACAGTAAGTATTACATCTTCTTTTTGCCAATTGCTTGTTAATCCTTTTACTTCTATAATTTTAGGTGGTGTATTATCTTTTATTTCACATGTTGCATATCCTGTTGTTACATTTGTTCCGTCATATAATCTCACAACTATGGAATATCCATCTAGTAAATTATCAATTACCTTATTTTTATCACTTATTGTTATTAATCCTTCTGATAAGTTAATCTCTTCTCCTTTAGGAACAACTTTGTATTGCATGTCATATTCTGTATTATTTATTATAGTTACACTAGCCTTTTTATTAGACCACACTGTATTTGAGAATGTAACGTCTCCCTCTTGATATACAAAATCTTCTGTTACAACATTTATTAAACCAGCTGATTCATTTCCTATTAAATCTGATGTTGTAACTTTAATGTTATATGTTTTTTGTGATACAAGATTTGTAAATGTATATGTGTTTGATTCAGAGCCTACTAAAACAGGTTTATATAAATCATCTCCATCTTCTTTTATGTAATATGTAAATAGTGCTGGATTTGGCATTCCAGATACATTATCTACTGCATTTACTGTTATTTCAATTGAATTTGTTGTAGTCTTGTTTCTTACAATTTCTATTTTTGGTCCTTCATTATCTTGTATATTTATTTCATAATCTTCACCTTTATTTTTTCCATCTGTTAAAACAATATAAAGTTTTGAATTATTATTTATTTCTAAATCTTTTGTATATGTTTCCCAATTTTCTCTATCTAAACTATATAATATAGTGAATTTTTCTTGTGTAGATAAACTAACAATTGCAGTTTTATTTTTTTGCCAATTTACATTTTGTTTTATTGCACTTTCTGCACTTGGGATTAAGCCTGTTTCTGCAGTTACAATTTTTTCTGAAGAATTTCCTGCATTGTCATATATTTTTACTTTTATGTAATAAGTTGTATTTTGGTCTAAATTGTCAAATACATATTCTCCTGTTGTACTGCTTCCATCTTCTTTTGTTAAACTTGAAATTCCTCCTAAAGAATCAGATTTATAAAATTTATAGCTTTGTCCTTTTAATCCACTTTCATTATCTGTTGCTGTTGCTTTTATTTTTAAGCTTCTAGTTGTTTTTTCAACTAAACTTGCATTTAATGTTGGTGCTACTGTATCTACAACAGATATTGCATATTCTTTTCCTGCTATATTTCCATCTGTTAACCTAGCATATACTTTATCTCCACTTTTTAAATTAGTTCTACTTGTAACTCCTGTATAATCTTTATTATTTAAGCTTGTTTCTAATCTAAAACCGTGTTTGAGTCGTACTAACGGTTACTGTTGCTACTCCATTTGCCCACTTAATAGTGTATTTTATGTTTGAACTTGTTGCTTCCGGAATTGCTTTTATTTCTTCTGCTATTGTTTTTTCACAGTTTCCTTGTGATGTTTCTCCTACAACTTTTATATAATATTTATTATTTTCACTTAAACCTACAAATGTATATTCTCCGGTTTGATTACTTCCTTTTTCAGTTCCATAGTTTGATTCATCTGTAGATATATAATATTTATATTTACCCCCATCCATTCTACTAGATGTTACTTTTATTGATATAGAATTTTGAGTTTTAGATGTAATTTCTATTTTATTTATTCTAGGTCCATCTATTTTTCCTTGGTTTACATATTCTATGGTTATATTTCCATCTTTGTCTATTCCTATGTCATAAATTCTACCATTTACCTCTGCATAGTTTTTGCCATTTTCTGAGCTTGTTGGAATATTTTGCTCCTCTAGGTATTCCATAAAATCGTCATTAGAAATATTGCCATACTTATTTTCGCTTTCCGCTTGCACATAATATAAAGATAACTTTTCTTTATCACCGTGCAATTTCGGTTTCTTCTTTTGCCTGTGCCGCTCTTGAAAGTATACCATTTTTTCCAGATACCATAGTTAAACTTATTCCTGCTAGAATTAATATAACTATTATAGTTACTACAAGTGCAATTAATGTTATTCCCGTTTGTTTTCTTGTGTTTTTCGTCATTTCTCCCACCTTTTTCCCTTCTTATTTTATTTTTTGTTAAAAAACTTAATATCTTTTTGTGTACTTTTGTTGCAACTTCCGCTTATATGCGTATCATTAATTGTTTTATGTTTTTTAATTACTTTTACTACATCAGTATATACTTTTTGACAAAAATTTGTCAAGCATTTTTATCATTTTGACTTTTGAAAATTTTAATGCTATAATTAGGTTTGATATTTTAATTTGAAAGGATATTTTAATTATGCCATCTACTAAACTTATAGCAAAAAACCCAAATGCTTATCACAACTACGAAATTATAGATAAAATCGAATGCGGAATAGTTCTAAGTCGGAACTGAAATAAAATCAATAAGAAGAGGAAAAGTTAATCTAAAAGATTCTTTTGCTAACATAAAAAATGGTGAATGCTATGCAATTGGCATTCATATAAGTCCTTACGAATTTGGAAATATATACAATAAAGACCCTTTAAGAGATAGAAAACTTTTACTTAATAAATTTGAAATTAATAGATTAATAGGAAAAATAAAAACACAAGGTTATTCTCTTGTTCCAATTTCTTTATATTTTAAAGGAAGCTTAGTTAAATTAGAATTAGGAATTGGAAAAGGAAAAAAATTGTATGATAAAAGAAGAGATATAGCAAAAAAAGACGCAGAAAGAAGAATTAATATAGCATTAAAGGGAAACTACTAACAATGTAGTTTTCCTTTAATTTTCTTTCATTTCTTTTAACATTATATCTCCAAATACTGCATACCCTTGTGTTGGGTCATTTACAAGTACATTTGTTATAGCTCCGAATAAATTTACCATTTTGTATAACAGGACTTCCACTCATGCCTTGTATTATCCCTCCAGTTTTTTCAATTAATTCCTGGTCTACCACTTTTATTAACATTGATTTATTATCGTTATTATTATTTATAAATATTTTTTCTATTTCTATTTTGTATTCTTTTGGCACTGATGAAGAACTTTCTGTATCTAAATCACAAAGTATAGTAGCTTCCCCTAAGCTTATTTCATCTCTTCTTGCAACTTCCATCTCATTAGACATATTGGCTTGTATAGATGAAATATTACTTACAGTTCCATATATTCCTAAATTACTATTTTTATAAATTGTACCTATTGTTTTTCCATCTTCTATCGTTCCTTGTATTTTTCCGTGGAGTTCCGTTTTTTACCTTTGACTACAGACAGTATTTTTGTTGTTAAAAAATCTCCATTTTTTATTTCTACCAAACTTCCTGTATCATTATCTGTTATTCCATGACCTAATGCTGCAAAACTTCCCGTTGATGGTTCATAAAATGTCATTGTACCAATTCCTGCACTGCTGTCTCTTACCCAAAGTCCTAATTTATACGATCCATCTACATATTTTATAGGTTTTATTTTACATTTTTTTGACTCATTTTCTCTAACATATTCTATTTCTATCTCTTTTCCTTTTGATGAATTTACCATGTTTATTAATTCTTTTGTATCTGCAATTTCTTTATCATTTATTTTTACTATTCTGTCTCCTTCTTCTATTCCAGAATTTTCATATGGTTTATATTTATTATTGTCTTCACCTTTTATTTCACTCATTCCAACTACTAGAACACCATTTGTATAAAGTTTTAAGCCTGATATTTGTCCTATTGGAATAACTGTTGCCCTATCTATTAAATTAACCGAAACTTGCTTTACAGAAAATGTATTAAATAACTTTACATCAACTAATGTTTCTTTGTTCTTTTGTAATTTTTCATTTTGTATATCTTTAGATGTAAAAAATTTTATTTTTTCATCACCATATACAATTATTTTATTTGGTATGCTATTTATTTTGCAGTAAAATATATACACACATAATAAAAAAGCAATAATAAGTATTTTTCTGGTTTTTTTCATTTTTTTCACCTTCAAAATTTATTATTGCTTTTTTTTATTTTTTTATGCTTTTTTAATTTTAGTAATTTTTGTTTTATTTACGAGCTTTTTCATCTATTGAATCTAGTGTATCTAATGCTTTACCTGTTCCTAAAGCTACACATGATACTGTGTCTTGTGCTATCATAACATTTATTCCTGTTTTTTCTTGTAATAGTTTATCTAAACCATCTATTAAGCAACCTCCACCTGTCATATAAATTCCTTTGTCACTTATATCTGCTGCAAGTTCTGGCGGTGTCCTTTCTAGTACTGAATGCACTGCATCTACTATCATTAAAGCAGGTTCTTGTAAAGCCTCTAGCATTTCACTTGAGTGTATTGTTACAGTTGTTGGAAGTCCCATTGTTAAATCTCTTCCTCTTACATCCATTTCCACATCTTGTATTTTTGGATACACACATCCTACATTTACTTTTAGTTCTTCTGCTGTTCTTTCTCCAATTGCTAGATTATATTTTTTCTTTATATATTTTACAACATATTCGTCAAATTTATCTCCAGCTATTTTTAAAGATGTGCTAACTACTGAACCTCCTAGTGATATTACTGCTATATCTGTTGTTCCTCCTCCAATATCTACTACCATATTACCACATGGTTTTGATATATCTATTCCTGCTCCAATTGCTGCTGCTATTGGTTCTTCTATTAAATATACTTTTCTTGCTCCTGCATTTGTTGCTGCATCTATTACTGCCTTTTTTTCAACTTCAGTTACTCTTGATGGTATACATATCATTATTCTTGGAGCAAATAGCGTTTTTCCTCCAACTTTGTTTATAAAATATTTAAGCATTTTTTCTGTTACTGTGTAGTCTGATATTACACCTTCTCTTAATGGTCTTGTTGCAACTATATTTCCTGGTGTTCTACCTAACATTCTTCTTGCTTCTTCTCCAACTGCTACTACCTCTCCAGTATTATTATCAACTGCAACTACCGATGGCTCGCGTAGTACTATTCCTTTTCCTTTTATATATGCTATTACTGTTGCTGTACCTAGGTCTATTCCTATGTCTTGTCCCCATCCGAATTTAAACATTCTGCATCCTTCTCCTTTGATTATATTCATTACATTATTATTACATTTTGTTTACAATTATATTACACTTTTTTGTTTTTATCAATAGATTTTACAAAAAATAAGCACTAATTTTTATAATTAGTGCTATAAAATTTAAAAATGTTTTCCTTTTTTTCCAGATTTGGATGTTCTAAAATATTCTTCTGTCTCTTCTTTTTCTAGTTTTTCTTTACTACTTATATCTTTGTATGGTTTGAAATATGTTTCGTTATTAAAACCAATATTCATATCATCATCACTTAGTGTTTCCTTTTTACTTTTTTTATTTGATGCTTCCCAATTTTCTCTATTTATTCTGCTAAAAAATTCTTCATCATCACTTAAGTTTATTTTATTTTGATCTTCTTCATCATATTCATATTTGTCTTCATCTTCTTCGTAGTTATTATTTCTTGATTTAAATATAACTATTAATACTATTGCCACAAAAGCTACTGCTAAACCAATTAAAATCATTCTTACTTTTTTAGCTTTTTGCTTTGCTAAATTTGCTGTAAGTGCTGCATTGTCTTCTGTTTCACTTGATTTATTAACTATAATTTGGTAAGTTAAATTTTTTTTAGTTTGTTCATTTGTACAAAGTATAGTTATTGTATTTTCACCATCTACTAAATTTTCATTTCCAGCTATATCTATTGTTACATTTGGATTTTCTGTTTTTGCTGTAATATCTAATTTTGTTTCATTTGATTTTACATTTACTTTATATTCATATATATTAGGTGAAAATGCTGGTTCTAGACTATAACCTTTTATTTCTATATTTTTTATATCTTCATTATCTTTTGCTTCTGTAGCTATTTCAGATGAACTTACATTTACTGTATTTTCATTTGTTGTATTTTCAGATGCAGTGCTTGCTGTTCTTGTTACATTTATTGTATATGTTTTTTGTGTTCCATCTTCTGCTGTAACTACTATACTTAAAGCATTTTTTCCTTCATTTAGCTGTTTTGTTTCGTTTCCTTTTATTGTTGCTTTTTTATCTTGTGCTGTTGCATAAATTGTTACTTTTTCTACATTATTTGGAACTGTAACATTGTATGTTGTTTGATTTGGTTTAAATCCTTTAAAATCATTTGGATTCATTCCTAAGTTACTTAAATTTGCATTATTTGATTTTTTTGCTGTTGCTCCATTAGTAGTAGTTTTTGTTTTATTTTTCTTTTGTGTTTGTGTGTTTTTTGTTGTGTTTTTAGTTTCTTCTTTTGTGGTTTCATTATTTGTTGCCGTTTCGTTTTTTGTTTCAGAATTTTTTGTTGTTTCGTTTTTTGAAATTACATTACTTATTTCTTTTTTTTCTTCTGTTTGATTTTCTGCATTTACTATATATTTAAAAAATCCTAACGATATACTTATTATAATAAAAATTATTATTAATCTTATATTTTTCTTCATTTTAGTACCTTTCTTCTAGCTTTTAGCTTTTCTTTAATTTTGCTTATAAGTATATCATTTTTTTATTTCATTAGTCAATAAATTTTTGTAATTTTTATTTTTTAGTATTTACTTTCTTTTTAACCCCTATATTTTCGCAATTTTTATTTACTGCCTCCATATATTTTTACAACTACTGTTTCTAAATCTATTTCTATTCCGTTTTCAATTTCTCTATATTCATATATTTCTGTTGTGTTTATTTTCCAGTCTACTCCTTCTCCTGCAATTTGTATAAAACCTGTTGTATCACAATATTCAATACTTGCTTTTTCTATTTTAATACTTCCTACTATTCCTCTTTCTAACTCAAGCTCAAGGACTTTTTCTTTTTTTAAATTTTCTATTTTTTTTGTTAACTCATTTTCTTTAAATTTTGTCATAGTAATATCCTCTCTTTCTTTTTTATTGTTTACTATTTTAAAAATTTATATTCATGATAACTTAATAAGTTCTTAGCTTCCTATCTTGAATAATTTTGGCTAATCATCACCTCTAATCGCGAATTTTTGGATTTTGATTTTCAAATTTTTTTGAATTAAAATATCTATTATAATAGCATATTTTCTAAATAAAATCTAGCAAATATCGAAATTAATTTTACAATTTTTAGTTTATTTTTTACATATTATTTTTTTGTAATTTATATTGTAATCCTGTATTTCTTTTTTTACTATCAACATTTTTTATCATAAAATTTATTGTATTTATATCGCTAATAATTATAAGAAGTTTTCTTGCTCTTGTTATTCCAGTATAGAGTAAATTTCTTGTAAGAAGCATTGGTGCAGCTCTTGGTATACACATTATTACAACATCAAATTCACTTCCGCTGAGCTTTATGTATTGTTATACTATAGCTATGCTCTATTTGATCTAAGTCCGCAAATTGGTACCATGCAATTTTTTCATCATCGAATTTTATTTCTATATTTTTTTCTTTTTCATCAATATCTAAAATAGTCCCAAATTCTCCGTTAAATACTCCTGTTCCTGTTTCATTATGTAATCTTTTTTCCCAGTATATATCGTAATTATTTTTAACCTGCATTATTCTATCTCCAACTCTATAAATGGTATTAGATGTTGTTTTTTCTTTTTTCTTGTCACTATATGGATTTAAAACCTCTTGAAGAGATTTATTTAATTCTTTTGTTCCAAGAGTTCCTTTTTTTGTAGGTGTAAGTATTTGTATATTTTCAAAAAAATCGTAATTTCCGAATTTTTTTAATCTTCCTGTACATAATGATATTACCTGTTCTAAAACTTTATTTTGATTTTTTTCACTTATAAAAAAGAAATCTTCTTTTGAGTCTTTTTCTACTTCGTCTTTTAGTATAAAGTAATTTCCCTCATTTATTCTATGTGCATTTACAATAATTTTACTTTTAGCAGCTTGTCTAAAAATCTTGTCTAAATGAATTGTTGTAATTTTTCCTGATTCTATTATATCTTTTAGCACACTTCCTGGGCCTACTGAAGGTAATTGATCACTATCTCCTACTAATATTAGTTTTGTTCCTAAATATATAGACTGAAGCAAATAGTTCATTAAAAACATATCTACCATTGACATCTCATCTACAATTACTAAATCAGCATCTATTGGTGCTCCTTGGAAGTCTTGACTTTTTTTATATAATCCATCATCATTTATTTTACCAATTTCAAGAACTCTATGTAGTGTTTTTGCTTCTTTTCCTGTCATTTCTGTCATTCTCTTTGCTGCTCTTCCAGTAGGTGCTGCAAGTACTATTTTATTATTATATTTTTGATATATTTCTATAATTGCTTTTATAATTGTTGTTTTACCAGTTCCAGGACCTCCTGTTATTATTGTAATATTGTTGTCATTTACTGCTTTTACGGCTTCTTTTTGTTTTTCAGATAGTTCTATATTATTATATTTTTCTACGTTTTCCATTTCATTTTCTATTGATTTTACTTTTTTTGAATTTGTATATTTTTCAAGTTTAGTTATTCTATTTGAAATTGCAACTTCTGTATTGTAAAAACTCTCTAAATACACCCATTCTGTTCCATCATCTCTTTGTTCTATTACAATCTCACCTTTTGCTTTTAAATTTATTATTCCTTGTTCTACTTCTTCTATATCTATGCCTAATAAATTTATTACATATTCCTCTAAATTTTGTAAGATTGCACACGAATGACCATTATAAGATATTTGAACCAGAGCATATTTTATTCCACTAGTTATTCTTTTTAAACTTTTACTTTCAATTCCTAAATTAAGTGCTATGTCATCTATTTGTTTAAAATTTACACCTCTTGCAAAATCTATTAAAATATATGGATTTTCTTTTATTGTTTCTATTGCCATTATTCCTAGTTTGTCAAAAATTCTCTTGGCATTTTCCATTCCAATATTAAACTGTTTTAAAAACTCTACTATTTGCCATACTCCAAAGCTTTCTATAAAGCTTTCTGAAATTTCTTCCGCTTTTTCTTTGCTTATTCCCTTTATTTCATTAAGCCTTAAAGGTTCGTATTTTAAAACATCTATTGTTTCTTCTCCAAATTTTTTTATAATTTTTCTAGCAGTCGCAGGTCCTACTCCTTTTATTGTTCCATTTCCAAGGTATCTTTCTAAGGCGTCTAATGTTTTTGGTAGTAATTTTTCAAATGTATCTACCTTAAATTGTTCACCATATTCTTTGTGTTCTACAATTTTCCCTACAACTTTTATTGTATCTCCCTCTGCTATAAATGGAAGATATCCTACAATTGTTTCTATTTTTTCTAGCTCTTCTGCATATATTTCTGCAATAGTATAGCTATTTATTTCATTTTGGTAAATTATTCCTAGCACTTCTCCTGTAAGTTCCAAATCTTTTCTTCCTTTCACTTTTCTTCTAATTCTATTTTGTAACCTAATCCTCTTACAGATTTTATTTTTACGTTTGTATTTAGTTTTAAATTTCCACATTCAAGTGTATTTATATCTTCTATATTTGATTTTCTCTTTAAAACAATTTTTATTCTAGCAATTAATTCTCTCATATGAAATGGCTTAGTTACATAGTCATCTGCACCATGTTCTAAACCTTGTCTTTAATAATTTTTAAAATTCTTTTCGTATTATAACATAAAATATACATTTTGTATCTAAAATTTTTCCAAATAATATAAAATTTGTATCGACTACCAATTCTACATATAACTTGACTTTTGGGGAAATACATAATATACTACTTCTATAAAAAATTAAGGAGGGCACACAAAAATGGATAACCTAATAGAAATAAGATGGCATGGCCGTGGTGGACAAGGAACAAAAACTGCTTCTTTACTTTTAGCTGATGCCGCATTTAATACTGGAAAATATATTCAAGGATTTCCTGAATATGGACCAGAAAGAATGGGTGCACCTATTACTGCTTACAACCGTATTAGTGATAACCCAATCACAGTTCATAGCAATATCTATGAACCTGACTATGTTGTAGTTGTAGATGATACTTTACTTGAAACTGTAGATGTTACAGCAGGATTAAAAAACACAGGAGCAATTGTAATTAATACTACAAAATCTCCAAATTATCTAAAATCTGCATTAAATGGATATGAAGGAAAAATTTATACAATAGATGCAAGAAAAGTTTCTCAAGAAGCTTTAGGTAGATATTTTCCAAACACACCTATGCTAGCAGCAATTGTAAAAGTTACAAACATAATGAATGAAGAAGATTTCTTAAAAGATATGGAAAGCTCATTTAAACATAAATTTGCTAAAAAACCTGAAGTAATAGATGGAAATATGAAAGCTTTAGAAATGGCTTTAAAAGAAGTTAAAGAAATATAAATACTTAAGGTTATAGCCTATAAGTAAGGCCATAACTTAAACCACTAAGTAGAAGGGAGTTACAATAAATGACAACTATAAATAAAACTACACCTATGGAAGATTTAACCATTGGTGGAAATATATATGAAGCTGGAAATTCAAAAGAATTTAAAACTGGCGATTGGAGAAGTATGAGACCTGTTTATATTGAAGAAAAATGTAAACAATGTGGACTATGCTTTCCTGTTTGTCCAGAAAATGCAATTCCAGTAAATAAAGATTTAAAAAGAGAAGAATTTGACTTTGATTTTTGTAAGGGATGTGGCGTATGTGCTCAAGTTTGCCCTTTCAAAGCAATCGAAATGAAGGAAGAAGGTGTTTAGATTATGAGTATAAGAGAAAGATTAAGTGGTAATGAAGCCGCAAGTTTTGCTATGAAACAAATTAATCCAGATGTTGTTGCAGCATTTCCTATCACCCCATCTACAGAAATTCCACAATATTTTTCTACATTTGTAGCAAATGGTACAGTTGATACAGAATTTGTTGCTGTTGAAAGTGAACACAGTGCAATGTCAGCTTGTATTGGTGCAGAAGCTGCCGGAGCTAGAGCAATGACAGCAACTTCTAGTAATGGTTTATCTTTTATGTGGGAAATGATTTACATTGCCTCTAGTTTAAGACTTCCAATTGTTATGAACTTAGTAAATAGAGCTGTTTCTGGTCCACTAAATATACATAATGACCATTCAGATGCAATGGGAGTACGTGATAGTGGTTGGATTATGTTATTTTCTGAAAACAACCAAGAAGCATATGATAATTTACTTATGGCTCATAGAATTGCAGAACATGAAGATGTTTTACTTCCTTTAATGGTTTGCCAAGATGGATTTATTACATCACATTCTATAGAAAACATAAACCTAGAAAATGATGAAGAAGTTAAAAAATTTGTTGGAACATATAATCCAAAACATTATTTATTAAACGAAAAAGAACCTATGGCAATAGGACCACTTGATTTACAAGCATTTTTATTTGAACACAAAGCTCAACAATCTATCGCTATGAGAAAAGCTAAAGACGTTATTTTAGATGTTGCAAAAGATTTTGAAAAATGGACTGGTAGACATTATGATTTATTTGAAAGTTATAAATTAGATGATGCAGATTTAGTAATTGTATGTATGAATTCAACAGCAGGAACAACTAAATTTGTTGTAGATAATTTAAGAAAACAAGGTATTAAAGCAGGTCTATTGAAAATAAGAGTTTATAGACCATTCCCTGCTAAAGAAATTGCAGAGGCTTTAAAAAATGCAAAAGCAGTTGCAATTTTAGATAAATCTGACTCACTAAACGCTGCTGGTGGAGCTCTATTTTCTGATGTTACATCTGCAATGTATGTAAATAAAATAAATGTACCAGCTGTAAATTATGTTTATGGTATAGGTGGTAGAGATGTACCTGCAAAAGATATAGAATCAGTATACTCTGATTTAGCAAAAATTGCAGAAACTGGTGACTTAGGAAATCCTTATAGATTTTTAGGACTAAGAACAAAGGAGGGAAAATAAAATGGCATATAATTTAAAAGAAATAGTTGCAAATAAACCTTCAAGATTTAGTGAAGGTCATAGAATGTGTGCTGGATGTGGAGCTCCTGTTGTTGCAAGACATATTTTAAGAGCTTTAAAAGAAGAAGATCATGCTGTAATTTCATGTGCTACAGGATGTATGGAAGTTTCTACATTTACATATCCATATACATCTTGGACAGATTCATTTATTCACACAGCATTTGAAAATGCTACCTCTACCCTATCTGGTGTTGAAGCTGCATACAAATCTTTGAAAAAACAAGGAAAAATTTCTAAAGACAATCATACAAAATTTATCACATTTGGTGGAGATGGCGGAACTTATGATATAGGTTTACAATCTTTGTCTGGTGCAATGGAAAGAGGCCATGATTTAACATATGTATGTTATGATAATGGTGCTTACATGAATACTGGTATTCAACGTTCTTCTGCCACACCAAAATTTGCAGATACAACAACAACTCCAGTTGGTAAAGTAAGTGCAGGAAAAATGCAATCAAGAAAAGATTTAACAGGAATTTTAGTAGAACATCATATTCCATATGTTGCACAATCTATTGCTTTTATGGACTTTAGAGATTTATATGAAAAAGCTGAAAAAGCAATTTATACAGAAGGTCCTACATTTTTAAACGTATTTTCTCCATGTCCTCGTGGATGGGGATATAACACTCCAGACCTTATGGAAATAAATAAACTTGCTGTTCAAACATGCTATTGGCCTTTATATGAGGTTGTAGACGGAAAATACAAAATAACATATAAACCAGCAAAAAAACTACCAATTGAAAATTTCTTAAAACCTCAAAAAAGATTTAGACATATGTTTAAACCTGGAAATGAATGGATGATAGAAGAATTCCAAAAAGAAGTAGATAGACGTTGGCAAGAACTTTTAGATTTGGAAGAAATGACAAATAAATAATAAAGCAAAACGAGAAACTATAAAAAAATATAGTTTCTCGTTTTTTAGGCAAGGCAACTGCCGCCTTTTGTTTAGGTAGAAATTAATTTTTATTTTGACAATCCGATAAGTTCGTTATCTTTACCATAAGTTTTTAAGATATTTTTTGGAAGCTTTGCCGGAGCATTTGCAACTAAATATCTGAAAATATTAAGATAAACAATGTCGGATTTTAAGGCATTTTTTTCTTTAAACATTCTTACTCTCTTAAGAGCTTTTGCCATATCTACAGCTTCACCATCTAAAAGAGTGGTCTTTTTGTTAAAGCAGAGTTTTGCCTGATTATCGGAAATAAATCCGATCTCTTTGTACACATCTTCAGCAGAAATCTTTTTGCTAAAATACTGTTCTAAGGTTTTCTCTTTTCCTTTAAACAGTGCACTTAAAAGTTCAAGATTTAAGTCTTTTTCTCTTGCAAATCCAATATTTTCCGCCCAGTCTTTAATAATCTTTTTCCAATCCAAGGTTTCGACCACAAGACCTTCAATTCCATACTCTGAAACAGTCTTTTTCTGGTCTCCAAACTTAAATTCTGGATGATTTGAGAGCCATTTATACTGCTGTACATACATACGAAGCTCTTCTTTGCTTGCAACTACTAATGTATGTTCCATCTCCCCTCTAAGTTCAGTATAAATCTCATAATATGTGAATTTTTTGGTAGTAAGACTATATGGGTCTGTTCCCATTTTTCTTACCGCTGGCAAAGTTTTAATATCTACGTTTTTATTTACCAGCTTAATTGCTGCTTTTAAAAATCTGGCCTCTGCATGTTTAAGACCAGTTTTGGTGCAGAAATATGTTGGATCTGTAATCCACATAATAGGAAACATCTTCTTTTTTATTTCCTGTCTTACTGTTCCTGCCTTAAGAATGTAAATTTCATTTTTCTCCAATTCTGCAAATTTGTAGATTTCAGCCTGCACATTTTTAGGATATAAACCTATCAATGCCTTGATAAGCTCTAAGCTAACCTCTTTATCAGGCATAGGAGAAAAGTACTGCTTTTCAATAAAAAGCAAAATTTCTGGGAATAACGATACTTTTTCGTTAAACTCCCTTCTGCTTTCAGGATTGATTTTTCTGTCATAAGTTAAGTCATTCCAGAAAAATCCCTGGTCTTTTATAACAAAAGCCCATAATCTCAGCCATTTTACTCTTTCTACCACTCCCATTTCTTCTGGAGCGTCCAGTTTTGGAGCTACTCTTTCTGAGAAATCATGGAAAGCTTTTGAATACTGATAGCAGTTTTCCACTGTTCTGAATTTATTCCAGAAACTTTCTGCAAGAATTCTCATTTTTTTGAGATATTTTTCAGGTTTTTCTGTTTTAAAATCATAAAGGTCTTTTATCTTTTCCCAACCTTTAGGATCCTGTTTGATTACGACATTTTCCAGAAAATCCTTCATTCTTCTTGCAGAAATCGGAAAGTAGATGTCTTCTGGTGCGAGATATGAATAAATTACAACTAACTGCTCAACTTCATACTCGCTCAAGCCATCTTTTTCGACAACTCTAGCCAGAATCGCATCAGGATCTACATTTTCTCCGTAGCACCGGTTTGCTACATCATTTACTTCTTTTACTTTGTTAATTGCATCCTGTACCATTTCTTCGTAGTTTTTCATTTTTTTACCTCTTTTTTTCTTTTTTTAGCAATTTCTACCTTTTCTGAATTTGCCATAATATTATTTTATCACTGTAAGTAAATTATGTCAATCTCACCCAGTTTTAATTGGATTTTATTTTAACCTTAATAGTATTTATCTTAATTTTTTTATTTCGGTTTTTATCTATTTCATAGTTTTATTTGTTCTTCTTAAAAAGTTTTTTATTATTCTTAGTATTCGTAATTTATTTATATCTTTGTTAGCTGAATATTTTAGTACAAGCTTTTGGTATGTGCTTAAATATTCTTTTTTTACATTTTTAAAAGCATTTACATATAGGTCTTTATCTAATAATTCTTTAAATTCTTTTTCAATTTCTTTTTTGTTTTTTGGGTTACTTTTGTTAAAAAAATAATTACTCATATATATATCAATGCTTGTTACAATTTTCAAATTTAATGTATCTACAAAATCTTCATCTTTATTGTATTTTTTTATATATTCTTGAACATATTTTATATATTTTTCATAATAATCAACCGTGTCTTTAGAAAATCTGTTACATATAGAAAATTGATTTTGCTGATAATGGTATAAATATTCATTTAAAACATATATTTTATTTGCTTTTTCAAACGCTTCCATATTAAATAAGGCATCTGGCATTCTAATTACATTTGGTATAAATTTCAAATTATTTTTTAAAATAAATTCTTTATTATATACTTTTGCCCACACAACAGAAATATTCGTTTTAGGAGGATAATATTTTACAATTCCCTTCTCTATATTTTGGAGTTCTATCTCTTTTATATCTGATTCATTTAGCCATCCATTTTCGGTATAAAATTTATTTTTAACGCTTTGTTTCTCAAAATCAACATAACAATTAAAAATTATAATTTCATAATCTTTTATTTCCAATAAACAATTATGTACCTTTTGACACATATCTTTTTTTACATAATCATCACTGTCAACAAAAATAATATTATTTGCTAAAGCATTTTTAATTCCTACATTTCTCGCTACTGATTCTCCTTGGTTTTCTTGCCTTATTAACTTTATTCTTTCATCTTTAAATTTATTTACAATCCCTTTAACATCATTTTTAGAACCATCATCTACTACTAATATTTCTATATTTTTATAGGTTTGATTTACTATGCTTTCTAAACACTTTTCTAAATAATTATCTGGTGTATTATATGTTATTACTATAACTGTTATATCTGGTTTCATATTTACTAACATTCCTTTCAAGGCGCAAAATTTGATTAAAATATTGTATTTTTCAATTTTTTCAAACTTCGCCTTTTTTTACCATTATATTTGAAAAATGCCGTCTATTTTGATGTTTGTACCAAAATAGACGGCATTTTGTTGCTTGGTGCTAGTTATTTAAAATGGCGTTAATAACAAGATTAAATGTACTTTCTGCACTTTCTTTGATATTTAAATTTTCTATTCTTACTTTAAATCCAACAGAATTATCATGGCCTCCGCCTTGTAAGAAAAGATTTTTCTTGATCATTTCATTGCAAATTTCATTTAATTTTACATTTTCTAAAGTTGTTCTAATAGAACCCTTAAACTGTTTTTGGTCATTTTCCATTAAGAGAATCAAGGTTTCGCATTTTTTCTCATGCATAACTTTTTCTATTATGCTTTTGTGATTAATAAGTTTCAGATCTTTTTCATCATCTTTTAAATCACCTTGCATAATATATGTACAAGAAATTCCTTTCTTTTTGCTGTATCTCTTAAATGCCAATTCTATAAGTTCTTTGGTTCTTTCGTCTACTTCTAGCAGCTCTTTTTTTACTTTTGAAATATCGATTCCATTTTTTTCATTATATTCCAATATGCTTTTACTTTCTTCAGTTACATTTATTGTTAAACCAATTGTATCTGATAAAATTCCAATTGTTATACATCTAAGAAAGTCCATCATGTTTATTTTTGAAACATAATTTTTAAATTCTCTAAATAAAATACATGTACAAGATGCAGCTTTTGGATCTATCAAAGCATATTTTGTATCTATTTTAAAGTTTAAAGCTTTATGATGGTCAATTACAATTGTTTTTTCTGCAAAATTAGTATAGTTAAATCCTTCTGTTCTTACATAATTTGAACAATCTACAACAATTGCTACATCATATTTTCTTTCTTCAAGCTTTGTTTTTATAACCTTTTTAGAATCAATAAATTTTAGGTCATTGCTAGAATTTGGAATAAAAACATCGATGTTCTCTTTAGATTTTCCGATGCTTGTTAAAAACAAATACATAGCAATTGAGCTAGAAATAGCATCCCCATCTGGTCTTACATGGGTAATAATTAAAAATGTTCTTGCTCCTGAAATAACTCTTCTTATTTCATTTGCCCGTTTTTTCATAATCTAACTTCCTTTCTCATTTTTCTAGGCAATAAAATTCGTTATTTTAAACTCATTTTACTGCCCAGAAAAGTGCTATTAAATTCTTCCTTGAAATGCTTTAAGATAATTTATATTTTGTATTGTCATCTACGGTTCTAGCAGTTATTCTACACTTAGTGTATGCTCCCGGATTTGCCATTACATCATACATTATCTTTGAGAACACGTAATTTACGGTATTGCTAAGTTCTCTTGCTCCGGTATCTAATAACAATGATTCCTCTGCAATCTTTGAAAAAATGTTTAAGCTATAAGATAATTTAATTCCTTCTTTAAGAAGTGCTGCTTCATACCTTCTAAAAATTGAAAGTTCTGAATTCTTCAAAATCTTAGCTAATGCACCTTTTTTCAATTCATTCATTTCCACAATGTTATCAATTCTACCAACAAATTCATTTGGAAATCCATAGTTTTTTAAGTCCTGCTTATTTATAAGTCTTTCTTTTTTAGGTATACTTTTTCTTGAAGCCGTTCCTGCCTGAAATCCCATTTTTTTCACATTAAGTCTTTTTTCTCTAATTTCCTCAATACCTTCAAATGCTCCCATAAGAACTACAGTTACATTTTTAGTATCAAAATCCACTTCTCTGGCTGATAAAAACTGACCTACTCTAACTTTTACTTTTGTTCCTTCAATAATTTTAAGTAAACTCTGAAGAACTTCTTTTCCTGATGGATCATCTGCTTTTAAGCTTGCTTTTTTATCGATTTCGTCAATAATTAAAAGTCCTTTTTCTGCTCGTTCCAGATTATTATCAGCTGATTCGAGTAAGTTTGATATCATTTCTGATACATCAAATCCAACATAACCTTCCTTTGTATATTTGGTCGCATCTTCGATAGCATAAGGAATATTTAGCCTCTTGGCAATTTGAGTTACAGTTTCTGTTTTTCCAGTTCCACTTTTACCAATAATTAAAATGTTGGATTTTAAGTTTTCGTAAATAATTGATTTATAGATTTCAGTTAAGATTTCTCTTATCTGCATATCCTGCCCAACAATGTTTTTAAGCACTTCGTTTTCAACATCTTTAATTTTTGGTAATGGTTCGTTTTCTGTTTTTGGAATTTCCTCATTATTATCCATATCTTGAAAACCATTTACATCAAAATCTGGTTTAAATAATGATTTGAAAAACTCTTCCGGATTTTTCATTTCATCTAAATTTATTTTTTGAATATGGACTTGTGGAAAATTAAAAGGAAAAGGTGGAAAATCATCCTCTTTTTCTGCTAAAATATACCGTTGTTTTTTGATTTCCATTATTAATAGCCTCCTTTTAGGTTTCGGTGCCTTATAAGGTACCTTGTTGTTTTTTGATACTTAGTTATTTTATCATTTTTGTGGTTTTACGTCAACCTTTTTTATACATATAAAAATGTGCTATTGAATAAATCAATATTTTTTAGTTGGTAGTATATACTATTGTGGCATTACATTTTTTTGACTCAACTTTCTGAGTATTTGATTATTCGTCATCTAAAAGACCTCCTGTTTAATTTATTTGCAACTTTAGGTTACATAATTATATTATACGGGAGGTTATATATTTTTTCAATATTATTTCTTTATTAGTTCCATTGCGACGGAGGAGCAATTTAGTACATTATTGAATTTTTTAAACAAAAAATCCGATATAATATATCATGTAACATAATGTTACTTTTTATATTATATCGGCTATTATATTTTTAACTATTTGTGTCTGTATATATTATTTTGGCACTGCAATCATATTTCCAATTTTCATTCCATCCAGATGGTAATTTATATGTATTTGATGCAAATGGAACTTTTATTTTTTGATTTGATGTCCAACCATCAAATACACACCTACTCAATTTTGTTACCTTACTTAAATCTATTTCTGTTAGTCCTGTGCATCTGCAAAATGCATATTCTCCAATTTCTTTTATATTACTTAAGTCAATTTCTGTTAGTCCTGTACATCCATAAAATGCATAACCTTCAATTTTTGTTACATTACTTAAGTCAATTTTTGTTAGTACTGTACATTTCTCAAATACACCATATCCCATTTGTGTTACATTTTTTATATCAATTTCTGTTAGTCCTGTACATTCATAAAATGCATAATCTTCAATTTTTGTTACATTACTTAAATCTATTTCTGTTAGTCCTGTACATCCACGAAATGCACTATATCCAATTTCTGTTACATTTTCTGTATTTATTTTTGTTAGTTTTGTACATCCGTCAAATACAGCACGTCCTATTTGTGTTACATTTTTTATATCTATTTCTGTTAGTCCTGTACATTCATTAAACTCACCATATTCAAGTTGCGTTATATTTTTTGGCAACTCTATTCTTTTTATTGAACTACACTCACTAAATGCAGAACTTCCTATACTTTCTATTTTTGAAATATCTATTTTTTCTAAATTTGAACATTTCTCAAACGCTCTTGCTCCAATTTGTGTTACATTTTTTAAATCTATTTCTGTTAGTCCTGTACATTTATTAAATGCATCATCTCCAAGTTGCGTCATATCTTCTGATAATTCTACTCTTTTTATTGAACTACACTCACTAAATGCATACATTCCTATGCTTTTTATTTTTGAAATATCTATTTTTTCTAAATTTGAACAATTCTCAAACGCTCTTGCTCCAATTTTTTCTACACTATCTGGAATATTTATTTCCTTTAATTCTCCCATCCCACAAAATGCATAATCGCCTATTTCTTTTAAATTATTTGGTAGTACTACTTTTGTTATTACACTATTATTATAAAGATTTTTCTTATCTTCTTCATTTGCATTTATTGTATTTCCATAAATTTTTTCTATTGTATTTGGGAATATTACTGTTTTTACATTAGGTGTTCCATTTGAATTACCTTTTGTTTTTGCCGTTATAGACGCTTCTTTTATTGTATATATTTCACCATTTACTTCTTTTTCACATGGTACAACTAGTGTATCTGTTATACGATTTCCTTTATATATAATATCATAATATGTATTTATTTTTTGGTCATCTTCTCCCGAGCCACTTCCTGAGCCTGAACCACTTCCACTTCCTGAACCTGAGCCACTCTCTTCTGCTAACTTTAATGTTTTATAATCTGACAATAAACTATTTTTAGATATTTTTTTGCAATCTATAGTAGAATTTACAACTTGTGCATATTTATATTCTTTTTTTTGGCTTAAATCATACAATACTCCATTACAATATACTGGATTCATTCCTGTTATTCTTACTGTTTTAGCATTTTTGTCTATTATTTCATATGTAAATAAGTCTGGTACTATATCTGCATCAGCTACTTCTTCACTATAATTTGGATTACTTGATGTTCCTCCATTATTTCCTCCTGTATTATCTCCACCGGATATATCACCATTTCCATTTATTTTATATGTCTTTTCACCAGCTTTTATTGTCCATCCATTTGTAGCGTCTCCTGATAATTCATAATTTCCAGCACCTACATTATTATCTAACGCTGCTCTTAAATTTTCATCTGTTATTGTTCCTAATCCATTAGATAACGCCTCTGCTACTGCTAGTTTTACTTGCTCATCTATTTGTGCTGTTCCATTTGCGTCTTTTGCTTCTGTTGCTCTGTTTAGTATTCCATTTTGACCTGTAAGCATCGCTATTGTTATTCCTGCTAAAATTAGCAACACAATTATTGTTACTACAAGTGCTATAAGTGTAATACCTTGTCTTTGTTTGAATTTTTCTTTAAAATTCATTTTTTTCTCCTTTTTCTTTGGTATTTTATACCTTTTTATTTTTATAAAATTTCATATTAGATTTATTTTACAAAATTATTACATACATGTTACACAATGTACATCATAACTGAAAATATAATTATTTATTATTTTACTTTAAAATTATATACTCTTTAGCTATCCGTGTATATTATTTGGGCATTGCAATATTTATTCCAATTGCTATTCCACCCAGATGGTAAAGAATCAGTTGAGGCAAATGGAACTTTTATTTTTTGATTTGATGTCCAATGCTCAAATACACAATAACCCAATTTTGTTACCTTACTTAAATCTATTTCTGGTAAACTTGTACATCCATCAAATGTATTATCTCCAATTTCAGTTACATTTTCCAAATTAATTTTTGTTAATCCTGTACATCCTCTAAATGCACCATCTCCCAATCCATTAGACTTGCCAATTTTTTTTGCATTTTTAAAATCAACTTCTCTCAATCCTGTACATTCACTGAATGCACCCTCATCAATCTGTTCTACACTTTCCGAAGCAACTTTCGTTAATCTTGTACATCCTGAAAATGTATACCTTTTAATTTGTGTTACATTATCTAAATTCACTTGTGTCAATCCTGTACATCCTTCAAATGCACTACTTCCAATTTGTGTTGTATTTTTTAAGTCCACTTGTGTCAATAGCGTACATCCTTCAAATGCACAATCACCTATTTTCTCTAATGTTGATGGAAGTTCTATGCTTTTCAAATTTGCCAATTTACCAAATACTGCTTCATCTATATTACTATTATTAATTACCATTTCAATTGTTTTTAAATTTTTTGGTAAAACTATTCTCTCAATAGTTTCATTTAGCGTACCGGACCTCTCATACCTATAACCAAAATCCGTCAACATATAGATTCTTGTTACAGTGTCTGGAAATATAATCGTTTTTACATTTGGCCAACCATTATAATCATCATCAATTCTTCCATTTAGATTTCCTCCTTTTACCACTAGACATGCTTCTGTTATTGTATATTCAATGTTATTTTTAGATATTTTCTTATCTGGTACAACC
>CAKPCG010000023.1 GCA_934141475.1 uncultured Clostridia bacterium
CTCTTGAACGTAAAAATGGTCTTGTTTCTTTTTCCCATCTTAATACATTACACCATTGATTATATACAAATGGTAAGTCTCTCCATGATTTTAACCATTTTGAATACATTGTTGTTATTATTGTTTCTGAAGTTGGTCTTACGCAAAGTCTTTCTTCTAATTTTTCTCCACCTGCCTCAGTAACCCATGCAACCTCTGGTGCAAACCCTTCTACATGGTCTTTTTCTTTTTGAAGTAAACTTTCTGGTATTAATACTGGAAAATAAGCATTTTGAACTCCAGATTCTTTAAACTTTTTGTCCATATAATTTTGAATATTTTCCCATATAGCATATCCATAAGGTCTTATTGCAATACAACCTTTTGTATCTGTATAATCTGCAAGTTCAGCTTTTCTTACGATATCTGTATACCATTTTGCAAAATCTTCATCTATGTTTGTTATTTCTTTTACGTAATTTTTGTTATCTCCCATAATCTATCCTTTCAAATCATTATTTTCTTTTTCTACCAAATCATCAATTACAATTTGATTATTTGCGTCTAATTTATATTTTGGAAGCTCAGGTAATTCATCTAAGCTGGCATATCCAAACATTTTTAAAAACTCATTTGTTGTTTTATATGTCATAGGTTTTCCCGGAAGATCTGATTTTCCCGCTTCTTCTATTAAACCATATTCTAATAATTTATACATTGTTCCATCAACATTTACACCGTCTTATTGCTTCTATTTCTGCCCTAGATATTCGAGGATTATATGCAATTATTGATAGTGTTTCTAGTGCAGCATTAGAAAGTTTTGGTTTGTTTCTTTTATCTATTATTTTATATACATCTTCGTAATATTCTTTTCTTGTTGCAAGCTGGAAACTATCATCCATTTTTATTATTTCTATTCCTCTTTCATTGTCTTTATATTCTAAATTCATTTGGTAAATTATTTCTTCTAATTCGTCTTTTGATTTTTCCAATGCTAAATTTAATTCTTTTATATTTACAGCTCTTCCTGCAGAAAACAATATTGCTTCTATTGTTCCTTTTAAATTTTTACTGCACATTTTTATCAATCCTCTCTTGCATCTTAACTTTTAAGTTCTTCTGCTTCTTCCGTGTCTAAAGTACTCATCTTCTATTTCGTCCATATTTTCTTTTACTGTTTTTTCTATTTCTTCTGCATCTTTTCCTTTTTTATGCTCACTTTCAACTTGTGCTTCTATATCTCTTCTATAGTCTTCGCCATATTTATCTACTAGTTTTTCAACTACTTGCTCAAGTTCTTCTACATGTGCTTTTCTTACATTTATAGCTTCATTTGAGTCTCTTTTTCTTAGCTGTTCCATTTGTTCTCTTTCTTTTTCATTTAGTGGTGGTTCTGCTGAGTCTTCTAATTTGTATTCTATAGAACCTCTTGTTCTTGCTTCGTGGCTATCCATACTATAAGATTTTCCTCTTTCTATAGGCATTTGGACAAATGAAATTTCTTTAGTTTTTCCTGTTCCAGGAATTGAACCATTTTCTTTGTTTTGTCTATTAAAATCTACTCCTAAATACCAATCTTCATTTACTGTTGGATATCTATCTGTAACACCTTTTATTTTCCATAAAGATGTTCTAGTTAAATCCATATCTGTATGTGGTTTTTCCACTTCTTTTCCATCTGCAAAGCGTAATCTATTTTTTTCTTGTTCACGTCTTTCTTCAATTGATCCTAAATTTTGTGGTTCTAGTATATCTTGATCAAGTTCAATTATATCTCCATTATTATTGCAAATTGCAAATGTTTCTTTTGCCACTGTTTGTCTTTTTTCTTTTTGTTCATCTGAATCTTTACTTCTTAGTTCTTCTGTATCTATCATTGTTAAATATCCATTTTGGAATGAATTTTCAGATACTCCTTCTGGTAGTCTTCCTTTTAACAGTTCTTCAACATTTAAAATATCCCATAAATTATATTCGTTTATTCTTTGATTTAGTGGAATCCTTATTCTTCCACTCATATTTATTTCATTTTTTAAATTCTTAAGTGTTTTTTGTTCAAATTGAACTTTAGGCTTTTTTTGTTGTTCTTGTTTTTTTGGTTCTTTTTCTTCTTCCTCATGCTCTTTGCTTGCTAAATCTCTTCCATCTCCTGCTTTTCCGCCAGATGATGAATTTGCAGTCATTCTTGCTCTTTCTACTCCCATATCTATGTCTCTTCTTAATTGTTCCTTATCCATTTCTATTTCTCTTGATATTTCTATTTCATTTTTAGAATAATCTTTTAAAGCTATAAAAGCTCCGTCTGCATTATAAAGAATGTCTATCCTGTTTTCATCATGAAGCTCACTTATTAAAAACAATTCTGTGGATTTTTCTTCTCTTGAACTCTTTACTATATATTTATATGTACCAAGTTTTCCACATCTTTGTTTTACTACTTCAATTTTTTCAAAACTTTTCAATTTAGCTTTTTGTTCCCTTAATGCTATTAATTTTTTTACAATATCTTCTTCCATATTATATATTTCTCTTGGCATATTTACCTCCTTTTACCTAACATTTAGGTTTATAAAATTTCTGCTATTAAATCATAATCACTTACATCTACTATTTTGCAATTTACAAATTTGTTTATATATTTCTCATCTTGGTTTTTAATATATACTATTCCATCTTCTTCAGGCACATCTCCTTTTGTTCTTCCTACAAGATATTTACCATCAAAAGACATATTTTCTATTAAAACAACCATATCTTTTCCTATGTATTTTTCTAGTTTTTCTTTAGAGATTTTTCTTTGTATATTCATTATTTTTTTGTATCTTGCTTCTTTGGTTTTATAGTGAATTTGATTTGGCATTACTGAAGCTGGTGTATTTTCTTCTTTAGAATATCTAAAAACACCTAATTTGTCAAATTTAGTTTCCAAAACAAAATCATATAATTCTTGGAACTCTTCTTTTGTTTCTCCTGGAAATCCAACAATTAAACTTGTTCTTAATATTACATCTGGAATTTCTTTTCTAATTTTTGTTATTAAATTTACAATATTTTCTTTTGATGTTTTTCTGTTCATTCTTTTTAGTATGTCATTTGAAATATGTTGTATAGGAATGTCAAAATATTTACAAATTTTTTCATTTGTTTTTACAACTTCAATTAATTTATCGTTAATCCCTTCTGGATAGCTATATAAAAATCTTATCCATTTTATACCATCAATTTGGCTTATTTTATCTAGTAATACATCAAGCATTGGTTTTCCGTAAATATCAATACCGTATTTTGTTGTATCTTGTGCTATAACAATTATTTCCTTAACGCCTTTTTTAGCTAGCATATTTGCTTCTTCTAATATTTCTTCCATTGGTCTACTTACAAATAATCCTCTTATATATGGTATAGCACAATATGTGCACATATTGCTACAACCTTCTCCAATTTTTAGATATGCGTAATTTTCTCCTGTTGATACTGTTCTTGCTAAATATTCCTTTTCTGCAAACATTGGAAGTTTAGATATTTTTTTGTCTTTATTTTGAGCGTGATTTTCATTTTCTTCTTTCGTTCCCTTACCACTATCTCTTTTTATATCAATTTTAATATCATTTTTTAGCATATTTTCAACTTTATCCCATAGTTTATTGTAATCTTCAATTTTTAAAAATAAGTCAACTTCTGGTAATTCTTTTACTAAATCTTCATAATATCTTTGTACTAAACATCCCATAGCAATTAAATATTTGCATCTTGTTTTTTTATATTCTGCCATTTCGAGAATTGTATTTATTGCCTCTTCTTTGGCTGATTCTATAAATCCACATGTGTTAACAACTATTATATCTGCATTATTTGGGTCATTTACAATATTATATTTATGTTCTTTAAATTTTCCTATTGTAACTTCTGTATCTATTAAATTTTTGCTACATCCTAGTGATATAAATCCTACATTCATTCTATTTCTCCTTTTATGCCATACTTTTTTATTTTGTTTTTGCTCAATAAGTATTTAGCTTCTATTTTATATTTTCGTCTTTTATATAATACTTTGTTCCAACCATTTTATCAGGAAGATATTGCTGCTCTACATAGTGGCCAGGAAAATTATGTGGATATAAATAACCTACTCCATATCCTAAATTTTCCATTCCTTGGATTGGTGCATTTCTTATGTGCATTGGAATTGTTCCTGTATCTTTAGTAGATACATCTTCTATTGCTTTATTTATAGCATTGTACGAAGCATTTGATTTTTTTGATGTTGCAACATATACTGCAGCTTCTGCTAATATTATTCTAGCTTCTGGCATTCCTACCATATTTACTGCTTGCATTGCAGAATTTGCTATAACTAATGCCTCCGGATTTGCCATTCCAACATCTTCTGCTGCTGCAATTACAATTCTTCTTGCTAAAAACATTGGATCTTCTCCACCATTTATAGCTCTTGCTAAATAAAATATTGTAGCATCTGGATCTGAGCCTCTCATTGATTTTATAAATGCACTTATATTGTCATAATGGGAATCTCCTTCTTTATCAAATACTGCCTTTTTTTCTTGTATGCAATTTTTTATTACTTCATCTGTTATATTTATTTCACCATTTGAATCCATTTCGGTTGTAAGTACTGCAATTTCTAGTGAATTTAAAGCAGTTCTTACATCTCCATTTGATATTAAACATAGTTTTTTTAAGGTGCTATCTTCGATATTTATTTTATATTCCCCTAAACCTTCTGGATTAACCAATGCTCTTTTTAAAATATTAAATATATCTTCTTGATTTAATGGCTCTAGTTTCACTACCATAGAACGCGAAATCAAAGCCTTGTTCACTTCAAAATAAGGGTTTTCTGTTGTAGCTCCAATTAATATAACTGTTCCATTTTCGACATATGGAAGTAAAGCATCTTGCTGAAGTTTGTTAAATCTATGAATTTCATCAATAAACAATATTGATTTTCCTGCCGGATTTATCATAAAATTTTTCGTTTCTTGAACAACTGCTTTTATATCTGAAACACCTGCTGTTACGGCATTTATTTTATAAAACTTATATTTTGTTGCCTCACTTATAACTTTTGCAAGTGATGTTTTTCCACAACCTGGAGGTCCATATAATATTAAACTTGATAGTCTATCTGCTTTTATAGTTCTATATAAAATTTTATCTTTTCCTAATATATGTTCTTGCCCAAAATATTCTTCTAATGTTTTTGGTCTTACTCTGTAAGCTAGTGGTTCATTTAAATTCATACTTTCCTCCATTTGTCATTTTTATTTTATAAACATTGCATCTCCAAAACTGAAAAATTTGTATTTTTTATCAACCGCACTGTTATATGCTTTTAAAATTAGTTCTTTATCAGCAAAAGCTGATACAAGCATAAGCAAGGTTGATTTTGGTAAATGAAAGTTTGTAATTAGTCCATCTATACATTTAAATTTATATCCTGGATAAATATATATTCCTGTATCTGCTTCTACTTTTTTTACCATTCCAGTTTCAGAGTCTGCAATTGTTTCTAGTACTCTGCAAGATGTTGTTCCAACTGCTATAACTCTTTTTTTATTTTTCTTTGTTTCATTTATTTTATCTACATCTTCTTGTTTTATATAAAAATGCTCTTTGTGCATCTTATGTTCTTCTATATTTTCTTCTTTTACGGGCCTAAAAGTACCTATTCCAACATGTAAAGTTACATTGGCAATTTTTACACCTTTTTCCTCAATTTTTTTTAATAATTCTGGTGTAAAATGTAGTCCTGCTGTTGGAGCCGCTGCTGAGCCTTCGTATTTTGCATATACTGTTTGATATCTATCATTTTCTTTTAAACTTTCATGAATATATGGTGGCAATGGCATTAAACCAATTTTATCTAAGATTTCGTTAAAAATTCCGTCATAACTAAATTTTACCTTTCTTGTACCATCTTCTAAAATATCTAAAATTTCAGCCTCTAAGATACCATCTCCAAATATTACTTTTGCTCCAATCTTAAGTTTATTCCCTGGTCTTACTATGCTTTCCCATATGTCGCCATCTAGTTGTTTTAAAAGTACAAATTCAACATTTGCACCTGTTTCTTTTTTTCCATATAATCTTGCTGGAATAACCTTTGTATTGTTTCTTACAAGACAGTCTCCTGGTTCTAAGTAATCTATTATATCTTTAAAAACCTTGTCTTCGATTTTTCTTTTTTCTCTATCTACTACCATTAATTTTGATTCATCTCTTTGTTTTATTGGTACTTGTGCTATTAATTCTTCTGGTAAATTGTAATCAAATTCTTCAAGTTTCATTTTTTGCCATTTCCTTTCTTTTTTCCTTTTAACATATCTATTTTACTACATATTTTGCACATTTGCAAGCATTTTACATTAAAGGTATAATATGCTTATTTAAATTTTATTCTTATATAATTTATTACAAAAATAACTGACTTTAAATGAAACATTAGCTCCAAAAAAGTCAGTTATAAAAAAATTTATATTTACCCAGTTTTGCTCATAATTTCTTTTCTCATTTTTTTTATTATCTTTTTTTCTAATCTTGAAATATAACTTTGTGATATTCCGAAGTTCGTCTGCTACTTCTTTTTGTGTTTTTTCTTTTCCTCCATTTTTTAAACCAAATCTCATTTCCATTATATTTTTTTCTCTAGCATTTAAATTACTAATAGATATTCTAAGTAGTTTTTTATCTACTTCATCTTCAATGTCTTTTGAAGTTACATCATATTCTGTTCCTAAAATATCAGATAAAAGTAATTCATTTCCATCAGCGTCTTTATTTAGTGGTTCATCTAAAGATACTTCTCCTTTTAATTTATTATTTCTTCTTAAATACATAAGTATCTCATTTTCTATACATCTTGAGGCATATGTTGCAAGTTTTATATTTTTGTCAATTTTAAATGTATTTACTCCTTTTGCTAAACCAATTGTGCCTATTGAAATTAAATCTTCAATTCCAATACCAGTATTTTCAAATTTTTTTGCTATATATACGACAAGTCTTAGATTTCTTTCTATCAATATTTGCCTTGCTTCTAAGTTATTTTCATCTGATAATTTTTTTATGTAAAATTGTTCTTCTTCCTCTGGAAGTGGCGGTGGAAGTGTTTGTGCACCCGCAATATAAAATATTGGTTCTTCAATATTTTTTTCATTTTTTATGTATTTAATGTAAATAGAATTTACATTTTCTTTTAATATTTTTAAAATATTCATCATTATTTGCTTTATATCTATTTTTAATTTATAGATATTCAAAGCTGCCTCCCTTCTAAATTACATCTATTCCTAGTAAGGCATTATATTTATCTTTTTTGCTTAATTTTTTACCATATATTCCAATTATTACTTGCTTTATTGTTTTTGTTTCATTTTCTTCTTCCACTTCTAATTCCTGAGCCTTAAGTCCTAGTAGCATTCCATTTTGCTTTCCAAGTGATGAAAATGGAATTATTTTTAGTTTTAACATATATTCTTTTTTTATATCATCTGGTATGTTTTTTAAATCACCTCCTAATATATTCTCAATATTTTCTAAAATTTCTTTTGGTACTACATCTTTTAATACTTCACTTGTAACTACTACAACAGGTATATTTGATATTGGTTCTTTAAGCATATTTCCCGTATCTACCATAGCTCTTGCTTTTACTTTTTTGTTATTAATTTTAATTACAATATTACAAAACAAATCGCTTTTAGATATTTTGGCTTTTGTTAATTTAAAAGAAACAATAATTATTAGTAATGCTACTATAACTCCTATTACTATAGTTTTTAATGTATATTTTCCATAAATTACACCGTCTTTTATAGATATTTTGCCAGTATTTACCATATAAATAACGCCTAATGTTGCTCCTCCAAATGCAAATGATACTAAATAAAAAAATATCATCATCTTAACCATTTGTTTTAATGTTTCTGGTGAATATGATATATATACCATAGATATTGAAATCATGATTTTACCAAATATATTCCACTGTCCAAGATTTCTTATATAATAATAAATAACAGAATATAAAGCTCCTATAATGCTTCCGAAGTAAAATTTTTAATGTTTTTACTTTCGATTTACTTATAATTGCTGCTACATATAATATAATAAAATTTAAAACCATATTTTCTAAAAAGATAATATCTATATAAACTACCATTGTCTCACCTTGTTTTATATTCTAACTCTTTTTTAATAAAAAATTTGTCTTTTCTTATTGTAGAAAAAAAGAAATATTCTACAAAATTAGAATATTTCTTGAATATTTCTTAAATTTATTTTTAAAATGTTTCTTTTATTAAATCAATTGTAAATTCTTGTGATTTTATGCTAAGTGTTCTATCATATTCTTCTTTTAAAAGCGCATTATCTGATATTACTTTAATGCTTATTACTGGAATTTTATATTGGTTTGCAACAGTATATATTGCTATGCTTTCCATTTCTTCACATAAAATATTATATTTTTCATTTAGTTTTATTAACCAATCGCACTCCGAATTCCAAATATCTCCACTTCCAATTCTTCCATAATGAATTTTTCCGTATTTATATTTGTTTTCTATTCTTTTAATTTTTTCAATTAAAATATCACTTCCATTTTGCGGAATTAATCTATCTTCTTCACCTGCTATAAAATTAATTAATTCCCAATCATCTAAAGTATATCCCTTTCCTTCTTCTTTATATTTTGTTTTTATTGATGTTATATTTACGCAGTCTTTTCCAATAACTATATCTGATTTATGAACTTGTTTTGAAATTGCTCCTGCACAACCTTGGTTTATTATAAAATCCGGATTAAATTTTTCTATTGCAAGTGTTATAGCAGAAGATGTATTTATTAAACCTACTTTTGAATCGCATAAAATTATTTTATTATTAAAAATTTCTCCTATATAGAATTTACATAGCTTTGTTTGTAGTTCTTCTTTATTTTCTAGTTTTTCTATAAGATAGTTTAATTCAACATCAGCCATCGCTGAAATTATTAATATTTTTTTCATAAGACGTGCCTCCATATTTACATTTTTTGACATTTTTTTAAGTTCGTAGTATAATTAATTGTGATACAGAAAATTCTATTTCAGAAAGGGGAAACACTATGTTTAAAACAAAAAAAGATTTTTTGCTGTATTTGTTAGGAGCATTATTTTATTTAATAGTTCTTGCTACAGCATTGGTTGGCGATGTAGTTAGAAGCCATCCAGATTTAAAATTTTCTATCGATGTTCAGTACCAGCCTACTGGCGAAACGGTAGAATTGTAACCCCATAACAGTATCTTGGTCCACTTTTAAAAGTGGACCTTTTTCAAATAAAAAAACAACCTATTTAAACAAGGTTGTCTTCTCTTTAATTATTAAGCATTTTTTGCTATGTTTGCTATTTCAGCAAATGCTTTTTCATCATTTACTGCAATTTCAGCTAACATTTTTCTATTTATTGTAACATTAGCTTTTTTTAATCCTGCGATTAATTTGCTATATGTTAATCCATTCATTCTTGCAGCTGCATTTATTCTTGCGATCCATAATTTTCTGAAATCACTTTTTCTATCTTTTCTTCCTACATATGCGTAAGATAATGATTTTAGAACTGCTTGGTTTGCATTTCTAAATCTATAATGTTTTGCACCAAAATATCCTTTGGCTTGTTTTAAAACTTTTTTATGTCTTCTTCTTGTTATTTTTGCTGTTTTTACTCTTGCCATTTTATATTCTCCTTTCTACTTTTTAGTTACCATATGGTAATAATTTCTTTATTGTATTTTCACATGTTTTGTCAGCATAAGCTCCTGGGCGTCTGCTATTTAATTTTTGTCTTTTTGTTTTATTTGCTAATAAATGTCTTCTTCCAGATGTTGTTCTTTTTACTTTTCCTGTAGCTGTTAAATGATATCTTTTTTTAGCAGCTTTGTTTGTTTTCATTTTAGGCATTTTTAAGACTCCTTTCAATATTTTATTTATATATTTTTACGCTTTTTTAGATAGCATAATAAACATGTTTCTACCTTCTAATTTAGGTTTTTTGTCAACTACTGATATATCTGACAAAATTTCTATAAATTGGTTTAATACATCTTCTCCTAATTTAGAATTGTTTACTTCTCTTCCTTTAAATCTTACTGTTATTTTTACTTTGTTTCCATCTTCTAAAAATTTTCTTGCATTTTTAGCTTTGAACCCAAAATCGTGTTCTTCTATATTTGGAGTTATTCTTATTTCTTTTACTTCTGCTATTTTTTGTTTCTTTTTAGCTTCCTTTTCTTTTTTTGCTTGCTCAAATTTGTACTTTCCATAGTTCATAATTTTACAAACTGGTGGTTTTCCATTTGGAGCAACAAGTACTAAATCTAACTTTTTTTCTTCAGCTACATCTAAAGCTTCTTTTAAAGTTACAACTCCAAGTTTTTCTCCTTCGTCTCCTATTAATTGCACTTCTTTTGCTCTTATTTGACCATTTATTGGTAATTCTTGTTTTATAAAAAACACCTCCTATAACGATAAAAATTGACTTTTCTTTGTTACAAGATAAGTCAATTAATCCACGCCAAATAATTGGTTTAATTATTCTATTTCTAACCTTTTCCCTGTGGTTAAGGTGAGAAGTGGATACTTCTTCTTGCAACGCAAATTATTATATTATGTTTTTTTATGTTTGTCAATAGATTTTTTATAGTTTTCTCTAAAAATCCATTTTAAAACATTATTATTTTTAATTTCTTAACCCAAATTTTATCCTAACAAATTTATAAAACAAAAAGTGAAATGTAAATTTCAAAAAAATTCCAAAATTATGTTGACTTTTTATGGTTTACGTAATATAATCACTCCGTACCAAAAAACAAATTGTTTTAACATGAAAGGAGACATATTATTATGCCAGGTTATTTAATCCATTTAGCAAGTTCAAACGAGGAGCTTCGGAAAAACTCTTTAAGCTTTAAAGGATTGGTTGCACCAGATCTTTGGAAAAAAGAAACTCCAACAGAGGAAGAATACAGGGAATTTTTTGCTGGAGAAACTTTTCCACCTTCTTATGAGCAGGTTTTGCTTCTCTGTGATGCAGCCCACGGCGGAACTCATTTTGGTTCTAAGTTTTCTGACACAAACCATGCTGATATAAATAAAATTGTAGAACTTTTTTCTAATAAAAAGTTAAATTCAATTAATCCATTTTTTACAGGATACTTCCAGCATCTGCTTGTTGATAAGCTGTTTTACAAAGATACTTCCATCTGTGATCAGGAGCAGTTTGACGCTGATTTTTCTACTGATAAAGATACAGCCATGAATACACTCCATATCGACTGGGATAAAATCAACCAGTCTATTGTAACAGCTTATCCAGAAATTCGCTCGTCTGTGCCTAAGCTTCCGGCAAAAGCTCGCTCTAGAATCGGCTTTGTAAACGGTAAACCCGTTTATATTAATCCAGTTAGTCTGCGTGCTTTTATTGAAAAAATGCAGAAGTTTAAAACTCTGGATGAAATTCTTGAGGCTCTTAAATAATAGACACAAAGAATAAATAAGTCTCTTCCCAGGTAGTGATATATCATGCTACCTGGGATTTTCTATGTAAATTATTTTCAATTAACTCAAATTTTTTATTATTTATAAATTTAAGATATAAAAACTGCAAATATTTTCTACTTTTTTGCTTTTTTGCTTGTAATTTTCTCCATTTTGTAGGATAATATAAGAGATTGAAAAAAAGAATAAGAGGGATTAATATATGATGAAATTAATTGACAAATTATTAAAAAAATTAAATGTAAACAGAAATACCTTTTTCACCTTTATACTAACACTAATTTCTTTTTACATATGTATAGATAGAGTTGTAGAATTATTACTTATGATATTTACAGGTGTTTCTACATCCTACTGGGGGCCTTTTAGGTATACTTTAGCTCTTGCCTGCCCTGCTTTTGCTTTTGCTTTTTCAGGTAAATCAAGTTTTGCACATGACAGAGCTCATAAAGTTACTTTATTTTTTACATACCTTGTAGCACTTTATATAATATCAATATCAATGTTTACTCAGTGGATAAATGCTGGTCTTTGGTTGTTATTTTTATCGGTTCCAAACTATTCAAATATAATAACAACATTCCCAAGTATAGTAAAACATGCATTTTCTGCAATATCACTATACATACCACTAGTTACATTCTATCCATTTATAGTAAAAACCATAATTACTGGAATAAATGATTCAGCAGAAAAAATAAAATCAATTTGGGATTATGCAGGAATTGATTTATCAGATTCTTCTATAAAACACAACTCATACATGTGTGATACAAGTTTTACTTACGATTTTAATACAGGTAAAAAAGTTGTATTTGGAGAAACTGCAAGATACAGATCCCTTCTTGTATGTGGTGCTTCTGGTTCTGGAAAAACAGCCCGTGTATTTGAACCTATGATTGCACAAGATATAGAGAAAAAATTCTTCTTTAAAGAAGCTTCAAAAGAACTTGGTTTTACTGCTTTAAAAACAGGAATCGCATCAATTTCAGGGCCATATAGCAATGATTATTTAAATGCAAACTTTAGCTTAAATATGCTAACACCTGCATTTGGAAAAGAAACATTATATAAAACATTCGTACAAAAAATGACACTTGCAACTTCACCAAAACCTATATATAGAGATATTGGTATGACATACTTATCTCCAGATAGTGAAAGTATTTTTAAAATGATAGATGTTTGTAAAAATTATGGTGTATCTTATACCCTTTTGGATCCTTTAAATCCTGCAAATTCTGTTGGTGTTAACCCATTTGTATATGATGATCCAAATACAATTGCAGTAACTATTTCTTCAACATTAAATGGAATAAAAGCTCCAGATAATGATAATTATTCAGAAGATATTGTTATACAAATACTTGAAAACTTAACAATTTTATTAAAACTAATATATCCTCAGATGAATAATGGAATACTTCCAAATATGGAAGATTTACTAAAATTATTAAACAACTTTAATTTAGTACAAAAAATGTGTGAAATATTAAAAAAAGATACAGAACTTGCCGAAGAATATTCACTTTTAATTACATTTTTTGAAAAGAATTTCTACCCACAAGGTAAAGGCCTTGATAATATGGAAAAATATTGTTTCTATATTGCAAGTAGATTAGAAAATTTACTACGTTCATCAAAAATTAAAAATATATTATGTAATAGACATACAAATATTAATTTTGATGAATCTTTAAAAAATGGAGACTTCATATTTGTATGTACAAGACGTGGAGATTCAGGAAAATTCGCAAGTACAGCTTTTGGTCTATTCTTCTTATTATCAATGCAAAATGCAGTTCTTAGAAGACCTGGAAATGAGAAGACACGTATACCTCATTACTTATATATTGACGAATTTCCAGATTTTGTTACAAAAGATACAGAAACAATGTTTACAATGTACAGAAAATATTGTGTTGGAACAACTATTTCTGCTCAAAGTATTTCAATGCTTGGAGTTACTGGAGTTACAAATGTTGCTCTAAAAAATATCGAAACAGAAAATATTGCAATGGCTAAATTTAACAGTACAATACTTACAAACTGTGCTAGCAAAGTATATACTGGTGGTGCCGCACCAATTGACGAATTACAATGGTGGCAAAAAGAAATTGGTCAATGGAAACAATGGCAATATAAACCACGTGATTTTGATGCTAGTAAACTTACATTAAGTTCATCTCTAAAAGAAACCAAATACGATTATAAAGACAAAGTTATGGCTGGTAGTATGCAATTTTTAACAGATAATAAATGTGCATATAAAATTGTTGGAGACAATGGTGCTCCTCAAAATAGTGATGGAATAATAAACTTTATTGCACCAAAATATAAAGAAAAACACAAAGGCAAAAAATATGATTTTGCAAAATATACTTCTACTGATGCAATAGCAGATGCAGATGATGATGGCTCACCAAATAAAAAATTTAATCCTAAAAAGGTAAGTTTTAAAAATAACGAAAACGACGAAGTAGACCCAATTCAGTCTAATACATCTGATTTATTCTTAGATAATGATGATGCAATTGTAGTTAAATTTAAGAAAAATAATGATGAATAAAAAATAAAATAGTTCTAATAATTTTTATTATTAGGGCTATTTTTGTTTTTCTGTATTTTTCTTTTCTGTATTCTTCCTTTTCTTTACAAAATCCCTGTATCCTGCTATAATTATAGTAAGTGGTGCAAGTTGCATTTTACATATATTTAATATTTTTTTCTTAAATGTATTTTTATACATTTATTTATCTCATATATATACTATTAACTTATTTACAAGAAAGGAAAAAATTATGAAAAAAAAGAGTTTTACCAAAAAAATAGCTACACTTTCATTAGCAATTATTGCAGTGTTAACATCATCTCCTGCCATTGCTTCGGCAGCATCTGTTTATGATGCATCTGTAATTGATACTGCAGAATATTTTTCAGCTGCCACAGATTATAGTAATTTGCAGGATAATCCATTTTTGACAACAAAGCGGACATTTGGTGTAAGCAAAACCGAAGACGACAGTTTTACTTACTATAAAATTAACGTCAACGGAACAACGATGGAAGTTCATGTTCCGAAAGATGAGGATGAACACCCTGCTCCTAAAAACATTTCGGATGTACCTAATAAGGTACAGGATGTAATAACATCAAGCCGAAACCTGGTATTCGATTATATCGATGCTTCCGATATCTTGGAAGATAAACAGGAAATAAAGGATTTTCTTTCTGAACTTCCTATTAAAGAAGCAGACTACGATGATGATTCGGAGTCAGGGGCCTTATTCTATCCAGAAGATGAGGGAATATATATAAACAGATTAAATGAAGAATATGTTTGTGAATGGATGCTTGTTCATGAATATTTTCATGCAATTGCATATTTCACAAACGGATACACCGTTGGAGAATACGGTTACACTTTCTTCACAGAATTTTTAACAGATACTCTTACCTCGTCTTTGGATCCAGCAATAAGCGAAGGCATAGAATCAGCTTATTCACAGCAAGCTACGTTAATATACCCATATATAGCTTTAGCTGGAGAAAAAGCAATTTCCGCATATTTCTATGGATATAATGACTCCATTTATAGGATGATTCAAAAAGTGGAATTTGATTTTTGGATTATTGTGCTTCAGAATTATGGTACAAATCTTTCTGATGTATATTATAATAATCTAATTTTTAAATGGTATGCAACTGCAGTCGTATAGTACATGGTTTAACAGAGCTTTAATTATGTACGAACACAGACTATCAAAAACTCTTTTACCACTAAAAAAGCAAGAAGAAATGAGGTAACTTCCTCGTTTCTCCTTGCTTTTTAAATAAATATTTGTAAAACTAGTCCAGATACTACGCCTATAAAATACATAATTCCAACAATTTCTAAATTTTTCTTCCAATGTTTTTTATTGTTTCTAAATAAAACTAATAAACCTACTCCCGCTCCTGTAAGTAATCCTGAAATTAATGATGCCATATTAATTACATTTTCTATATAAAGATTTGTTATAATAACAGATGCTGCACAGTTTGGAATAAGTCCTATTAAGCTTGAAATAATTGGTCCTAGGAAAATATTATTTTTTATAAATTCTTCTATTGTATTTTCTCCTATTAATCCAATTGCTAAATTTATAACTAAAGTAATTATAAAAATATATATAGTAATATTTAAAGTATGAATTATACTTGCCTTTAATATTCCATTTTCATGGCAGTTACAATGTTCATCCTCACATATTTCATCTGTTTCTTCTTCATATAATAAATCCTGATTTTCTGAATTTTTATTTGCTAATAATTTGCCAAAAATCAAGTCGATAACTACTCCCCAAAATAAAGCCAAAATTAGCTTTATTCCAAGAATTTTCATCATTAAACTAATAGGCATTGATTCTGAAATAAATATTGGTATCATTTCATCTGATGTTGATAGATAAACTGCAATTAATGTTCCTATTGTTATAAATCCTGATGAAAATAAATTAGTTGCTGATGCAGAAAAACCACATTGTGGAATTATTCCTACAACTGCTCCAATTATAGGTCCAAATTTTCCCGATTTCTTGATTTTTTCTCTTATTTTATTACTTGTTTTGTTTTCAAAATATTCCATTATTAAGTATGTTATAAATAAAAACGGAATTAGCTTTATTGTATCTATAACTGCGTCTTGTAATAAATCTAACATATATTTGCTTCTCCTTCTAGCCTTTTGTAGGTACTTTTATAACAACTTCTGTTCCCTTACCTACCTCGCTTTTTATATCAATACTTCCACCATTTTTATCTAAAATTTCTTTTGCAATTGAAAGTCCAAGTCCAGTTCCTCCATTTTCTCTACTTCTAGCCTTGTCCACTCTATAGAAACGCTCAAAAATTCTGTTTAAATCATTTTCTGGTATTCCTATTCCATTATCTATTATTTTTATATACGCATCATTATATACAAATCCTACATATATTTTTAATAATCCTCCATCAGGTGTATATTTTATACTATTTGTTAATATATTTAAAACTACTCTTTCTATATCATCTTTATCTGCAAATACTGGAGGTACATCTGCTGTTACAAAATTTTCTACTTGATGATTTTTCTTTTTAATTTCTATTGCAAGCTTATCTTGGCATTCTTTTACCATAAGTCCTAAATCAAAACTTACTTTTTTTATTTTTTTCCTGTTGCTATCCATTCTAGAAAGTTCAAGAAGATCAGTTACAAGTCTTGCCATACGCCTTGCTTCTGTTGCAATAACCCCAAGGAATTCTTTTTGCGTTTTTTCGTCATATTCACCTTCTAAAAGAGTATCTGCATACCCCATTATAGATGTAATTGGAGTTTTTAGTTCATGTGATACGTCTGCAACAAACTCTTTTCTCATATTATCTAATCTCTCATGTTCTATTGTATCTGGAATAAAAGCAATTACACCTGCTGGAATGTCTTGTTTATTTCTAAATGGTGAAAATAGTACGTCTAGGTTTGCATCTCCAACATTTACTTTTTGAGTTGTTGAAGTCCAGTTATCTAAATATATTATTTTTTCCATATTTATATTAGAATCATATTTATGAAAAACATCCTCAAATGTGTTGTCTTCAGGAGAAATCTTAAGTAATCTTTTTGCTGCCGGATTTATTAATGCTATTGTTCCATCTCTATTAAAAACTACAATTCCTTCTGTAGTATGAAGTACAATTTTCCCCATTTCTATTTGCTCTGTAGATTTTTCGTCATCTTTGCTTTTTAAGTATTTATTTGCAGGATATATAACTACTTTTGACATATAATTTGCAAGTATTGCAGATATAGCAACAAATAATCCGCCACAGGCAATAAGACATATATCAACATTTTTCGACATTGTTTGGATTTCTAAGTATGCCTGGTTTAAATTAGTTATTTCCTCATTCTTCATTTTGTTATGAATTTTCATTACATTAACTTGAATAGCAATTCCTAAACCAATTAATATAACAATTTCTGTAACAAATACTATTAAAACAATTTTTAGTGGAGTATTCTTTTTTAGCATTTTTTTATCTCCCTTCATTTTACTAATTTTTCTATTTCTTTGTAAATTCTTTCTTCTACATTTTGGTTTGTAACTTTATAAGCTAATTTTCCCATATTTAAGCATTTTTCTTTGTTTAATGCAATATTTTCGATTTCTTTATTTAAAATTTCACCTGTTAATTCATTATCTTTTATAATTTTTGCAGCACCTACGTTTTCTAGTACTTTTGCATTATACATTTGATGGTCATTACTAACATTTGGAAGAGGAATTAATATAGATGGTTTTGAAAGGTTAGAAATTTCTGTAATAGTCATTGCTCCACTTCTTGCAACAACAACATCACATATATTTTCAATCTCTTCCATATTATATATGTATGGTAAAATCTTACAATTTTCTATTTTATCTATATTAATATCTTTCTTAGATAATTCTTCTTTTATAATATCAAATTGTTTAGGTCCTGTTGACCATACAATTTGATAATTTTTATTCTTATTTTTTTCAATTATATCAATTAAAGCCTCATTAATTTTTTGTGCGCCTTGGCTTCCACCAAAAACAAGTATTATTGGCTTTAATCCATTTAAACCTAACTCATTTATTATTTTTTGCTTTTCATTTATAGTATAATCATGTTTTTTAATTTTAACTGGTGTTCCTGTAAATACTACATTTTTACAATTAGGAATTCTTTTTTTGGCTTCTTCAAATGAAACTAAAATTGTATCTGCTTTTTTCGATAGCATTTTTACAGCCTTTCCTGGAAAAGCATTGCTTTCGTGTAAAAGTACAGGAACTTTATTTGCTTTAGCAGCCATTACTACAGCTCCACATATATATCCTCCAGTTCCAATAACAATATCTGGTTTAAATTCTTTTACAATTTTCTTAGCTTCACCTATTCCCTTATATGTTTTATATAATTTCTTTAAATTTTCTACTGAAATCTTTTTACTTAACCCATAAGCATCAATTGTTTTCAATTTGTAACCAGCTCTTGGTACCAAATCATTTTCTAAACCTCTTGTTGTACCGAATGAAAATTATTTCTGAATCTTTTTCTTCTTGTTTTATTTTATTTGCTATTGAAATTGCCGGATTTATATGCCCAGCTGTTCCTGCAGCAGCTACAATTACTCTCATTTTATTATACATTCCTTTCATTGTTTTATTTTTACTTAAAAACACCGAAGTAACCTAGTCTTTTTAGTGCATGCACCCCAAAGACTAGGTTACTTCGGTGCAAAAATATTTCTATTTAGGTTTTCCTACATGCTCTTGAAATATTGAGCAGTACTCCTATTTGGCATAACATAATAAATAACGCTGTTCCTCCATAACTGAAAAATGGAAGTGGCATTCCTGTTGCTGGCATTGATGATGTTACAACAGCAATATTTATTATTACTTGTATTCCTACTAATGCAGTTATTCCAGTTGCAATTAAGCTTCCAAACATATCTGGTGCTTTCATTGCAATTAATATTCCTCTCCATATAAATATTGCAAATAGAACTATTACAAATGCACAACCAATAAAACCTAGTTCTTCTGCTAATACTGAAAATATAAAATCATTTTGTGGTTCTGGCAAATATAAATACTTTTGTTTACTTTGACCAAGTCCGAGCTCCAAATAAACCTCCTGAACCTATTGCATATAAGCTTTGTATTACCTGCCAACCGTCACCTTGTGCATCACTCCACGGATTTAAAAATGTTGTTACTCTCTTTAATCTATATGGCTCAAATATTATTAAGGCTATTATTGCAGGAATTCCTATTACTGCACCTGGTACAACCATTTGCCATATTTTACAACCTGCAATTATCATCATAACAACTACTATTCCCATTATTACCATTGATGCACTCATATGTGGCTCTAGCATTATTAAAGCAATTATTGGTGCAAGCCATAATAAATGTTTTAACCAACCTTTAACAAAATACTGTAGTTCTTCCCTATCTCTTGTTAATATTCCTGCAAAAAATATTATCATGAAAAACTTTACCAGTTCTGACGGCTGAAATGATAATGTTTCTGTTATTCCAATCCACCTTTTGGCACCATTTACAGTTTTTCCTACAATTAATACTGCAGTTAACAGTACAATTGATGCTATATATACCCATTTATAAATCTTTTTGTAAAATCTATAATCAATTTTTGAAATTATTCCCATTGCAAATAAACCTAATCCTGCAAAAGCTGCTTGTTTTACAAAGTATTTATAACTTTTTCCGCTTTCTGATAGAGATGTAGGAGAACTTGCAGAAAGTACCATTATAAGTCCTAATGTTAACAATAATAATACTGTTATTAAAAGTGTGTAATCAATTGGATTATCTAAAAAACTGGAAAATTTCTTATTTTTCTTTTTTGCCACTTTACTTTCTCCTCTCTCTTAATTCTATTTTTATACAATTAATATTCCAATTATGCACATTAAAAGTGTAATAACTGAAAATACTCTTACAACTTTGTTTTCATTCCATCCTGATAATTCAAAATGATGATGTAAAGGAGCCATTTTAAAAATTCTATTTCCTGTTTTTTTATAATAATATACTTGTATTATTACTGACAATGTTTCTAATATTGGTATTAAGGCAATTACTATTAAAAGTAATGGCAATTTTAAGTATAATGCTAAACATGATATTAATCCTCCTAAAAATAATGAACCTGTGTCGCCCATCATTATTTTGGCTGGATTTAAATTAAACATTAAAAATCCAAGTAAACTTCCTACTGCTATACTTCCTAATACTGCTACTTCTCCAACACCTCTTAGCATAGCAATTACTGTTAAACATGTTATTATAATTGCACATACACTTGATGATAAACCATCCACTCCATCTGTTAAATTTACAGCATTTGTTGTTGCAAGTATAACTAAAATTGCAAATGGAATATATAAAAATGTTGGAAGTATTACTTCTTTTTTCACAATTGGTATAAAAATTTCTGTTCCATGACCCGTAAATCGGATTATAAATAAAACATATAATATGGCTATTATTAATAATCCTAACATTTTGTAACTCGGTTTTAAACCTTTTGTATTATGTAATACTAGTTTTTTAAAATCATCTACAAATCCTACCACTCCAAATCCTATTGTTAAAAATAACATTGGAATTAAATTATTAGCTGTTTCAAAATTACCTGTTTTTTGTAGATATATGTAACTTCCTATAGAACATATTGCAATTGATAACATAAATATTATTCCACCCATTGTAGGTGTTCCTTGTTTTTTTAAATGTGACTTTGGTCCATCTTCTCTTTCTATTTGCCCTACCTTAATTTTTTTTAATATTGGTATAATAATTAGTGAGATAATTACTGCTACCGCAAAACTTATTAAAAGTATTGTTGTTTGAAAATTCATTTTTATTACTTGCCTTTCTTATTTAATTTGCTAATTATATCATTTACTATAATTCTTTCATCAAAAGGATGTTTAACTCCATTTATTTCTTGATATGGCTCGTGTCCCTTTCCAGCTAAAACTATAATATCATTTTTGTTAGCCATTTGTATTGCTTTTTTTATAGCTTCAACCCTATCAACAATTACTTCATATTTTCCTTTTGTTTTCTTAATTCCTTCTTCTATTTCGTCAACTATTAACTGAGGATCTTCTGTACGAGGATTATCTGATGTTATTATTGTATAATCTGCTACTTTTCCAGATATTTCTCCCATTACTGGACGTTTTCTTGCATCTCTGTCTCCTCCACATCCAAATACTGAAATAACTCTACCTTTTGTATATGAGCTTACAGCTTGAAGTATATTTTGCAAGCTTTCTGGTGAGTGAGCATAATCTATCATTATTGGTATTTCTAGTTTATTTTCTACCATCTCAGATCTTCCTGGAACTTTTATTTTTTCTAAAGCTTCTTTCATTACTGTATTTTCTATTCCTAGTTTTCTGCAAATACAAATTGCACAAAGTGCATTATATACTGTAAATCTTCCTGGAATATCTACTTTTACTCTTTCATTTCTATCTGTTATTTTTACTTTAAAATCTACATAAGAATTTGTAATTGTTATATCTTTTGCTAAAAAGTTTCCAAAATTATCTATACCATATCCTGTTATTTCACTATCTGGAAATAATCCTGGAATTTTATTTCCTTGTAAATCATCAATATTTACAAATCCTGTTTTACACATTTTAAATAATTTTAATTTTGATTCTAAATAATCTTTCATATCTGGATGTTCTTTTTCACTTATATGATCTTCTGAAAAGTTTGTAAATGCAACTAAATCAAACTTACATGCATCTACTCTATGTAGTTTTAAACTTTGTGAAGAAACTTCCATTACAACATATTCTACTCCTTCATTTACCATATCGGCAAATATTTTTTGTAGTTCTAAGCTTTCTGGAGTTGTTCTATCTGAATCTACAATTTTTTTACCATTTATATATGTTGCAATTGTGCCTATTAATCCAACTTTTTTTCCTGCTTTTTCTAGGATTTCTTTTATCATAAATGTTGTAGTTGTTTTTCCTTTAGTTCCTGTTATTCCAATTAGTTTAAATTTTTCTGATGGTCTACCATAAAAATTGGCTGAAGCATATGCTAAAAACTCTCTTGTATTTTCGCTTACAATTAGTGTAACTCCTGCTGGTATTTTTAATGATTTTAAATTGCAAGAAATATCTACAACAACTGCTATTGCACCATTTTCTATTGCATTATCTATAAAATCGTGTCCATCTACTGAAAAACCTTTAATCGCAACAAATAAAAATCCTTCCTTAATATTTTTTGAATTGCTTTCAATTCCATTAATTTCTAAATCTAATTCTCCTTTGGCTTTTAAGCCATTAATTCCATCTAAAATATTTTTTAAATTCATGTTTTTTCTTCCTTTCAAGGATATTTTAGTAAAGTGAAATAATTATTTCCATTTTTACTCGTTTATTATATATCAAAATTCTTTTTTTGTATAGTATTTTTTTATTTTTTATTTAAATCTATGTTTATTTATATAATTTATTCTATTTTTTCATAATTTCTATTGCACCTAAAATATTTTTATGATATAAAATCTATATAAGGAGGTACATCTCTATGAATAATATTGAAGAAGAAGAAGAAAAACAAGAAAAAAAGGAAATTGAAGTTGTTACTGGTGATGGCAAAGATTTAGATATTTCACCTGTTTACGATCATATTAAATCTGACTCTGTTCCCGAAAATGATGGAAAAAAGAAAGATATTGTTATACCTAAAGGAACAGCTGATAAAAATTAATAACAAAAAGCCAAATTATTAACTATAAATAATTTGGTTTTTTGTTATTTTACTGTATTTCATATTTTTGATTTCATATTTTTAATTTCATCCTTTTGAATTTCGTATTTTTTACTATATTTCCATTTGACTACCTAAAAAAGTAGCAGCTGATTGTGCTAATTTATTTTCTACATCATTCATTTTTGTATTCGCATTTTTAGAAAGTAATATTACTGTTCCTATTGTATCTCCATTTGATATTATTGGATATACTACTTGTCCATTTGTTTTTTTGTCATTTTTTCCATTTTTTGTTATAGGCATTGCAATGTCACTATTGTCTTTGCTTGTATAAATTTCTTTATCTTCCATAAGTTGTTCTAATTCATCACTTACATTTTGTTCTAAGTATTCTTTTTTGGGTCCTCCGGAAACTGCAATTACTGTATCTTTGTCTGTTATAAATGCAATATGCCCTGTTGTTTTTGATAAAGTTTCTGCATATCCTGTTGCAAATTCTGTAAGTTCACCTATTGGAGAATATTTTTTTAAAATTATTCCTCCTTCTTTATCTGTAAATATTTCTAAAGGATCTCCTTCTTTTATTCTTAATGTTTTTCTTATTTCTTTTGGTATAACTACTCTTCCTAAATCATCAATTCTTCTTACAACTCCTGTTGCTTTCATAATTTCCTCCTTTTTTGTTTTTTTATATATTCTTATTATTACAAAAAAGGTAAAAATTATGCAGTTATTTATTTTTGGTATATATATTGCAATTTTATGTAAATTTTTGTAAAATAATTATACTATTTTTCGGAAGCACAACGAATAAATTGTGCAAATTAATAATCAAATTTTATTTATTAATATAATTCTAACTACAATAAAAATTTAGATTAACAAAGCTCATTTAACGACTAAAATAAAAAACGCATACACTTATGTGTATGTGTTTTTTATTTGTTTCCTTTAAAGAAATTAACTATACCTTTAAAGCTAACTTCTTGATGTAAAAATTCATTAATTTCATCTTCGACTTTTTGTTGATATGGAGTTAATTCAACTTTTATTGGTGCATTTAAATCAATTTCTTGGAATAAGAATGCTCTTATTTTTGACCATAATCCTTGTTTTGTTATAGCTTTATCTTGACTAATAGGTTGGAAATTTACTCCACTATTTACTGTAGTATTAACACTACTTGCATTAGTAGTTGTATTTGTTGTATCAAAGCTTCCAAATACGTTTGAGGCATTTTCCTTTTGATTTTCCTCAGTTGTTGGTATTGTGTTTCCTACTATTGTACCTTCAAAAAAAGATGTATTTTCTGCTTCATTATTATTACCATTAAATTTCACTTCACCAAACACTCCATTTTGATTACGATTGAACTCAGCCATTTTTTTCCTCCTTTGTATTTTATTTATAAATACTCTATCTTTTTTATACTACAAAAGTTTAAATTAATCAATAGATATCTTTAAATTTGATTATTACTTTTTGTTTACACAATTATTACATTTTTATTACAATTATATATTTATTTGCCAATTAGGCACATATTGTTCTTCATTTTTTCCTATTTCTTGTATATATCCATTTTCTATATTTAGCGAATATAAATAATTTTCTATTTTTTCATATTCATGTTTTGTTATTTTTCTATTTATATCTAAAATTTCTTTTGCTTTGTATGTAGGAAAATATTGTGCCATAATGCTAACTAGTATATCTTTTGGCATATTATCACTAATCCATTTTAGAACTTTTTTGGTATTTTCTGTATGATTAGGAAGTATTAAATGCCTTATTATTACGCCTTTTTTTATAATTCCTTTTTCATCAAATTCTATTTTGCCAACTTGATTATACATTTCTTTTATGGCATTTGTTGTAATTTCGAAATAATTATTTACTTTAGAATATTTTTTTGCCAATTCATTTTCTGCATATTTTAAATCTGGTAAATATACATCTATACTTCCTTTAAGTAATTTTATTGTTTCTATATTTTCATATCCATTTGTATTATATATTATTGGTATCTTAAGCCCATTTTTTTTAGCTATTTTTATTGCTTCTACAATTTGAATAGCGTAGCTTGTTGGCGAAACTAAATTTATGTTATTTGCTCCTTTTTCTTGTTCTTCAATAAATATTTCTGATAATCTTTTTGTTGTAATTTCTTTTCCAAAACCATTCTGGCTTATTTCGTAATTTTGGCAAAAATCACATGATAAATTACAATTGGAAAAAAATACTGTTCCAGAGCCATTTTTTCCGCTTATACAAGGTTCTTCAAAATTATGAATTGAGGCCATGGCAACTTTTACAGTATCTTTTGATTTACATCTTCCTATTTGATTTTTTGTTCTATTAACTTTACATCTATGTGGACAAATTTCACATTTTTCTAATAATTCTCTCATTTTTTAAAATTCCGGATTCTCTAATTTTAATTCATTTTCTATTATAGTCATTATTATTTGAACTGTTTTTTCTAAGTCGTTATTTTTCAATACATAATCATATATTCCTATTTTTGATTCTTCATAATCAAATCTATTTAATCTTAGTTTTATTTCTTCTGGTGATGGTTTTTCTATTCTTTCTTTTAATCTTCTTTCAAGTTCATCTTTTGGCACTCTTAAAAAGATTGTTACAATTTTTGTATCATTTTTTAATAGATTTATAAGATTTTGTGTTCCATTTACATCAACATCTTTTATTATAACTTTTCCATCTTGCATTTTTTGATTTAGAATTTTTCTTGGAACTCCATAATAATTATTGTGATGTATATCATATTCATAAAATTCGTTATTATTTATCATTTCTTCAAATTCTGGTTTTGATACAAAAATATATGTTTGACCTGGTATATCTCCTTCTCTTGGTGGTCTTGATGTATATGATGGTAAAGATTCTACAAAATTCATTCTTTTTATGATTTCTTTTTTTATTGTGTCTTTTCCTGCTCCTGCAACTCCTGATAATATAACTATCATTTTTCCTCTCCCTTTATTTGTTTTTAGCTTTCTACTTCTTGTGTATTTTCTAAAATAGATTCAGATGAATTTTCGTCAGTATCCTCAACTTCGATTGCTTTGTATATTTTAATTTTTCCTTCGTTTATTTCATTTGCAGCTATTGTTACAGGTGATTCTTCATCGACATCCGTAAGTTTTTCAGCTCCACTTGCTATTTGTCTTGCTCTTCTTGATGTTGCAATTACTAAAGCAAATCTATTTTCTGCATGTTCTAAAAGCTCTTTAACTGTTGGCTTTACTATCATTACACTCATTCCTTTCTTTATCTATTCTATCAGCAACTGTTTCTGCTTGAACAGCTGATAATACTATGTGGTCAGAATCCATTATAAGTACTGCTCTTGTTTTTCTTCCAAATGTTGCATCTATTGCTGTACCATTATCTTTTGCTTCTTGCACCATTCTTTTTATAGGTGCTGAATCTGGGCTTACTATTGCTACTATTTTATCTGCTGCAACAGTATTTCCAAAACCGATATTTACTAATTTCATAATTATTCCTCCCATTTATAAAATCTTTTTTATTTTATCACATTTTTTACATAAAGTCTAGTAATAATAAGCTTTTTTATTCATTTTCTTTATTTTTTCTCTTTTTTGCTTCCTTTTTTATAGGTGCATTATTTACGATTTCGTGAATGTCACTTAAACTATTTACATATTTTCGTTTTTCATCTGTATATATTATTATTGATTTTAAAATATAATATATAGCAAACGCATATGTTGAAAATAGTATATAAGTTTCAAATTCTAATTTAAATTTGTTTATTACTGTCCAAATTGTTAATGTATGTATTGCAAGTAACAATGTTTCTATACCATGAACTGCAATTTTTCCACTATCTTTTCTGTATGCAATTTCAAATATTAAAATACTTAAAAATAGTATTACTAAACTAGCTATTTTTATCATATTTAATAGTGTTTTTTCATTTATTCTTACATATAAAAAATTTAATAAGATGAAGTATATCATCATTCCTATTGCTATTATAACATTTTCAAATATCTTTTTTCTTATTGTTTTATTACTTTCTTCCATATTTTTAGCTTTTATAGCTTATACCTCCTTTTATAAAATAAATAAAGTAGATAAGGAGGTTCCTTTCTACTTTAATGTTTTTCATATTTTGTTTGGTGACCCCTACGGGAATCGAACCCATGATTTGGCCTTGAGAGGGCCACGTCTTAACCGCTTGACCAAGGGGCC
>CAKPCG010000024.1 GCA_934141475.1 uncultured Clostridia bacterium
TATGAGACTTGCTTTTGCTGTTGCAATAAATGTGGATGCAGATATTTTATTAGTAGATGAAATTTTATCTGTTGGAGACCAACATTTCCAAGAAAAATGTATAAATAAAATGAAAGAACTAAAAAAAGAAGGCAAAACAATGGTTTTTGTAACACATGGTTTAGAATCTGCAAAAGAACTTTGTGATAGAGCAGTATGGCTTAACCAAGGTGTTATAAGACTTGATGGAAATACAAACGAAGTTATAGATAAATATATAGAAGAGACAGCGTAAGAAAGGAGAAACAGATGAAATTTTTTAAATCATTATATGAATATAGAGAATTATTAAAAACAAGTATAAAAAAAGATGTTAGAGGAAAATATAAAAATTCAGTATTAGGAGTATTGTGGTCATTTTTAAATCCATTACTACAAATTGCAGTATATGCTTTAGTATTTCCACTTATAATGAAAAACAATATTCCAAATTATACAGTTTTCCTATGTTGTGGATTAATACCATGGAGCTTTTGTTCTACAGCAATATCTAGAACATCATTTACAATGATAGAAAATGGGAATATTATAAAAAAGGTGTTCTTCCCAAGGGAAATACTTCCTTTATCTGTGGTAACAAGTGAGGCTGTAAACTTTATAATATCAACAGTTATAATATTAGCATTTGTAATTGGTTATGGAATGGGAATTAGTAAATTTTTAATATTTTATCCATTAGTACTAATTGTACAATATATTCTTTTAATAGGAATTTCTCTTATTGTATCTAGTGTAACAGTATACTTTAGAGATTTACAACATTTTATAGGAATTGCTCTGCAATTATTGTTTTATGCAACACCTATAGTATATGCACCAAATACAATACCAGAAGAATTTCAATGGATTATTCAATATAATCCAATGACATATATAATAAATGGATATAGAGATATATTCTATTACAAACAAATGCCAAATCTAGTATCAATAGGTTCAGTATTACTTATTGGAATTATTATATGTTTAGCAGGATATTTTATATTTAGTAAGTTACAAAGAAAATTTGCAGAAGAGCTTTAAAATTAGGAGATAATTTAATGGAAGAATTTAATTTTGAACTAGAACCAGGAAAAGAAATATATAATAACAGGAATTATGTGGAAAATGTTCCACTAATTTCTGTTGTTGTGCCTTTTTTTAATACAGAAGAATATATAGAACAAACAATAAAATCTATTTTAAATCAAACATTTCCATATTTCGAAATTTTAATAATTGATGATGGCTCTAGCAATGAAGGAGCATTAAGAAAGTTAGAAGAAATAGAAAAGATAGATAAAAGAATAAAAGTATTTCATAAAAAAAATGAAGGACTTGCAGCAACGAGAGACTTTGGTGCAAGTATGACATCTGAAACCTCAAAATATATAATGTTTATTGATGATGATGATTTAATAGAACCAACTTTTTTAGAATGTGGATATTGGGCGTTAGAAACAAATAAAAATTCTGCTTGGGCATATTCTGATTCTGTTGGCTTTCAAGGAGAAAAATATGTATGGAATAGATATTTTGATTCTGAGAAAATGAAAAAAGAAAATGAATTGATTTCGGCAGCATTGATAAGAAAAAAAGACTTCTTTTTAGTTGATGGATATGCTTTAAGAGAAAAGGCTGTAAATGAAGATTGGAACTTTTGGCTTAAATTATTAGCAAAAGAAAAAAGCCCTGTTCATATGAGTTTCTATGGAGAATGGTATAGAAGAAAGAGAACAGGAGAACTTCAAAAGTCAAGAGAAAATAAAAAAAGAAGCTTAGAAATAATAAATGAAACTGCAAAAAGTGTTACAAAAATAGTAAAAGCAAAACAATATCCAAGTTATAATTATAATTATGAACTAATACAAGATAAGGTAGATAGCATAGTTATTCCAAAACAAACTACTACAAAAGATACAATAAATATATTATTTATTGTACCATGGATGATAACTGGTGGGGCAGATTTATTTAATTTAAATTTAGTAAAAATGCTAGATAAAAAAAGATATGAAATAACAATTTTACTAACAGAACCAAATCAAAATACATTAAAACAAGAATTTGAAAAAAATAAAAATGTAAAAGTATATGATTTAACATCATTTTTAGATCAAACATACTGGGTTTCTTTTATAAATTATATAATGCAAAAAGAAAACATAAATTTAATTTTAAATTCAAATAGTAAATTTGGATATTCTATATTACCATACTTAAAAAGTACATATCCAAAAATACCAATTTTAGATTATGTTCATATGGAAGAATGGTATAATAGAAATGGAGGATATTCAAGATATTCTTCAATGTATGAATCTGTAATAGACAAAACACTTGTATGTAATGAAAATAGCAAAAAAATATTAGAAAATCATTTTGGAAGAAATTCTATTGATGTAAAAACCGTATATATAGGTGTAGATGAAAAGAGATTTAATCCTGAAAAGTATAATAAAACTGAACTAAAAAAGAAGTATTTAGGAGAAAATCAAGATAAAAAAGTAATATCATTTATTTGCCGAATTTCTGAGCAAAAAAGACCATTACTATTTTTAGAAATTATTGAATATTTAAAAGAACAAAGAAATGATTTTATAGTTTTAGTGGTGGGAAATGGAAATTTATTAGGAAAAATGAAAGAAAAAGCAAAAAAACTAAATCTTTTAGAAAATATTTTGTTTTTAGGAGAAATAAAAAATACAGCAGAAATTTATGAAATAAGTGATGTAACAGTTAATTGCTCATTAAAAGAAGGACTTGCATTAACATCTTATGAATCATTAAGTATGAATGTTCCTGTTGTTTCAAGTAATGTTGGAGGACAAAAAGAACTTATAACAGAAGATGTAGGTGAGATTATAGAGCTTATGCAAGATGAAAAAGATATATACAAAGAAGAATATAACAAAGAAGAAGTAAGAAATTATGCAAATTCAATAAACAAAGTTTTAAATAATTTAGAAAAATATAAGAAAAATTGTAGAAAAAGAATTTGTGAGTATTTTACTATAGATAAAATGGTACAAAATATGAGTAGCATTTTTGAAGAAGAGCATAAAAATCCATCTAAAGAAAAAATAGAAAATGGATATAAATTAGCTAGTAATAAAAATATAACTAAAGAATTAATAACTGCAAACTTTAAAAGTGATGAAATAGAATATAAGTGGCAATGTACAGAATATGAGAAAAAAGTATATGGAAGAGCATATTCTATATCAGGTTTAAATTACAAAAAAGAACTACTAAAAGAAAGACTTTGGGAGTTTCCAATGTGGAGATTTGCAATTGGAATTTACCACAAAATAAAAAATGGGGGATAAAATTGAATAACATTTAAAAAATTATTTATTATAATTTATGCCTTAAAGAAAGGATTGAAAATGAAAAAAATAATTCAAAAGTATTCATGCTTAATAAGTGTAGTTGTATCAGTATTGGTTGCAATTGGACTAAAAGTAGAATCTAAAGAAATAGCAAATGACATGATATATTTAATATTTACAATAGGAATTTCAGTATTAATATACCACAATTTAAAATCAAAAGATAAAAGATTATGGATAATTTCAGCAATTGTTGGTGTTATTTTTTCTATATGTTACTATTTAGGAGATATACAAAATTTATATATGCACAGCTATGTACCAACAAGTAAAAGATTCTTTTTATATTCAGTTATAAAAATGGTATCATATTTTGTAATATTTGCAAATAGCGTATTTTTACTTTTTGAAAAAATGCCAAAAATTATAAATAAATTAAAAACAAACAAAGAATGGAAATTTTTTACTAACAACAAAAAATCTTTTGCGTTAGTTGCCTTAATATTTTTTGTATCATATATACCTTTTTTTCTACATTACTATCCAGGAAATGTAAATACAGATAGTGTAGGAAGTTTATACCAAATAACAGGTATATCAAAATTCACTAATTTCCAACCAATATTATATACATTAATATTAGGTGGACTTTGGAATTTAGGAAAGTTTGTATTTGGTAGTTCTGTAGCAGGAATTGCAGTTTACAGTCTTTTCCAAATGATTTGTACAAGTTTAGTTTTCTCATATGTTTTATATTATATGGCAAAAAGAAATATAAGTTTAAAATGGAGAATACTTACATTTTTATTTTTACTATTAAATCTACTAAATGGATGGTTTGTAGTTAGATGTGAAAAAGGAATGTTATTCCACATAAGCTTTATATTAGTTGTACTTGGAATAATAGATATAATTTATGAAAAAGAAAAATTCTTTAAAAATAAGTGGAAAGTAGCAGGTTTAGTGCTTATTACTTTAATAATGATTTTTATAAGAAATAATGGAATATATGCCTTAGTATTATCGTTACCATTTTTAATTTGGGCATGTAAAAAAATATGGAAACAGGTACTTGTACTATTTGGTGGAATAATAGTATGTACACTAATAATACAAGGACCAGTATTTAAAGCAATAAACATAAGCTATTCAAATGCAGGAGAGGCATTATCAGTTCCGATTCAAGCATTTGCTAGAGTAAGTAAATATGCAGATGATAGACTTTCAGAAGATGATAAAAATGCTATTGATAAATACTTTAGAATTAGTCACGAAGATCTTGCAAACATATACGAACCATGGAGATCTGATGCAACTAAATCAAACTTTTTATCAGATGAATTTAGCAAAGACAAAAAGACTTTAATATTAAAATACCTTAAATTTGCAATAAAATATCCAGTACAAACAGTAACAGCTTTAGTTTTAAATACAGGAAACAATTATAGCCCTAATTTTAAAGTTTGGGGAATTATAAGAGATTATGGAACAGAAACACAAGATGCTTATGGAACACTTTCAGAAGGTGGAGCAGACGCTTTAAATAGCTTTGTGGAAAAATATCCATTACATGGCGAAAGTATTGTAAAATTTGAATTTTTACAAAAACTAAATGATATTTTAGCAAAAGAAAATATTTCTGTTATATCAAACTTTATTGATAATATTGGATTCTATTTCTGGATAATTTTATTATGTGTTATGTATTGTATTTATAAAAAACAATATGAAGACATTGTTATGATCCTTCCTATACTAGGACTTTGGTTAACTGCTATAGCAGCTCCAATGACAGATATAAGATATATTTATCCTATGTTTTTAACAGCTCCAATATTTATAGGTATTATAGGAAAAAATTCAGCTAAAAATGAAATTGTAAAGTAAAAAAGGCTAAATTGCAGTAGATAAGGTATAAAAAATGATGCTAAATGCGATAGCTTAAGGTTGAAAAACATAGTTGAATGTCAATATATGGGGTAGAAAAACTGGAAGTTTTTCTACCTCAATATTTTTTTACAAATAAACTACAAAATATAGCCAAATAAACAAAATGGAAATTTTTAAAAAATTTTGTTTATTATTTACAGATAATAATTAATATGATAATATAAAGAAGTGAAAAGAATGAAAGGAGAAAAAAACGAAAAATGAAAGTTTTAGTAATAATTCCAGCATATAATGAAGAAGAAAGTATAAAAAATACTATAACAAATTTAAAAAAAGCTAATCAAGATGTGGATTATGTAATAATAAATGATTGTTCAAAAGACTCAACAAAAAAGATTTGCGAAGAAAATAACTATAATGTTATAAATTTACCAGTAAATTTAGGAATAGGAGGAGCTGTTCAAACAGGATATAAGTTTGCATACGAAAACGATTACGATGTGGCAATACAAATGGATGCAGATGGACAACATGATCCAAAATATATAAATGATATGGTAAAAGAAATAGAAAATGGAAATGACTTAGTTATAGGATCAAGATTTCTAAAAAAAGAAGGTTTTCAATCAACATGGATAAGAAGAATAGGAATAAATTTATATTCTAAATTAATAAAAATATTTACCAAAAAAGAAATAAAAGATACTACATCAGGTTATAGAGCAGTTGGCAAAAGGGTAATTAAAATTTTTAGTAATGACTATCCTGTAGATTACCCAGAACCTGAAACAGATGCTTTAATTGCTAAAAATGGATTTAATGTAAAAGAAATACCAATGGAAATGAAGCAAAGAGATGGTGGAGCAAGTTCTATAACACCACTAAAATCAATATACTATGCGGTAAAAGTAGGATTAGCAGTTGTATTAGCATGTATAGTAAAAGATAAGGAGGTGTAAAAGTTGAATAAAGTATTACAAATAATTTTAATAGTGTCAACAGGTATTTTTTGCTTATTTATTCTAACAGTTACAAGAAAGAAAAAATTATCATATAAATATACTTTAGTATGGTTATTTTTCGGAATAGTAACACTTTTGTGTGCAATATTCCCATCAATTATTAAAGGATTTGCAAAGCTTGTTCATATTGCAGAGCCAACAAATGCACTATTTTTAATATATATATTTTTAATTATAGTAATTATATTTTATATAAGTATTGCATTCTCAAAAATGAATGAAAAATTAACAAGTTTAATTCAAAAAAATGCAATTTTAGAATATAAAATATCCAAAAATGAAAAGGAGAAAAAAAGTGAAAATAATTAGTATAATAGTTTATTTAATTTTAACAGTAGGAGGCTTAATATTTATAAAATCAGGTTCAGATAGTACTGCACTTGCAATTCAAAATGGAACATTTAATTTTGCAATGAGTATAAAGGCAATGATAGGATTTATGGCATATATAGGAAGTTTTTTAATTTACAGTTTTTATATTATAAAAAAATTTGATTTAAGTTATATATACCCAATAATTACAGGAATAACTCAAGTTTTAGTTGTTATTTTAGGAGTACTTTTATTTAAAGAAAAATTAAGTGGTTTTGGAATAGCAGGAATAGTTTTAATTATTTTAGGAATTGTATTTTTAAATTTAAAATAAATTTATATTATGAAAGGAACCAAAAAGATGAAAAAGTTTTTAGTAATATCACTAATAAGTGTTTTTATATTAACAGTATTTAGCAATTTTTCAATAGCTGTAAATGCAAATAATCCGATAGAAGATGGTACTTATGAAATAACATCAACAATAAATAGTAATATAGCATTTGATATAACAGATGGTTCATATAATGATGGAGCACCTATACAATTATGGCAAAATTACCATGTAACACAACAAAAATTTATTATAAAAAGTAATAATAACGGTTATTACACTATAAAATCTGCAAAAACAGGAAAATATTTATCTGTAGAAAATGAAAATCCGAGTTGGGGTAATAAAATTGTTCAAAAAACAGCAAATGGAAAAACATCACAAGAATGGGCAATAAAAAGAAAAAGTAACAATACGTACAATATTGTATCTAGATGCGGAAATTTAGATATAGATGTACCAAACTGGAATTGTAATAATGGTGTAAAACTTCAGCTATGGGGAAATAACGAAAGTGCGACATCTCAAAGATTTATTTTAAATAAAGTAGAAGATGAAAATTCTAAAAATTTAGGAGAAGGAACATATCAAATAGTTTCAAGTATAAATAGAAATATATCGTTTGATATAGAAAGTGGCTCTTTACAAAATGGTGCTAAATTACAATTATGGGACAATGTATATGCTGAGCAACAAAAGTTTGTATTAGAATATGTAGACGAAGGATATTACAGAATAAAATCAAAATATTCTGGAAAATATTTAACAATAGAAAATAATAATACTTCATGGGGTAGAAAAATTGTTCAACAAGATAAAAACAATTTAGACACACAAAAATGGAAATTCAAAAAAGCAAGTGATGGAAGTTATAACATTGTTTCTAAAATTGATGGTATACATATAGATATACCAAATTGGAATTGCAATAATGGAGTAAAACTACAAATATGGGGAGCAAATGAATCCGCAACAGCTCAAAGGTTTTATCTTATAAAAGAAACCGAAGAAACAGGAACAAAAACTGTAGACAATGGCTATTATAAAATACTAACAAAACTAAACACTTCGAGGTCATTTGATATAGATTGTGGTTCATTTGCAAATGGAGCAATGGCTCAATTATGGCAAGATTATAATAAATTACAACAAAAATTTAAAATAGAATATGTAGACAATGGCTATTACAAAATAATATCAGCAAACTCTAAAAAAGCTCTAACAGTTTCAAACAGAAATACAAGAAGAGGAACTTTAATAGTACAACAAGATGATTCAAATTTAGATACACAATTATGGATTATAAAAAATGGAAATAATGGAACACATAGATTTATATCTAAAATAGGAAATATGGCTTTAATGGTAAATAGCGGAAATGATGGAGAAAAACTTATATTAGGTCCAAAAGACGAAAGCATAAATAATGAGTTTATATTAGTTAAAGAAAATATAGAAGAAAATGCCGTAACATCAATTCAAGATGGATATTATAATATAACTTTAAATAGTGGAAAAACTTTAGAAATTCAAGGAGCAGGGCTTGGAGAAAATGCAAATGCACAAATATGGGAAAAAAGTGCAGTTCAACATCATAAATTTCATATAACAAGAGTTCCAGGAACAAATTATTATAAAATATCAGCAGTACATTCAGCAAAATATTTACAAGTAGAAAATTCTAGTATATATGATGGTGCAAATGTAACACAAGGATATAACAATAACCAAAGTAATCAATACTGGTATATTATAGATTCAGGAAATGGATATTATAGTTTTGTATCTAAATTAAATGGATTGTATTTAAAAACTTCAAACAGAAATAGTAATGGTTCGAATATATTTGTAGGTTATAATAACAATTCTTATGATTCAAAATTTAGATTAATTAATGTAAATATAGTAGAAAAAGGACCATTTGAAATACAAACAAAACTAGATAGCAACAAAGTTTTAGACATAGATAGAGGTTCTACATATGATAATGCAAATGTACAAATATGGATACCACAAAATACAAACCAAGAAAGATTTACATTTGAAGCAATTACCAATGATACATTTTTAATAAAAAATGTAAATTCAGGAAAAGTACTAACATTAACAAATAATGGAAATGTTGTGCAATATCAAAATTACCAATCAATTAATCAAAAATGGAAAGTTATAGAAAGAGGAGACAATTGTTATAGTTTTAAAAATCTACAAAATGGATATTGCTTAGATTTAGATAATGCTCGTACAGACAATGGAACAAATGTAAAAACTTGGTGGGACAATGGAAATGATGCCCAAAAATTCCGATTAGTTACAGGATATAGAAAATTTTATGAATATGGGATATATGGAACATCAGGAAAAAAACAAGCAAATCAAGGTGGATATGATTTAGAGTATTATAAAATTGGACAAGGTAGAAAAAAATTCTTTGCAGCATTTTCAATTCATGGATTTGAAGATTCTTATTCATATGATGGACAAGAATTAACATATATGGCAAATGAATTTAAAAAATATTTAGTTAACAATATTTCTGAAAAAATAGTAAATGAATGGACAATCTACATTTTACCAACACTAAATCCAGATGGTCAAAGAGATGGATGGTCAAATGATGGACCAGGGCGTACAAGTTTATATAGTTATGCACCTAATAACCATGGTATAGACTTAAATAGATGTTGGAGTGTAGGATTTGAACCAAAATATAATTCAAGAAATTATACAGGTGGTAGTCCATTTTTAGCACCAGAAGCAACTCAGCTTAGAGATTTTATTTTAAATAATCGTGGTAGCCAAAACATAGTAATAGATACACATGGTTGGCTAAATGAAACAATTGGGGATAGTGGAATTGGAAGCTTTTATAGAAATGAATTTGGGATATCTAAACATATAGCAACATATGGAAAAGGATATTTTATAAATTGGGCAAGAAGCATTGCAAATACAAGATCAATGTTACTTGAATTGCCAGAAGTATCATCACATTCACAAGTATTAAACTGGAATTATGTTGGTAAATTTATAAATGCTTCAATGAGAATGCTAGAAAACAATTAACTAAAATTTTTCAATATATAGAAAAAGGTGATAAAAATGAAAAATAAATTAAAAAGACTAGTAAGTTTAATTATTACAATATCAATTTTTATGAATTATAATTTTTCTATAGTTATGGCTGTATCTAATGAGGTAAGCTCTAAAAATAAAGATACAGCCTCGGCTGTAGATAAAAATACTACAAATAACAGTACAAATGATAATAAAAATATAGGCGATAACGAAAATGCAGGAAATAGTGAAAATATAATTAATAATGAAAATACAAGCGATAATAAAAATACAAATACAAGTGAAAATGCAACTCAAAACGAAAATACAACCAAAAGCGAAAATACAACCAAAAGCGAAAATACAACCAAAAGTGAAAGTACAAACCAAAATGAAGCTAATAATGCAAAAAATGAAGATAACACAAATATAAAAGAAACACAAAAAAATATAGAAAATAATTTAAGCACAAATGGATTAGAAGAAAGCAATATCCAAGTATTTAGCCAAGTTCTAAATAATGGTATATATAAAATACAATCTATTTTAAATTATTCGCCTTCATTTGATATAACAAATGGATCATTTAGAGATAATAGTGAAATACAATTATGGGACTATGTAGATGCAGAACAACAAAAATTTCAATTTACAGCAGATAAAAATGGCTATTATGAAATAAAATCTGCATATACAGATAAAGTACTTGCTGTACAAAATTTTAATGTAACAAATGGAACAAAAATCATTCAAAAAACAAAACAAGGAACAGATGACGAAAAATGGATAATTCGTTATGAAGGCAATGGACAGTATAGTATAAGTTCTAAAATAAATAATTTATGTATAGATGTTCCAGATTATAATGCAGTAAATGGACAAAAATTGCAAATGCACTATTCAAATAATCAACCTGCACAAAGGTTTAGAATTACCTCAGAAATATCAGAAACTATGCCAATAAAAGAGGGAGAATATAATATAAATGCAGTTTATGATAACAATCAATCTTTAGATATAACAGATGGCTCAAAAGAAAATGGAGCTAAAATACAAACATGGTCATATATAGGAGCTTTTCAGCAAACATTTACTGTACAAAAAGCAGATAATGAATTTTACAAAATAGTATCTTCATATTCTGGAAAAGCTTTAACTATAGAAAATAGTCAAGAGAAAAATGTTATACAACAAGATTATGTAGGTAGTGATAATCAAAAATGGAAAATTAAAACTAAAACAAGTGGAAAATTTTTAATTATTTCCAAAACAGGAGAATATGCCTTAGAACTACAAGGCAGTGGTGATGGAACAAAAATAAAAGCTAAAATGGTTACAGGATATGCAAATCAAACATTTTCATTTTCTAAAAGACGTAGTGTAACTCCTAAAAAAACTATAACAGAAGGCTTTTATAAAATAGAAAGTACATTAAATTATAAACCAGCATTTGATATAACAGATGGCTCAAAAAATGATGGAGCAAAAATTCAATTATGGGATTATGTTAATGCTGATCAACAAAAATTTATATTTACATGTGATAAAGATGGCTATTATACAATAAAATCATTATATACAGGAAAAGTATTAGCATTAGAAAATAATAGAGCATACAATTTATTAGCAATTATTCAAAAAACAGAACAGGGAACAGATGACGAAAAATGGATTATTAATGACGAAGGAAATGGAAATTATAGCATAAATTCAAAACTTAATAATTTATGTATAGAAATTCCAAATGGAAATTCTGTAAATGGTCAAAAACTACAAATGTATGAGTGGACAAATTCTCAAAAACAAAAATTTACAATTAAAGCTGTAGAAAATGTAAGAAGAATAGAAGATGGCGTTTATAGAATAAGCATGTTTGGAAATGAAAGTTTATCTTTTGATGTAGATTATGGAAAAAGAGAAAATTGTGCAAATGTACAGCTATGGGATTGGGCAGGAGAAAAAAGTTACCAACAACAATTTAAATTTGTATATGATAGTAATGCAGGAGCTTATACAATATATAATATAAACAGTGGTAAAGTTTTAGATGTACCAGGAGCAAGCTTAGCTGTAGGAACAAATCTATGGCAATATGAGCCAAATGGATTAGATGCACAAAAATGGATTATAATACAAAATATAGATGGAAGTTATAGTATAAAATCTAAATTAAATGGATTATACATGGACATACAAAATAATAATATTGCAAATGGTGGAAATGTTCAATTATACACATCAAATGGGTCAAATGCTCAAAAATTTAACTTAATAAAACAAAATGATGTATCTATAAGATTTATTCCTGATGGAATGTATAGAATTGCATTAAAATATAATAATTCAAGAGGATTTGATATAACAGATGGCTCTAAACAAAATGGAGCAAAAATTCAATTATGGGACTATGTAAATGCTTCTCAAGAAGAATTTAACATATATTATGAGGATGGATATTATTACATACAATCTATATATTCTGAAAAAGTAATTCAAGCAAAAAATTTACATGAGGCAATAGTACAAGAAGAAAAAGATACTAACAATGATGCACAAAAATGGAGTTTTTGTTTAAATAATAATGCTTATAATATTGTTTCTAAAAAAACAGGTTTATGTATAGATGTTACAGATGCAAAATACGAAAATGGAAACAAATTACAGACACATTATGCTAATGGAAACATGGCACAATTATTTGAATTTAAAGAAATTGGAATAAATATAAATGAAAGCAAATATCCAGGAATAAAAGACCAAATTGCAAAATTAAAAAGTCAACATCCAAATTGGCAATTTGAAATATTATATACATCATTAGATTTTAACACAGCTGTAAAATCAGAATATGAGTATGAAAATAAAAAAGGAAATTTAGTATATACACCTACATATAAATGTGATTGGATAGCACAAAAGCCTTATGTTAGTGGAAACTGGGCTTCTGCATCTTATAATGCAATAGCATATTTTATGGATGTAAGAAACTTTTTAAATGATGTAGATGTATTCCAATTTGTAGATTTAGGAAGCTATAGTGCAAGTGGTGCAACTTTAGAGTCTATAAGATATCAAGTAAAAGATACATTTTTACAAGGATATGAAGAAGATGTAAAAAATGCTTGTGAAAATACAAACATAAATCCATATTACATAATTGCAAGACTTTTCCAAGAACAAAACAAGAATGGCTCAGGAACTATAAATATGGATGGAGGAGATGGAAAAAAATACTTTAATCCATTTAATATAGGAGCAGAAGTAGGAAATGATATCCAAACAGCACTAGTTAGGGCCAAAAGAGAAGGCTGGGATAGCATGCAAAAAGGACTTGAAGGTGGAATAAAAATAATTAAAAAAAGATATATTGATGTAGAACAAAATACTCTATATTTAAATAAATTTGACGTAAATCCTGCAAGTGGAGGAGGATTTTATAATAACCAATATATGCAAAATGTATCTGCAGCATATAGTGAAGCAAGAGTATTTAGAGGAGCATATGTAGATACAGGAACACTTGAAAATAATATTAAATTTATAATACCTGTATATGAAAATATGCCAAAAACTATAAGCCAAAGCCCAACAGGACAAGGTGAAAATCCACTACCTACAAACAAAGGACCAATTAATGTAAAAGTAACTACAACCACTATGGGATTAGCTCTAAGAGATGGAAGTTCTACAACAGGAACAAAGGTTATAGAAAGATTACCTCAAGGAACAATTTTACTTTCTGTAGAAAGACTACAAAATGGATGGCATAAAGTTGTAGCACCATCAGGAAATAAAGGATATTGTTCTGATACATATTTAACACAAGTAGAAGACCAAACAAATTGCAATGATAGTGTTTATGTAAAAACAAGTGACGGAAAAGGCGTAAACATGAGAATAGGGCCAGGAACAGAATATAGCATAACAAGAACAGTATCAGATGGAACAAAATTAACACGTATTTTAACAGGAAAATATTATTACAATTATTGGTGGGATGAAGTAGTATTAAGTGATGGAACAAAAGGATTTATAGTAAGCAATTATTTAAAAAGTAATTAGAAAATACCTTGTAAGCTAGCAACTATTGGTGCAGTTTACAAGGTATTTAATATACAGCCTTTATTACAATATTTTTAATCAAATTTTGTGCCATACGAGAAAGGAATGTTGATAAAAATGAAAAAATGTTTAAATATAATAATTCTTACAATTTTTACATTAATAATATCTGTAAATAATTATACATATGGAACAGAGAGGTTTGTTGATATACCTGTTCCTGACAATAGTACGGGATTTGCAGATTCTACTTTATCAGAAAAAGAAAAACAAATAAAAGAATATGAAGAAAAGCAAAAAAATAATAACAATGAATATAGTGAAAATGTAGAAAATAATACAGATTTAAAACAAAATAATGACATTAATAAAAATACAAAAAATAAAATAATAGCTGTAGGAATTGTTATAATTATTGCCATAATTGCAGTATTATTTTTAGGATGAAAAATGAGTAATTGCATAAAAAAATTGTCACTCATTGTTAAAAATGTCTTGAAAAAGTTGACATAAATATTGAAAAATGATATAATTTCCATTGTACAAAAAGCAATAAAAAAGCAAGAAAGGAGTAAAAGCATTTAACTTAAAAACATTTTTCTAAAAAGGAGGAAAAATAGCGTAAATGCCAGTGGTAAAGCTAAAACCAGGAACAAGAGCTAGTTTGAGTTCTATTTGTAACAAAATAGATATTGGAATTGGTTTAAAATCCGAAAAATTCCATATTTTAGCATTTGTTGATATTGCAGCTGTTATAAAAACTGTAAAAGCAAACGAAGCTGTATGGTATGGAGAGCCTCGAACAGAAGAAGGTTACATCTATGATGATACTAAAAACTGTAATGGTACATCATGGGGAGATGATGACTTAAGAATAGTCATTAATTTCGATAAAATTACAAATGATGTCGAAAGAATCTTTGTTGTAACTAATTTCTTTTCAGGGGCTAAAGAAAACTTCGGAATGGTGGAAAGTGGGTATATTAAAGTATATAACCACGAAACCAAAGAATGTCTTTATGAATATGACAATATTGATTGGAGTATGCATAAAGGCAAAAAAGGATTAATTTGGTGTGAAATATATCCACATAAAGGTGAATGGAAATTAAAATGTGTGGATACATCAATTGATTCTGATAACTTAGGTGAAATTGTAAAAAAGGTATCAATGTAAAAATTAATTATTCTAGGAGGATAAATTTATGAGCATGAGTACAGAAAAAACTATTAGTGGAACAACAGAAATGAGAAATGAAACAGCTACAGTAAATGAGGCTACTCAGCAACCAGCCCAGTTATTAGAATTACCGAAGGATTATGGTGAAAGAATGCCGGCAGAAGTACGTAGCCAGGTAGAACACTTGGTGTCAAGTATTGATGTAACAAACCGGGATTTTGTAACCTGCTATGGTGCAGAAGAGCAGACATCACTTGGACGCTTTGCAGATACAATGCTTTCTGGCAAAGGATCAACCGAAATTGGTGAGACAGGAACATTGTTAAATGATGCAATGAACCAGATTAAAAACTATGATGGCGGAGTAAATAGCGGAGATGAAAAACCTAGCTTTTTCGGAAAAATCTTTGGAAATCCACAGAAAAAAATCGAAAAGATCAGGGACAGCTACCGCTCAGTAGACCAGAAGATTGAAATTATTGTTTCAGAGCTGGCCAGCAAAAAGGTTGCAATTTCCAAAGTATATGATGATTTTGATGATCTGTTTGATTCTAACAAACAGACATATATGTATCTTACAACAATCATCTATGCAGGAGAGCAGGCATTAAGCAAAGCAGAAGAAAAGTTAAAAGAAATGCAGAAAGATACCTCAGCAGATCCACAGGACATCAGAGACTATGCAGATGACCTCAACCGCTTTAGTAAGAGACTTTACGATTTAAAGATGACTAGAGCTGTTGCAATCAGCTTAGCTCCTCAGATTAGAAGTGTCCAGAAGAGCGCACAGCAGGTAGAAGATAGCATTAATACCGCTATTAATATTTCTATTCCTATGTGGAAAACACAGATGGCAATTGCACTTGGAATGCAGACTGTAAAAACTGGTCTTGATGCAGCTAACCAGGTTACAGATGTAACAAACCAGATGTTTTTAGCTGTTTCTCAGGCTGGTAAAGATTTAGCAGTTGAGTCCGCAAAGGCAAGCCAGAGAGGAGTAATCGACATTGACACAGTAAGAAAGGTAAACCAGAATCTGATAGATTCTCTTACAGAGTCAACTAGAATTACTCAGGAGGAAATTAAAATCAGAAAGGAAAACGAACAGGAGTTAAAGAGCTTAGAAACTAACCTTTCTAATGCAATTAAACAGATTAATTAAATCTGAAGCAAAATTAAAAACCAAAAACAGCCCCTTTTTATAGGGGCTATTTTTGGTTTTTATGGTATTAACGATTGTTAGCAGTATTCATGTTTAGAGTTTAACTCTATTACATAGTCAAGTATTTTATCTGCAGTATAAATACCGTGACCTTTTTTTATGAATTTTTGTCGATCTGAAATACTGCAATCAAGTGGGACAATACCAAAATCAGAGTATTCCAGCATTGAAATATCCATTTCACTGTCTCCTGCAGAAACGACAGTATGATGTTTATTTAACAACTTTTTATGGATATACTCCAAGGCATTTCCCTTAGTAATTTCCGCTGGAAAAGCGTATAACTTATAACCAGTTGCAGAAATTGTCCATTTTTTTGTATCTAAAATTTTTTCTAAATATTCTTTGCTCCTTTTGGCATCTGAAACCTTAGCAAATAAGAATTTACCATCAACAACTTTCGGATCTGAAATAAGTGTTGGCATTGGGTAAAAAGCCTCAAGAGTTTTGGAAAAATCGTAATTCTCAAGAATCTTATTAATATGCTCGCTCCATTCCTGAATAACAATTCCTTTTCTAAGAATAGTTCCGCCATTATCAATAATTACAAATTCTGTTTCTGGTAAGAACTCAATTCTTTTAAACTGTGAAAAAGATCTTGTAGTTGCAGGCACCAAGAAGACATTTTCAGAGACAAACGTCAGTTTATTTAAAGCTGATAAGGTCATATAAGAAATTTTTTGCCCCTTGTAATATTCTACACAACAAACATTAGGCTCATCTGCTGCTAATTTACGGTGTGAAAAAACTATGGTGTTGTCTAAATCTGTTGCAAAAATCATTTTGTGTTCCTCCTTATGTTGAAAGTTATATAGTATTTAAGTTGTTTACAGAGCTTTAATGCTGTAGTTTTTATAGGTATAGTTACTACACGTCTGAAACTTTTTTAATAATTCCGCAGACATTGTATAGCTCTAAAGGATATTCTTTAATTGGAACATTTTTTTCTACACAGAGTCTTTTTATATGTGCAAAATTATCAACAGAATTCAAATCTTTTACCAAGACCATATATGGAACTCTTCTCAAAAGCACTCTGGTTGTTTCTCCAACACCAGGTTTTATTTTAGAGATGTCATTAATTCCAAAGTTTTTGGCAATTGATTTTATTTCTTCAAGACCATTTTTATAGGTATCTGAATGGATTTCGTTTTTAAAGTAATTATAACTTACTTTATCAAAATATTTACAAACAGTCTCTATAAACTCATTTGATCTGTCTTCAGAAGCAAGATCTGAGTAACATATTGCACCATGAAAATCTGATTTAGATATAATGCCTTCTTTTAAGAACGTTCTGCTTATAAGACCACTTACTGTGGAATTTAAACAAGCACTTGGAATTAAAAAGTCCTCATGGGTTCCACATAAATCCGTTATATAAGCTGGGTCTGAAAGAACAGCAAGACTTGGATCTAAATACGAATAAGAATTATTAGTATTTTTTAATAATTCACATTCTTTTTGCAAAACTTCATTTATAGCACCTTTTCCAATCCAGCCATCTACAAATTGCAGGCCATAACTTCCATGCCTTGAAACTATATAATCCATAGCATTTTTGTCTATACCCTTACCTCTTATAATAGAGATGCTGTAGTGAGGAACATTTAAATTATATTTATATTTAAAGAACCTCTTAATTAAAATGCCGATAGGTGTACCTGCCCGTGCAAGAGATACAATAACCAAATCACTTCTATATTTTTTGTATAATTTAGAAGAAAGAATAGCTACCGCATTAGCAGTTTTTAAAGAAAGTGTCTCTAATGCTTCTTCATAAATTTCCATATATTTTGGACTTGGTTTATATTCTATTGGGAGCATTTCAGAGTAATGAACGCCTGCCTGAGTAAGTTTTTCCCGTTCAAAAATATCTAAAGGTGTAACAAGACCTGTAATATCTTTTAACAAAATTGTTACATCATCCTTAGAATAACTTGTTTTTACAAGATTCATTTATTTTCTCCTCTTTAATGTAAAGTATTTAATGTGATGCAGCTAATTGTGCTTGAGTTACAGCCAACAGCTTCAAGTGCAGAATAAATATCTATTAAAAATCCTTTGGTTGGAGTAACATTTGTAACAATATATACTCTATCATATTTTTTCAAGTTATAGATATAGGTTGTTCTTTCCTCATCATAGCAACTTGTAATATGAAATCTATTTTTAATAGCATATCCAGCAGCAGAAGATGCTTCTATTGGCGTTCTTGTTGTTGCATGAAACTGAACATCTAGTTTTAAATTGTTTTCGAGAATATTTCCGAATATCATTGGAACAAACATGTATTCCTCGGTTCCAAGTACCAAAACTTTCTCATTTGGCTTTGGAAGAGTAATCTTTTTAGATTTAAAAACTTCATTATATACAGCATTTACCGTATCTTTAAAGTCAACTGGAACAACTCCAATATTTGCAGTAGGAATGTCAAAAGTAACTTTTAAAATATTTGGGTTAACTTTATGTTTGCAAACTGCTTCATCTGGATTTGTTACTTTAACCGGAACAATAGCTTTCAAATTATTTATTTCTCCTTTCATAATGCAGAAGGTATTAATATTTAATTTTGAAAACTTTTCCATCCATGCGGTATTTTGGCAGTTGAGAATTGATCCTACACTGTAATTACAGTTAACACCAATCGAATTTAATGCTTTTATGAAGTTCAAAATGGTGTTTCCTGTAGAAATTTCGTCATCCACAAAGATTATATGGTGGCAACTTTTAAGCTTTGTAATATCACCATAGAGCAGATGATTAGTTGCATGAGAATGTTCTTCTTGAAATGTAAGAAGGGGTTCCTTATTTGGAATATTCTCACGTGTTGTCTGCATATAGTAAATGCAGTTTGGCATTCTGCTAGCAATATAATTTCCAATTGCTGTTGCTGTTTCTGCAAAGCCAATTACAATTACTTTTTCACTTTCGTGAATAGAAGATTTTATTTGCAAAACAAGTTCCTCAAATAAATCGATAGATTTAGATGGATTAACATGAAGATTTTTTCCCTGAAGAGGATTTACAAACAAAAAATCCCGCTTGGAATTTTTAATTCTTTTACAGATAGTCACAACATCACTTAAAGAATATTTTTTGCTGTGATTTTCTGTAAATGTAACATAAGTGCTAATTGGGTTGTACATTGCTAAATTTTTCGCCATATGATTTTCTCCTTTTTTATTTAGTTAATTAGTTAGATACAAAATAGTTTTTCTAAGTAAAATAAAAAACTAAAAATATAAATAGAATTTTATTTTACTATTGGAGAAAACTATTTTTTGATAATAAAAATCTCTCCTTTCATTATAAAATACTTATAAATAAAAAATGTCATTTAACAGGAATATTATACCATAAAAATAACAGAAAATCAACGTATTATGTAAAATATTAGCACATAAATATGCAAAATAGTAGTGCATAAATCGTTTTAAAATATGGTCAATTGAAAAAGTGAATTCAAGTTTTGAATATATATTAATAGTCTTAAAATATGTTGACATAAAATTAAAAACATGATATAATCCAAAGCTGTACGAAAGTTTTTCTTTAGTTGTACAAAATATAAAGTACAACAAGTGTAACTGTTCGTGCTTACATACCAAAAGTATGTAAGTGTACATTGAAAATTTTATAAAAGGAGGCAAAAAAATTAACTGCAAACCAACAACAACCAATATTAAGGAGGAAAAAAATGAAAACATTTGGTTTGACAACTAATCAGGCACTGGAAAATCGGAAAAAAGGAACCAACGAACTTTCACAGAGAGAACCGGCAAGCTTCTTTGAGATGTTCAAAGAAACTCTTGAAGATGAATGGCTCAAAATCTTAATGGTAGCATTAGCATTAGAGATTTTGTTTTTCATCATCGGAAAAATTGTACCAGGTCTTGGTTCAACAGACTGGTATACACCAGTTTCAATCTTTCTTGCAATTGCAATTTCTTCGCTTGTTACAACATACACTAACTACAAGCAGGATAGAGGTGCAAGAGCTCTCCAGCAGGAAGCAAACAATATTACTGTAAAAGTATACCGAGACGGAGAACTTGCAGAGATGTCTATTAATGACATTGTACTTGAAGACTGTGTATATTTACAGGCAGGAGATAAAGTACCTGCTGATGGTATTTTACTTGATGGTTCACTTAAAATTGACCAGTCTGCTGTAAATGGAGAGTCAGAAGAAAGTGAAAAACTTGTATTAGGAGATAGACCTGTTCCAGATAGTAGCGATACTTATACAAAATATAAATGCTTCAGAGGAACTGTTGTTACATCAGGTGCGGCTGTTATGAAAGTAACAGAAGTAGGAGATGCCACAGTCCTTGGTAAAATTAACCAGTCCTTACAGGAAAAAGACGATGCATCAACACCATCAGAAGAAAAAATGGCAAGACTTGCAAACTATATCGGAATTTTTGGTTATGTTGCAGGTGCTATTTCAATGGTACTGGGATTAATGTTAGACTTCAAGAAAGAGTCTGGTTATTCCATGTTAAGTACCATCTTATGGACAGTAATCGGATTTGCTGTTGCAAGCTTTTGCACAGTAGTGTCACATAAGATTTTACAGCCATTAAGAGAAAAAATTCCGGAAGCGGAAACAACAAGATATAAAGATGGTGCAAAAGAATTTTTTGCAACAAGTTTTAAATCATTAGGGTTTAAAGCTTTAAAAGGTTTAACCTTTGGAATTCAGCTTGCGGTTGCATTTATTGTATTTTCAGGAATGATTACTAAGTTTATGGGAATAAACTTCTTATCAAGTGCTTATATTACACTTAGCTGTGTAATTTATGCAGTATCAATTGTAGTAATGGCAGTACCAGAAGGACTTCCTACAATGAATACTTTAGTTCAGAGTATGAATGTAGGAAAAATGAAAAAAGCAAATATTTTTGTTAAAAATCCAAAATCAATTGAAACAGCAGGATATTTAACACAGCTGTTCACTGATAAAACAGGTACTTTAACAAAAGGTGTTATGCAGGTATCTAACATTATTACAGGAGATGCCAAAGTAATTGAAAAATTTATGGATTTAGACAGTAACGTGCGGGATGAGATTGTTATAGGTGCAGGTGTAAACAATGAGGCTGTGATCGACAAAGATAAAAAGGCAGTTGGTTCAACAAGTACAGATAGAGCACTTATGAACTACTTTGAAGGCTTAAATATCAAAGTTGATAATTCTCTCGTAAAATCAAGAGAAGGATTTAACTCAAAGGTTAAGTATGCATCTGTTACAATGAATTCTGGTGACAGATATATAAAAGGTGCACCAGATGTCATCATTAAAGGATGTGACTATTATGTAGGTCCATGGGGTATAGAAACTGAATTTTCAGAAGATGCCAAAAAGAAACTTGAAGAAGCTTGGTTCCAGCAGACTAACCGTGCAATGAGAGTAATTGCATGTGTAAAAGAAACTGCAGATGGCAAAAAAGTATTTATATGCTTAATCTCAATTAGAGATGATGCAAGACAAGAGGTAAAACCTACTGTAGAAGTACTTAAAAATGCAGGAGTTGGTCTTACTATGGTAACAGGAGACTTAATTTCTACTGCAACAGCTATTGCAAAAGAAATTGGTCTTGTAAAAACTGACGAAGACATCTGTATTACTCATGAAGAGTTAGATAAAATGTCAGACGAAAGAATTTTGGAAATTCTTCCAAGATTAAAAGTAGTAGCAAGAGCTGTACCTTCAGACAAAGAACGTCTTGTAAGAATTGCAAGAAGTGCTGGTGAAGTTGTAGGAATGACAGGTGATGGAATTAACGATGCTTCTGCACTCCATAAAGCAGACGTAGGTTTTGCAATGGGAGATGGTACAGAAGTTGCAAAAGAAGCGGGAGATATTATTATTCAGAATAACTCCTTAACCTCAATTGCAGATGCCATTAAATATGGTAGAACAATGTCAAAATCTGTTAAAAAATTCCTTATCTTCCAGCTTACAGTAAATGTAAGTACTGTATTTACTGCAATCTTAGGAATGATTCTTGGATGGAGAACCATTTTCCTTACAATCCAGGTAATGTGGATTAACATGATTATGGACAACTTAGCGGCTATTGCTCTTGGCCAGGAAGCGGCTAGAGATAGTTACATGTGCGAAAAACCGATTTCAAGAAAAGCAGAAGTACTTAATGGTTATGTAAAAACATCCATTGTTACAAGTGGTATTTTTATTACCATTATTTGTTTAGCAATTCTTGAAAACTTATTCGGCATTCACAGTTTAATTGGCTCTACAGACGCAGATGTAATTAGGACATTTATGTTTGCAACATTTATCATGACAGTTATTTTCAACAGCTTAAATGTAAGAACAGAAAGCTTCAAACTCTTTGAGCATATCAAAGAAAACAAGAGCTTTATTATCGTTATGTCTTGTGTAACATTAATTCAGGTACTTATTATCCAGATGGGTGGTAAAGTATTTGGAACTGTTCCACTTAGCTTAAAGAATTGGCTACTTGTAGTATTAATTGCTTTCTTAATTATTCCTATTGACATGATTCGTAAATTTGTTATAAAACGAATGGGTTTTGTGGAATAATAAATAAAGAAATAAAAAAACAGTAACACAATAAAAAAATCCCGACTAATACAGTTTGTATTAGTCGGGATTTTTTTGTTGATATTTTTTAACATATATAATAAAATAAGAAAAAACAAAATGGAGGAATTTTAATGAATATAAAAATAACAAAAAACATAAAAGAAGCAAATTGCATAACACATGCAGGAACATTTCATGCAGATGAAATATTTGCAACATTAATACTTTCAAAAATAAAAGAAGAATTAGTTGTAATAAGATTAAATGAATTTAGAGAAGAAGAAAAAAATATATTAAAAAATCAAGATTATATAGTATATGACATAGGAGGTGGACAATTCGACCATCATCAACAAGGAGGGAATGGACAAAGAGAAAATGGCGTAAAATATGCTGCTTGTGGTTTAATATGGAAAGAATTTGGAAAAAATTTGTTGCAAAAATATAATGTAAAAGAAGTTGAATATACTTTAAATTACATAGATAAAAATCTAATACAGTTTATAGATGCAAATGACAATGGACAATTAACTAAAATAGATGCAGAATATAGAAATGTACATATATCTTACATAGTATCTTTATTTAATCCTAAATGGAACGAACAAATAGATAGTGATATAAAATTTATGAAAGCACTAGAAATATGTGAAAAAATATTTAATGAATTTTTAAATGACACAATTTCAAAAATAGAGGCAAAAGACAAAGTAGAAATTGCAATAGAAAAAGCAAAAGACCAAATAATGATATTAGATGAATTCATGCCATGGAAGGAATTTTTACTAACATCTCAAAATAAAAAAGCCAAAGACATAAATTATGTTGTATTTCCATCTTCAAGAGGTGGATATAATGTATATGCAGTTCCAAAAGAATTGGGAAGTTTTGAAAATAGAAAAAGTTTGCCAGAAAAATGGAGAGGACTAAGAGACGAAGAATTAAAAAAACAAACTGGAGTAAAAACAGCAAGATTTTGCCATAATGCAGGGTTTATTTGCAGTGCAGACACTAAAGATGGAGCTTTAGAGTTAGCTTATATTGCGAATGTAGAGTGAACATTATAGATATATTAGAGATGGCTGTTTAAGATTTTTTATGATAATTATGTTATAAATGAAATTATAATTATTTGATTAGAAAAGATTAAAAAATATAGAAGAAGATGATGAGGAATTTTTATAAAAGTATACTTGTAAAAAAAGTAAAAGTATTATACAATATGAAAGTAAAAATAAAAAGGTATAAAATACCAAAGAAAAAAGAGGGAGGAACAAAAATGAATTTTAAAGAAAAATTCAAACGAAAACAAGGTATTACACTTATAGCACTTGTTGTAACAATAATTGTGTTGCTAATTTTAGCAGGAATAACAATAGCGATGCTTACAGGTCAAAATGGAATACTAAATAGGGCAACAGAAGCAAAAGACGCAAATGGAACAGCACAAATAGATGAGCAAGTAAAACTAGCAGTAGCAGAGGCTTTATCTAATGGATTAGGAACAATAACAGATGAAAATTTAAGAAAAGCATTAGATGCAAATGTAGGAGCAGGAAACTATGAATTAACAGGT
>CAKPCG010000025.1 GCA_934141475.1 uncultured Clostridia bacterium
CTGGAAAAGCCTGAAATACAGGTAATATTATAAATACAAATAATACAGATAATATGGGAGTACAAAGTTCATGTGGGTCTGGTAAGAAATATAAAAACTGCTGTGGTAGAAATAAGTAATAGCAATATGATATATAGATTTTTATAGTCTTGCAAAGGAATCTTAAGGATTTCTTTCGCAAGACTTTTTGTATTGCAAAAGTGATGGGAAAAGAAAACGGAATATTTTACAAATAAATATTTAAAAGAAAAGAGGGGAAAAGCAATGCCAAAATTTATAATGATAGTTTGTCCGCAAGCGGTAGGAAAAATGACTGTGGGGCAAGAATTATCAAAAATAACAAATTTGAAATGGAGTGAGAATGATATTATTAAATCAATAGAAAAACATAGATTAAATTCTAATCCTAATGAAATTCCATTTGAAAATTATTTAAGAATTGATAATACCAATATATCTGCATAAGATACTGCTAAAATGATAAAAGAGAAATTTGATTTATAGAAAGAAGGAATATAAGATGAAATATTTTAAGAAATTAGTAGGAGATAGAATATATCTTGCACCAAAAGGCTCAACAGAAGAAGAAATAGAAAAATTTACAGAATGGATGAACGATTTTCAAGTAACGGATTATATAGGAAGAACTAGTCAAATAACAACTTATGATGGAGAAAAACAATATTTAGAAAATGCAACAAGAGATGCTAGTAATAGAAGTTTTAATATTGTAGAAATTGAAATAGATAAATTAATAGGAACAGTTAGTTTAGAACATTTTAATTGGATTGAAAGAAGTGCAGTTTTAGGTATTTTTATAGGAGAAAAAGATTTTAGAAGTAATGGATATGGAACAGAAGCAATTAAAATGATATTAGAATATGGATTTAAATATCTAAATCTTCATAGCATAAGATTAGATTTGTTATCAATTAATGAAAGAGCTCATAAATGTTATTTGAAATGTGGATTTAAAGATACAGGAGCAAGTAGAGAGCAAATATTCTTGAACGGAAAATATTATGATAAGCTACATATGGACATACTTGAAAATGAGTTTGAGGGAAATTATATTAGAAATAAAAATATACAATAGGAGATGATTTTAATGGAAAAATTAAAAATAATACAACCTACCATAGACGAATGCTCCAAAATAAATGAATTAGCAAAAAAAATAATATAACAATTTGTAGAAGGAGAATAAAATATGAAAATAGGAATTGACTTAGATGGTGTTGTAATAGATAGTGAGACAACATTTAGAACATATGAGGAACTATATGAAATATCAATTTTAAAACAAAATAATTTAGTTAATAGAGAGGAGCCTAAATTTCAGTCAAGATATAATTGGACAAAAGAACAACAAAAGGAGTTTACTGATAAATTTTTTGTGCAAATTTCAAAAGAAAGTAATTTGATGTCTGGATTTATTTCAGCATATAGATATTTGAAAGAGCAAGGTCATGAGTTTGTAGTTATTACAGCAAGAGGATTAACTCCCGATGGAAATTTTATGAAAGAAATGGAGGATGATGCTAAAAGAGTATTGGAAGAAGGAAATATTTTTTTCGATAAATACTATTGGGGGCAAGAAAATAAATTAAATGTTTGTCAAAAAGAAAATATTGACATTATGATAGATGATGATTGGAGAATAATAGAAAAGTTGGCTAGTAATAATATAAAAACACTATATTTTAGAGATACTAATTTAAAGAAATTAGAGGAAAGCACATTTATTAAAGAAGTAAATAATTGGGGAGATATATGTAGATACATTTCAGAAATTTCTAATTAAGGATTATATAAACATAAAAAAGCAAGGAGATGTTAATTTTATGGATAATATTCAACTAGATTTATGGAAGAATTTAAAAGAAGATAATACTCTTATTCAGGTTCAAGAATATATAAAAAAAGTAATAAAAATACGAGGTTTTTCTGAACAAAATGTTGAAAAAACAATGCTTTTATTAACAGAAGAGGTAGGAGAATTAGCCAAAGCAATAAGAAAAGATGAAACTTCGATGTCGATTGATAAATCGAAAATAAAAAATTATGATACTATAGAAAGTGAAGTGGCAGATGTATTTATTGTATTATGCAGTATTTGTAATAAGCTAAATATTGATTTGTTTTCTTCGTTAAAAGACAAAGAAAAAGAAAATATTGAAAGAGTGTGGAGTAAATAATAAATGAGATTACTTCAAAAAGATGAATAAATTGATATAGAACAAACAAAAATAATGGTAGACAAGTTTTTAGATATTTGAGACATCTTAAAAAAACAGGAGCTGGATATTTTGATTTTTACTTATTACATAATTTAGGAGAAGGATGAATGCTTGCAAATCCACCAGAAAAAGTAAAAGAAGTATTTAAAAAGGCAAATCCAAATATATCTGTTGCATCATGGGCAATAAAATTTACAGCAAATTTAGAATGTGTAATTACAGTATTATCTGGAATGAGCAATATTGAGCAAATGGAAGAGAAAAAAAGCCAAATAAAAAATGAATTTTGACTTAAAAAAGTATAAAACAAATAAAAGAAAGGAAAGAAAAAAATGGAAAAATCAAAAGTATATTTTACAAAAGAAATTACACCAGAAAGTGTGGTAAAAATTTATGAAACTCTTGGAGTAAATTTACCAGGAAAAGTGGCTGTAAAATTACATTCTGGAGAACAAGGAAATCAAAATTATATTAGACCAGAATTTGTAAAAGCTATTGTAGAAAAGGTGAATGGAACTGTTGTAGAATGCAATACTGCATATGGAGGAGCTAGAAATACAACAGAAAAACATGAAAAATTAATGGAAGAACATGGTTGGACAAAATATTTTAATGTAGACATAATGGATTCAGAAGGAAATGATTTAGAATTAGATATTCCAAATGGAAAAGTTATTAAGAAAAACTATGTTGGTAAACATATACAGAATTATGATTCAATGCTTGTTTTATCACATTTTAAAGGACATCCAATGGGTGGATATGGTGGAGCACTAAAACAATTATCAATTGGATGTGGTTCATCTGAAGGTAAATCATGGATACATTCGGCAGGTGTTACAAAAGATCAAGAAAAATTATGGGACAATTTATCTAAACAAGATACATTTTTAGAAGCAATGGCAGATGCTGCCTCATCAGTTCATAATATGTTTAAAGGAAAAATTGTTTATATAAATGTTATGTGTAATATGTCTGTAGATTGTGATTGTTGTGCTGTTGCAGAAGATCCATGTATGCAAGATGTAGGAATTCTTGCAAGTATAGATCCAATAGCAATAGATCAAGCTTGTATTGACATTGTATATAATTCAAAAGATCCAGGAAGAGACCATTTTGTAGAGAGAGTTGAAAGACAAAATGGAGTTCACACAATAGAAGCAGCAAGTGAACTTGGATTTGGTTCAAGAGAATATGAATTGGTAAATATAGACTAATAAAAATAGATAATTCTAATTTAGATGAAAAAGTAAAAGATGTTTATAAAAATGACAAAATAATTTATTTTTTAAAATTATTTTGTCATTTTTGATTGATTTTTTTTGAATTATTGATATAATGCCTATTGTTAAAAACAAAAAAATGAAAGAAGGTAAAAAGATGCAATTTTCAAACAAAGATATTGAATTATTTAATGAGGCAGGAATAAGAGTGGAAGATAAAAACTACACAAGTGAAGAAGTAGAAAAATTAAAAATTAAGGTAACAGATTTTATAATGAGCCAGAGTTCAAAAGATATAGCTAAATATAATCAAAAATTTAGTAACATATTATAAAAATATTATAAAAATATTAAAAATTCTTTAATGTCACTTACTTGTAATATTGAATTGGGTATACTGTAAATGATGAATAAAGAGGTGTTGACAGACCTACATCTGGGAGGGTATTTATAGATGGAAAAGATATATATAAATTTAATGATAAGGATTTACAAAAAAGGCACTATATATAACTCTAAATGTAGGAAAGAGAGTAAGTGACAATATAGAATTAAATCAACAAAAAAGTAACGTAAATAAAGTAGATGTATTTTGTAAATATACAGAAGAAGGTACTAAAGATTATATAAATGTAACATTAAATATAGTGAAGATGACAATTAAAAACTCCTTTAGCCTCAATTTCTGTGATGTTTGATAATATATTAGATAATCCTCAAATGGAAGAAATAGAATGTGATTTTAAATGGCAGGTTGAAGCAATAACAAATATATTAAAAATAATGAGAAAGGCTATATTTATGTAGAATCTGAAGTAGGTGAAGGAACGGAATTTTTGATTAAGTATTTTAAATAGAAAAAATAGAATAAAAAAAAGCAAAGCCCCATCTCCTGTATTGAAAGATGGGGCTTTGCTTTTAGTACTTAAAATAACGGTCGCCACCCGAGTACAGTCTTTTTCGTACGTCGTTTGCGTCCTTTACATCAGGCCAAACATATTGTGCGATAGACATTTTTAAGCTATTTACTTTTCCTCTTGGGAGGGGTTCTCTATGTGGCATTTTTTCGAAATGCTCGCATTCAAGAACAACCATTGCGTCGTTAATTGTGTTGAAGGTTTCATATCCAAGTGTTATCCATGGATAAGCTTCAATCCTGGTAGAGTATCTTCTAACCTTTTCGCAGCCACCCTTTTCGTCATTTGCAGCACTTAAATGTAAACATTCTCGCCCTGCACATGCACACTTATGGGGAAGTCCCCACAAGGTAGTAGAAACGAAGTTTATGTTTCTATCTACTTTAGTGGCTAAAAGACAGTTTCCCTTTTTTAAAACAAAATAGGGTTTCTTGCCTTCTCGAAGAGATTTCAATTCCATAATTGAAATCTCCCGGAGTTCAAATTCTTTTGAAAAACTGTTACCGTTTGCAGATAAATAGGCAACAAGCTTTTCGTTTTCAATTGCGATTTTTCTTGTTGTATTTTTTTTCATATTTTTTACCTCCGTTAGTCTAAAAAGACTTTTGAAAAAACTTTTCGTAACCAGTAATAATTATATCATATTATGTAAAATAAATCAAGGCATTATCTAACTTTTAAACATATTCAAAAAATTAAAATTTACATAAAGCTTGAAATTAGTTTACATATATGATATAATAAGCCTCGATTAGGCCACAAGTGGACAGACAACATAAACTTTATAATTGAGAAAGGAAAAAGCATGCTTAAAGAACTCGTAGAAACAGCATTAAAGATTTCAAAACAAAGGATTCGTCAGTTTTCAAAAGTAAACAACATTTGCTTAGATGAACGGATTTTAAGTATTCCTGCAGAAGAAATTCAGGAATATTTAAGCAAAAGAGGCTATGGTAAGGAAGATTCAGATGAGCATATTTCAGAGGAAGAAATTCGAGAAGATCTTGGAGATTCGGAAGCATATATTTTAGAATATGATGAAGCGACAGAAATGCCACTTATTATATATGATGGAGAAAAGATATATGAAGAAAGCGAAGATGGAAGAGTAGAAATTTTTACTCATGAATATCTTCATTATGCAGATATATGTGGTGAGGATTTAGAATTAACTATAAAAGCTTTAATGAATTAGAAGCTGAAGTAGATGTTCTTGCTTTAATTATAACATTTTATTCTAAATATAGCTTATCTGAAGGACTTGACCGATTATCTGAGCGGTACAATACTGAAATTGAGGAAGATTCCGAATACACAAGAGAATTCAATCGGAAACTCTATGATTTGGATTTTGAAAGAGTTAAAAAAAGATTGTCTGTAAGCTTACTTAAAGGAGGTAAACAACATGAAAATTAACTTAAATTTAAAAGAGAAAAAAATAACAATCTGGAAAGGTAACGGGTCAGTACAATACTCAACTAAAGGTATTAACTTTAAAAATGTTTCTAAGGAAGAAATTGAAGAGTTACGGGAAACACATGATTTGGTATTCATTTTAAAATTGGAAGATAAATTTTATTATGTACCATTACCATGCCCTGAGCTCAGCAAACTTCTTTCACATTCTGTATTTGAACGTAACGTATGTTCATATGGAAATGAGGGATGTGAGAGAAAAAAAGACATGACATGCAACAGACTTTTGGCGGCTAGTGATGCAAATGGCGGTTGCGCAAAGGTTAGAGATATTTTCAGAAGTTGCTACAGAGGAAATGATATCAAAGTTGCAGAAAAACAAATTGAAAAATATGATTTCATTAAATATGGTTTCCAATATTGCGGTTATGCAAGTGAATCACTCATAGTAATTGAATGCCGAAATTATGAGACTCCTGATGAAAAACCTAAACTTGAGATAAAGCAAATCTCGAGACTTAAGAGAAGTTTAAGAGAATTTGCTTTAGAAATTTAGTGTATCACATATCAATTATTATTTCTCACCAAAAAACCAGACCAATTGGTCTGGTTTTTTGGTTATACTAAAGTTTTAAAAATTTTATTTTAAGGCTTTTTGTTTTTTCAAAAAGTCTTCTTTTGCAAGCTGATTATATATTACAAGAAAATCGTCTATTGTGCATTCTTTTTTTAAGTTTTTATAAATTCTTGTATAAGCCGGGACTGAAAGCAGTTTTTCTCTTAATCTATCATAATCGCTATGAATGAAAGGAGAAGTTAGTTTCTTCCAATTTTCTTTATCACCTATAACCATAAGTCCTCTTACATATGTTGCGGAAATATCAGTTCTTGGGATAAATAACTCAGATGTATTTGGAATGCAAGAAGGATCGAACCATGTGCGCTTTACAGGGTCATTTCCATAAATCACCAAATCTGAAAAATTACCATTTAAGTGACGATTTACTTCACTTATTACAAAATCTCCCCAGGAAAAATCGTTATTAAGCTCATTTTTTAAGTCATTAATTCCTCTTATCATTAATACATTTTCGTCGTATTTAGGATAACACTTAGAGATAAGTTTAATTCTAGTTTTTATATCAAAAGGGTTTCTAAGTGTGTTTGCTTCTTGTGCAGAACCGACTAAAACCAGAGTTCTGCTACAAAGATTAATTGAAGAATCAATTAGTTTATTGTGACCAATATGTATTGGAGAAAATCTACCAATAACAAGGCCATTTTTGTACAATTTATCCATAAATATCCTTTCTTAAGTAGGGGGGGAGAAGCCCCCCTAAAAACAAGATTAAATCTGCCAAATTGTAAGGTCAATATCTGCAGGCATACGTTTGTCTCCACGAGGAGAAACACTTACTGTACCTACTTTTGGACCATCTGGAAGACAGTTTCTCTTAAACTGATTTCTGCTGTGACGAGAAATGAAGTCATTCCAACGAGTTATTAATTCATCTTCACTGTATTTTGTTCCAAAGGCCTGCTTAGCTAAGAAAATAATTTTTTCTTTACTAAATCTCTTTCTTTCAAAATTATAAATAAAGAAGTCAATAAGCTCGTATTTTCCGACAGTATCTTCGGTTTTCTGCGTTACTAAAGTACCATCAGAAGGAAGAAGCTCAGGGCTAATTGGTGTATCTACAATATCAAGAAGAATGCTAGAAAGTTCTTCATTTTCTTCTTTAATGTATGATGCATACCATTTAATAATGTATTTTACCAATGTTTTTGGAATAGAGCTATTTACTCCATACATAGACATATGGTCTCCATTATATGTGCACCAGCCAATTTCGAGCTCTGAAAGGTCTCCGGTTCCAATAACAAGCCCTCCAATTTTGTTAGCAATATCCATAAGAATCTGAGTTCTTTCTCTAGCCTGAACATTTTCATATGTAATGTCATGAATTTCTTTATCATGGTCAATATCTTCAAAATGCTGAAGGCATGCAGCTTTAATATTGACTTCTTTAAAAGAAATTCCCATTTCAGCGCAGATTTTTACAGAGTTTCCATGAGTTCTATCTGTTGTACCAAAACCAGGCATTGTAATTCCAAGAATTCCGGTTGGTTTTAAGTTTAACTTTTTGAATGCCTCATATGTAACAATGAGAGCTAAAGTTGAATCAAGACCGCCAGAAATACCAATAACAGCTTTTTTAATACCTGTTGAAACAAGTCTTTTTGCAAGACCAGTAGCCTGAATAGATAAAATTTCTTCACATACTTTATCTCTTTTGGCATTGTCAGCAGTAGGTACGAATGGGTGAGAGTTAACAAATCTCTCTAAATCTTCTTTAGGATGTCTATTTATAGCCTGTTTAAATTTTATCTCTGTAAAATCGATGCTAATATTGTCTTTAGAAGATGAGAAAGTTTGATTCCATCTTCTTTCATTTGAAATTGCTTCTACATCAATTTCTGCAAAAGCAATTTCATCATTCATGCTGTAACGGGTGAGGCTAGTAAGTTCTTTTCCATTTTCAAAGATATATCCACTTCCACCAAAAACTAAATCACTTGTGGATTCGGAAAATCCAGTAGACGCATAGAGATAGCCAGATATTGTTCTTGAACTTTGTGAACTAATAAGGCTTTTTCTGTATTCGTCTTTTCCAACCAGTTCGTTACTTGAAGAAAGATTAGCTATAATGTGAGCTCCAGCCAGACTTAAGTAAGAACTAGGTGGAATAACAGACCAAAGGTCTTCACAAATCTCAACACCGAATTTGTATCCGATGTTAGATGAGAAAATCAAGTTGCCAAAAGGAACTTCTTTACCTAAAAAAGAGATAGTTTTTAAAGAAGTATCAGTGTATTCTTTAAACCAGCGCTTTTCATAAAACTCGCCGTAGTTTGGCAGATAATGCTTAGGTATTACTCCAAGTACATTACCTCCCTGAATGACTACAGCACAGTTGTAAAGTGAATTGTCTACTTCAACAGGAGCTCCAACAATAACTACAATATCCTCTAATTTTGTGAATTTTATAAGCTGTTTTAAAGCTTCATTGCAGTCCTCAAGCAGATTAGGAAAGCCAAACAAATCCTGACAGCTGTATCCAGTTAAGGCCAATTCAGGAAATACGATTAATTTCGCATTGTTATATGCGGCCTTAGAAATAAGGTCATTAATCTTAATCAAATTTGTTTTAGGATCACCAAGTTTTCCACTGTTAATTGTTGCAATTGCTGTTTTTACGAATCCAAAATTTTCCATTAAGAAACCTCCTTGTTTAAGATTTGGGCTGGATATAGCTTCCAGCCCAAATGGTGTGTGATTGTAATTTTTTTTAGCTGTGTAACTCATGAAGAGTATGATACAGGTTTTTACGAGTATTATATACTTCTTCAGTCATGTCCACATAATGGGTATGCGGGTTAGAACTACGAAGTTCAGATTCCCAAGCTTTGTTTTCAAGCTGGTCTTTTACATATTCTTTGATTTCCTTTACACTTGGAAAATCATATACCAGCTTTCCATCAACAATAATTGGAACCAGCAGTGGCTTGATATTCATCGGCTTAATTTTATACTCTTTTTTAGTGTCTGTTAAGTCGGTGCTATATACGGTGATTTCTTTTCCAGGTACAATTTCTTCAGTGCTCATTGCAATGATATCTGTACTTGCTTTTCCGTCTTCGTCATACACTCTGTAGATATCCTTTTTACCAGGAATGATTGCTTTTTCCTCAGAGTCAGAGCATTTCATTCTTGGAGTCCAGCCATTAGCTGAAGTAGCATCCCAGATGTTTTCTCTATTTAAGGCAGTAAGTTTATACACACCACCTAAAACCGGACAATCTGCAGAGGTAATAAGGTTTTCACCAACTCCAAAAGAATCGATTGGAGCTTTCTGCTCAAAGATCAAACTTCTGATTGAGTCTTCATCAAGACTATTAGAAGCAATGATCTTGATGTGCTGTTTACCTGCAGTATCTAACATCTTTCTGGCTTTTTTGGACTGATATGCTAAGTCGCCGCTGTCCAAACGGATACTTTTTACCCAAAGGTCTGGGCTTTCAGGATAGAGCCCCTGGAGTTCATTATCTAATGCAATAACATTAGGAACACCTCTTTCCAAGGCATTGTAGGTATCTACTAAAAGTGAAACATTTTTTGAATTCACTTTTGCCCATGCTCTAAAGCTGTCAAGCTCTGTTGGATAACTTTCTACCCAAGCATGACTCATTGTTCCAACTGCAGGAACATCTGGTCCAAATACGGCTTCAGCTAAGCAGTTAGCAGTTGCTACACATCCTCCAATAATTGCAGCTCTTGCACCATAGAGGCTAGCAGCTTCGCCCTGAGCACGACGTCCACCGAATTCCATTACACCTCTTCCATCTGCAGCTCTTACGATTCTGCTGGCTTTTGTTGCGATTAAGGAATTCAAGTTAAAGGTCTGGAGAGCGTATGTTTCAATTAAGAATGCCCCTACAACGTCACATTCGATTCTTACCACAGTTTCGTGCGGATATGCGATAGTTCCCTCTGGCATAGCCATCATTGTTCCTGACCATTTGTAATTAGAGAGATATTTGATAAAGTCTACATCGAAATTTTTGAAATACAAATAATCCAATGCATGTTTATCAAACTTGTAGTTTGCCAGAAACTTTGCCAACTGCTCCTGACCACAAGCGATGGTATAACCCAAAGTTTTACCCTTTGGTGCAGGATTTTTGCGGAAGAAGATGTCAAATACACCTTTTACATCTTTAAGCCCCTGTTTAAAGTAGCCTTCAGCCATACGGAGTTCATAGAAATCCATATTTAAGCAGTTATTCCGGTAGGAATAATCAGCTGAAAACTCTTCTGTAGGTACTTCCCAGTTTGCTTTTAATTCTTTGTTTGCCATAGTTATGGCCCTCCTTTAAAATATAATATTTTTCTGAAAAATATTGCTATATGGCAATATACGGGTATTATTTTATCATAAATGTTGATACTAGTCAACATAAAACAGAAAACTTTATGAATAATAAAGTAAATTTTAAACAACAGTAATCTATGCTGTAGATAATATTACTATAACAATAAAATATTTGAGAAATTTATACAAAAAATTTTAATAATGTGATAATATATAAACTACATCAAACTAATGTGCGATATATTACAAAATAAATATTAAAGAAGGGGATGAATTTAAAATGAAAAATATATTTAAAGAAGTTTCAGCAAATTTGGAAAATCCAAAATGGAATAATATAATAAAAAGGAAAAAATCCTTATATAAAAGAGATAGCGAAATGCGTTCAGAATTTGAAAGAGATTATACAAGAATTATAAATAGTAGGGGATATAGAAGATTAAAACATAAAACACAAGTGTTTTTCTCTCCGGAAAATGACCATATATGTACAAGAATAGAACATGTAACATTAGTAGAATCTATAAGTTATACAATAGCAAAATATTTAGGATTAAATACAGAACTTACAAAAGCTATAGCAACTGCACATGATATAGGACATAGCCCATTTGGTCATCAAGGCGAAAAAATATTATCCGAAATTTCTGAAAAGGAAATTGGCAAAAAATTTTGGCATGAAAGAAACGGATTAGAATTTGTAGATAAAATAGAACTTTTGGAAACACCAAGTGGTAATTTTCAAAATCTAGATTTAACATATGCTGTAAGAGATGGAATAATATCACATTGCGGAGAAATAGATGAAAGATCCATAAAACCAAGAAACGAGTTTATTAATTTAGATGAATATCAAAAACCAAATCAATATTCGCCATATACATGGGAAGGATGTATAGTAAAAATAGCAGATAAGATTTCATATTTAGGAAGAGATATTTTAGATGCAATTACACTTGGAATTTTAGATAATGAGCTTTCGGATTTATATGAAGTTTTTAAATTAGAAAAAAATCAAAAGATAAATAATACCTTTATTTTAAATACTTTTATAAATGACTTATGCCAAAATTCATCTCTTGAAAACGGTTTATGTTTTTCTGACGAAAAGTTTGAAATGATAAACTATTTGAAAAAATTCAATTATAAAAATATATATTTTGCGCCTAAATTAATCTGTTCTATAGATTATTTTAAATTGGTTTTAACTAAAATATATGAATTTTTAAAATCAATTAGAATAGATAAAACAGGTGCTAGAAAAATTTGCTCGTATTTAGTAGATGATTTTGAAAGCTGGCTAAATAATTATAGTAATACATGTAGAAGTAGGTATAATGAAAATGATGTTATATTTGATGTGGGTAGTGAGAAAGACTATAAACAAGCTATTATTTACTATATTGCAGGCATGACGGATAATTACGCAATGGAAATGTATAATAAAATTATAAGTTTTTAAAGAAATTAGCACTCTACTATTGCAACTGCTAAAAAATGGTGATATAATAGAAAAGTAAAAAAAATAGGCAAAGGAGGTACCTAAAATGAATATACAAAAATTTACACAAAAATCAGTAGAGGCTATACAAAAAGCTCAAAGCATAGCAATAGAAAATTATAATTCTCGGAATAGAACAAGCTCATCTATTACTTGCATTATTAGAGCAAGATAACAGCCTAATAAAAGAACTATTAAAAAAGATGGGAACATCTAGTAATTTTGAGGGGGCGTTAAAAGAACTAATAAATAAAAAGCCAAAAATGACAGGTGCTTCAAGACCAGAAGGAAGTATATATATATCACAAGATGTAGACATAGTATTAAATGATGCAGAAAATATAGCAAAAAAAATGAAGGATGAATATGTATCTGTAGAGCACATAATGCTTTCAATATTTGAGCATGCAAATGAAGAAATAAAAGAACTTTTTAGAACATTTAATTTAACAAAAAATAAATTTCTAAAAGCATTATCAAGTGTTAGAGGAAATACAAGAGTTACTACAGATAATCCAGAAGAAACATATGATGCACTAAAAAAGTATGGTCAAGATTTAGTAGCACTTGCAAGAGCTCAAAAATTAGATCCTGTAATAGGAAGAGATTCGGAAATTAGAAATGTTATAAGAATACTATCAAGAAAAACCAAAAACAACCCATGTTTAATAGGTGAACCAGGCGTTGGTAAAACAGCAATAGCAGAAGGATTAGCCCTAAGAATTGTAAGAGGAGATGTTCCAGAGGGATTAAAAAATTGTACTATATTTTCACTAGATATGGGTTCATTAGTAGCTGGTGCAAAATATAGAGGAGAATTTGAAGAAAGATTAAAAGCAGTATTGCAAGAAGTTAAGAAAAGCGATGGAAAAATTATTCTATTTATAGATGAAATCCATACAATTGTGGGAGCTGGAAAAACAGATGGTGCAATGGATGCTGGGAATTTATTAAAACCTATGTTGGCAAGAGGAGAACTTCATTGTATTGGTGCAACAACTTTAAATGAATATCGTAAATATATAGAAAAAGATCAAGCTTTGGAAAGACGTTTTCAACCTGTAATGGTAGATGAACCATCTGTTGAAGATACAATTTCTATTTTAAGAGGTTTAAAAGAAAGATATGAAGTATACCATGGTGTAAAAATATCAGATAATGCACTTATTACAGCAGCTACATTATCTCATCGTTATATATCAGATAGATTTTTACCAGATAAAGCAATAGATTTAATAGATGAAGCATGTAGCATGATAAAAACAGAAATGGAATCAATGCCGACAGAACTTGATGAAATCTCAAGAAAAATTATGCAATTAGAAATAGAAGAAACAGCATTAAGTAAAGAAAATGACGAAATTTCAAAAGAACGTTTAAAAGATATTCAAAAAGAAAAAGCAGAATTAAAAACAAAATTTGATGCGATGATGGCAAAATGGAAAAATGAGAAAGAATCTATTGGAAAAGTTCAAAAATTGCGTGAAGAAATTGAACAAACAAATGCAAAAATAGAACAAGCAGAAAGACAATATGATTTAAACAAAGTTGCAGAATTAAAATATGGAAAATTGCCAGAATTACAAAAACAACTTGAAAAGGAAGAAGAAATTTCAGAAAAAAGTAAGGAAGATGGACTATTAAGAAATAAAGTTACTGAAGAAGAAATAACAAAAATAATTTCAAGATGGACAGGTATTCCTGTAAGCAAACTTCAAGAAGGGGAAAGGGAAAAGCTATTACACTTGGATGACATTTTGCATAAGAGAGTAATTGGCCAAAATGAAGCTGTAGAAAAAGTAGCAGAGGCAATTATTCGTTCAAGAGCAGGAATAGGTGACCCTAGCAGACCAATTGGTTCATTCCTATTTTTAGGACCAACAGGTGTTGGTAAAACAGAACTTGCCAAGGCATTAGCTGAAAGTTTATTTGATGATGAGAAAAACATTGTAAGAATAGATATGACAGAATATATGGAAAAATATTCAGTATCAAGATTAATTGGAGCTCCTCCAGGATATGTAGGATATGATGAGGGGGGACAGTTAACAGAAGCTGTTAGAAGAAAACCATATTCAGTTGTATTATTTGACGAAATAGAAAAAGCACACCCAGATGTATTTAATATATTACTACAAGTGCTAGATGATGGACGTATTACAGATTCGCAAGGAAGAACAGTGGACTTTAAAAATACTATAATAATATTAACTTCAAATTTAGGCTCTGAGTATATATTAGATGGAATTGAACCAAATGGAGAAATATCAAAAGAAGCACAAGACAAGGTAAATATGCTTTTAAAACAAAGCTTCCGTCCTGAATTTTTAAACCGTTTAGATGAAATCGTATTTTATAAACCTTTAAAGAAAGAAGAAGTATCTAAAATTTTAGATTTATTAATCTTAGATTTGGAAAAAAGGCTTGAAGATAAGCATATTAGATTGAATCTTACAGAATCTGCAAAAAATTATCTAATAGACAATGGATATGACGAGGCATATGGTGCAAGACCTTTAAAAAGATTTGTTCAAAAAAAGCTTGAAACTTTAATTGCAAAAGGAATTATAGAACAAAAAATCTTGCCTAATACAAAAATAATTATAGACTGTAAAGAAGATGGTTTATTTATAAAATAGCTTAAAGCCAGAATAACTGTAAAAAAACAGTTACTCCGGCTTTTTTGTTTTAAGGATTAATTAGTTACTTTTCCATTTATAGAAATGCTAGAATCGGCTGATTCTAATTCTACAAATCTTTTAAATTCGGAGTCGATTTCAGATGGTGTTACAACCAGCAGTTTTCTTTCTCTTCCTGAAGTATAAGCAAAGCAAACTTGTTTTATATAAGGATATTCTTTAAAGACCTGTTTTATATAAACAATGATATTTGCAGGGCAATTAGAAAGAGAATCTCCAATATATGATATTCTGCCCAGTTTTTTTTCAACTGAAATTTTCATTTCGCATTTTAAGTCACAAACTACCTTTATAAGCGTTTTCTTTAAAGGCTTGGTTTCTTTTTCTACGAGAATTGCAATATCTTGCGATAAGATTTTTTCTTCTTTCTTTTTGGTTATATTTTCATATAAAACCTCATGAATCTGGTTCAATGTCCAGCTCCGAAAAGTTTCTATCTGAAAATACGAGCGCCCAGCGGTAACCAAGTCAACTTCTTTGGAACAGATATCGAAAAAGTCTTTGAGTACGATATCGTAATCTTTGTCTGGTTCACCAAAGAAAAATCTTACTTCCGGAGAATTTCCAGTAGAATTTATTAGACCTAAAGGCTTTTCTGTCCCTTTATGTATAATTCCTATAGAATCTGCTGCTATATTTTTAAGTTCAAACTTCAGGCTTGGTGAAATATAACAATTTTCAATGGGAATATTTGATATTTTGTTGATACGTGGGCAGGTAGTTACTAAAAATTCTTCTAATTCTTTCCGAATTCTTTCTTTTGCTGATTTTTCACATATTGCAATTTTTAATGTTTTTGGGTATTTTGCCTTGATAAATGTGAAAATTACCCCTGTTTGGCTATCTTGAAAATGAAAGCCATGTTTGTTTACTCCGATTCTAAAATTTTCAAAATGGAACATAAACATTTCCTCCTTATGTTAAAAAATATTTCGTACGAATATATTTTACCACAATTTTACATAATGTGCAATATCTGCAAAATTAAGAATTTTAGATAGGCTTAAGTATTGAATCTATCTTTCATAAATCTTGATTTATATTTCAAGTAATCTTGCAATATTTTACTTATTGTGATAAAATGCACTTGGAAAAATTTACAAAAAAAACATAAACGAAACATCAAAAAAGAACAATTAGATATTAAAATAAATAAAATCTAATGAAGGAGGCATTTGTTATGGATGATAACAAAAAAGAAAATTTAAGTATATTAAGCCTGGTTCCAATAGATGTCGAAGAAAAAAAGTTTCAAACACTTATGCTAATATATGAAAAAGCAATGGTACAAGTAAAAGATGAACTAGAGGGATTTAAATCGAGTTTACGAAAATTTTATAATTATGATGTTATAAATGATATAAACTGTAGAATAAAAACACCTGATAGTATAATTGGTAAAATGAAAAGAAAAAATTATGATTTAAATTATAAAGAATTAATTGGAAATATAAACGATATAGCTGGGATAAGGATTGTATGTCCATTTAAAACTGACATTTCAAAAATACACCAAATTATAGAAGAAGATTCTAAAATTGAAGTTTTAGAGGTAAAAGACTATATAAACAAGCCTAAAAAAAGTGGATATTCAGGACTTCATATAATAGGGCAAACACCAGTTAATATTGGTGATACTGTAGCACAAGTAAAAATAGAAATTCAAGTAAGAACAATGGCAATGGACTTTTGGTCAACAACAGAACATAAAATAAAATATAAAGCCAAAAACAAGCTAAATAAATTGGATTCTCTAAAGATGGTTCAGTATGCTAAAATAATTAATAAAATAGATGAAAAAATAACAAAAATAAATTCAAAATATATATAGAAATTTAATAGAAAAGAGGATACCCATGAATAAAAACTATGCTTTAAATACTAATGTTACTAAAATATCATCAATTAAAGAAATGTTGGAAATAGCAGTAAAAGAAGCAGGAGATAAAACAGCTTTTGAGTACAAGGATGAATCGAATGAAATAGTAAAGGTTACATATAAAGAATTTGAAAAAGATACAGAAGAACTTGGAACAGCACTTGCAAGTATAGGAATGCAAGATAAACATATAGCAATTATAGGAGAAAATAGCTATAAATGGCTTACTGTTTATTTAACAGTACTAAAAAGCACAGGGGTTTTTGTTCCAATAGATAGAGAACTTCCATGCAAAGATATAATAAATGTTTTAAAACATAGTGATAGTGAAGTGTTGTTTTATTCAGAAAAATATGAAAAATGGATTCAGGAAATTAAAGAAAATGTTCCTAATATAAAATTTTTTATTGGTTTAAGTAAGAAAAAACATAATGAAAATATTTTATCATATGATGTATTTAAAACCAATGGAAAAAATGTATTGGAACAAGGAAGCAAAATATATACAGACTTAAAAGACGATACAAATAAATTAAAGTTATTGGTTTATACTTCAGGAACAACAGGAGCACCTAAAGGAGTAATGCTTACAGAACATAATTTAATTAGTGTTGTTTACTATGGACTTCAAGTAGCTGATATAGGGGAAAAGTGTTTATCTGTACTCCCATATCACCATACATATGAAGCAGTAGCAGGAATTCTTGTAGAGTTACATCATCATTCTTGTATATGTATAAATGATAGCTTGAAAAATGTTCTAAAAAATCTTCAATTATTTAAACCTGATTTTATATATCTTGTTCCTGCATTTACAGAAGTATTTTATAAAAATATATGGAATACTGCTCAAAAATCAGGAAAAGACAAACAACTAAAAAAAATAATACCTATGAGCAATGGATTAAGAGCTGCTGGAATTGATTTAAGAAGCAAATTATTTAAGTCTATCCATTCGGCATTTGGAGGAAATTTAAAAGAAATTATATGTGGAGGAGCACCTATAAGACCTGAAATTGGCAAATTTTTTAATGATATAGGAATAACTCTATTAAATGGTTATGGAATTACAGAATGTTCACCTTTAGTTAGTGTAAATAGAATGAAATTTAATGACAGTAAAACTGTTGGAGTGGTACTTCCTTGCTGTGAAATCAAGTTTGAAAATATCAATGAAGACGGAGATGGGGAAGTATGCGTAAAAGGTGATATTGTAATGCAAGGCTATTATAAAGATCAAGAAAGAACTGAAAAAGTATTGAAAGACGGATGGTTTAATACAGAAGATTATGGAAGTCTTAATAAAAAAGGTCAACTTATAATAAATGGAAGAAAGAAAAACCTAATAGTTTTAGATAACGGAAAAAATATTTATCCAGAAGAAATTGAAAACTATATTTTAAGTATACCATATATACAAGAAGTTATTGTAAAAGCCAATAAGAATGACATTGGACAAGAAGTATCTTTATGTGCAGAGGTCTATTTAAATGAAGAAAAAGTAAAAGATATGAATATAAAAAATACAAAAGAACAATTAAAAATAGATATAGCTGAAGCTTGCAAAGAATTACCTACTTTTAAAAAAATTTTAGCTATTGAAATAAGAGAAAACGAGTTTGAAAAAACAACAACAAATAAAATAAAAAGGTAATTAAAGAGCACAAAAGTTTGAAAAAAATTTAAAACATGATATTTTCAATCTAATTTTGTGCAAAAAAAGAAAGGAATGTAAGTAAAAAATGAAAAAATTATTTACATCAGAAAGCGTTACTGAAGGGCATCCTGATAAGCTTTGTGATTACATATCAGATAGTATTTTAGATGAATTTATAAAAGAAGATCCAAATTCACGAGTAGCTTGTGAGACAGTTGCAGGAAAAGGAGAAATATATATAACAGGGGAAATAACTTCTAAGGCAAATGTGGATATAGAAAAAGTTGTAAGAAATGCAATAAAAGAAATTGGTTATAATGATAGTCAAACAGACATAGACTTTAATACATGTAATATTATAATTAGGTTATCAAAGCAATCTGAAGATATAGCTCTTGGAGTTGACAGATCTCTTGAATCTAAAGAAGGAAAAGAAGAAACTGTAGGAGCTGGAGACCAAGGTTTAATGTTTGGATTTGCATGTGATGAAACAGAAGAATTAATGCCACTTCCAATATCAATAGCACATAAATTAGCAAAACAACTTACTTATGTTAGAAAACAAAATATTATAGATTACATAAAACCAGATGGAAAAGTTCAAGTAACAGTTGAATATGAAAACGATATTCCTAAAAGAATAGATACAATAGTTATATCTACTCAACACAAAGAAGAAGCAAATTTAGATATATTAAAAAAAGACATTCAAAAACATGTAATAAAACAAATCGTTCCAAGCAATTTATTAGATGATAAAACCAAATACTTTATAAATCCAACAGGAAGATTTGTAATAGGAGGTCCTCTTGGAGACAGTGGATTAACAGGTAGAAAAATTATTGTTGATACATATGGTGGTTTTAGTAGACATGGTGGAGGAGCATTTTCCGGAAAAGATCCTACAAAGGTAGATCGCTCAGCAAGCTATATGGCAAGACATATTGCTAAAAATATAGTTGCAAATGGATATGCAAAAAAATGTGAAGTTCAATTAGCATACGCAATTGGAGTTGCAAATCCTGTATCTATATATGTAGATACATTTGGCACGAATACTATTCCAGAAAACGAAATAGTACAAAAAATAGAAAATACATTTCCTTTAACTCCAAACGGAATTATTGAATATCTAGATTTAAGAAAACCTATTTATAAATTAACTACAAATTATGGACATTTTGGAAAAGAAAATTTACCTTGGGAAAAAATAGTAAAACTATAAAGAGGTTAAAAATATGAATAAAAAAAGTAAAATTATCTTAGCAATAGGCATTTTAATTGTTTTAATTATAGTTATCATATGTATTGCTTTTGCAATAAGAAAAAGTTCAAAAACAAATGAACAAATATCTGAAGAAAATGATACAACACCGCCTATTATAATTTTAGGAGATACATATACTGTAAAAACAGGATATGAAAAAAATCTTGTAGATGTAATTGTAAGTGCTGATGATATGGATCCAGATCCTAAAAAAGAAATTATTGGTTCATATGATTTAAATACAGAAGGAGAATATCCTTTAACATTTAAAGTGGAAGATTCTTCAGGAAATATTACAACAAAAGATTTTATACTAAAAGTAAAAAATGAAGTTTCATCAACTTATAAAGAAGAAGAACTTTCTTTTGAAGATGCTAAACTTAGATACAAAACAGATGATACAAAATTAGGTATAGATGTTTCTAAATGGCAAGGAGATATTGAATGGCAAAAAGTAAAAGCCTCTGGAATAGAGTTTGCAATACTTAGAATGGGCTATCAAAATGGATTTGATGGAGAAGTATTAATAGATCCATATTTTGAAAGTAATATAAAAGGATGCATAGAAAATGACATTCCAATTGCTGTATATTTTTCTTCATATTCAAAAACATCAGAAGAGTCCAAGGCACAAGCTGAGTGGATTTGCCAAAAATTGAAAGAGTACAATTATTCTAATATAAGTATTTCGTATGATTGGGAAAACTGGACATCATTTAACAAACTAAAAATGTCTTTAAATAACTTAAATTCAATGGCAGATACTTTTATGGATGAATGCGTAAGCCAAGGCTATAAATCAATGCTATATGGAAGTAAAACATATTTAGAATCATTTTGGAAAAATAGTAAAAATTATCCTGTTTGGCTTGCAAATTATGTTCAAAAAACAACATATGAAAATCAATATAAAATTTGGCAATGTTCGCAAAAAGGTACTATTAGTGGCATAAATGGCTATGTAGATATAAATGTTATGTATTAAAAAAATTATTTAATAAAAGAAAAGATATTGGAAATATTATAAAAATGGTATAAAAAATTTAGCAGTAAGCATTGAAACAACTTTTTGGCTATGAATTGAATAAAAACTGTTAATACACTAAGTATAAAATAATAAAAACAAAACAAAAAACATTTGATTTTTAAGTTTTTTTGTGATATAAAATAAAAGAAAACAACATTTTTATTAATTGAAGGGAGCAAACAAAAATGGAAGTAAATGAAGAAAAAAGAAAGAAATTTATGGAATCAGCAGGAAAAAGAGTAAACAATGTAATGCATGATATTCAAATCTTAGAGCCAATGGCAAGAAGTAATTCATATGACTTTACAAGAGATGATGTTGAAAAAATGTTTTTAGCAATGCAAGATTCTTTAAATGCTACTAAAGCAGAATTTGAAAAGAAATTTGAAGAGAAAGCTAAAAGTGAAAGAAAAGTATTCTCTTTTGATACTGTAGTATCTACAGAAAATGTAGAAACATCAACAGAATCAACAGAAAATAATATAATAAATGACAATAATGAGTTAAATATAGAAAACTAGGTTGTATAATCTAGTTTTTTTAGTATAATTAAATAATTAGGAGAAAAGTATAATGAACAATAAGAGTAAAAGAAATATAGAAGAAAATGAAAAAACAATTAAAAAAAATAATTATAAAAGAAATTTGAAAATTTTGAGTGGCGTCATTGTTACAGTGATTTTATTTTTAGTACTATATCAATGTATATATGCAAAAAAGCCTATTTTATACAATCAGACAAAAGCTACAAAATTTGGTTTAGAAAATGTTGGAGAACTAGTAACTCAAACTTCATACACTACAGTAGTTAAAGATGTAAAAAATAGCAAGGAGCTTTTTAATTCGATTACAATACCTTTTACTGAAAGCAGACAGATATTTAGTTATGATATAAAAGTAGATGCTTCCGTTGATTTTTCAAAAATTACATTTGATTTTAATGATGAAAATAATGAAATAGCAGTCAAATTACCTCATGCAAAAATTTATAATGCTACAATGGACGAAAATTCGTTAAAAGTTTACTTGGATACAGAAGGACTATTTTCTAGAATCAATTTAAATGATAATAATGAAGCAAGAAAAGCAATGAAGGTAGAAGGAATTGAAACTGCTAAGTCAAATGGCATCTTAGATGCTGGAGATAATAATGCACAAAAATTAATAGAAGGACTTGTTAAGAGTGATTCTAAGTATAAAAACTATAATATAAAATATGAATATATAAACTAAAATGATTTAAAAATATCTTATGTATCACAAAACACAGATTACTTAAAAGGAAACTTAAAAAAATTTGCACTAGATAATAAAATAGATGAGACTATTTTTAAAGCAATGTTATTCAAAATTGGATTTTGATACAAAAATTGAAGATTCAATTTTAAAATATAATCCAACACTAATTTTTGTTGAACACGATAAAATTTTTGTAGAAAAAGTGGCAACAAAGATTATAACGATAGAAAAATAAGTATGCAATAATTTGCGATTTTAAAGGAGAAAAAATGATAAGGAAATTTGAAGATAATGATATAGATGATATAATGCAGATATGGAAAAGTGCAAACATAAAAGCTCATAATTTTATTTCAAATGAATATTGGGAAAACAATTATAAATATGTAAAAAGTATTTTGCCAAATGCTGAACTATATGTATATTTAGTTAATAATAAAATAATAGGATTTATTGGAATGAATACAAACTATATTGAAGGAATTTTTGTAGATACAAATAGTCAGCATAATGGAATAGGAACATTACTATTAAATAAAGTAAAGGAAAATAGAAATAATTTGATATTAAGAGTATATAAGAAAAATACAAATGCTATCAATTTTTATAAAAAGAATGATTTTATAATTACAAACGAAGATATAGATAACGATACAGATGAAATAGAATATACAATGACTTGGAATAAGTAAGAGATAAATTACAATAAGTAAATCAAAATACTTTAGCAAATATTACAAAAATTAAATAATAAAAATGTTATACTATGGTTGAACGATTGAACGATATTTTGAACGATTGAACGATTAGAAATGGAGGTAAGTAGCATGAATGAGAATGAATCAATAGAATTTAAAGAAAATTATACAGAAAAAATATATTATGTAGGAATAAAAAATGGCAGACAATAAAAATAGTAATTTGTCGAGATGTAAAGTTTTGGTTGCAATTTAAAAAGTGTTGCAAAATTATAAAAGTGCAACTCAAAGTTATTAGAAAAAAACACTCATTTAATCTAAGATTGAACTTGAAAGGAGGAACGTCTAATGAAGTTTGGCGAAAATTTATATAATTTAAGAAAAAAACAAAAAATTAGCCAAGAGAAATTGGCAGAAAAAATTGGAGTATCAAGACAAAGTGTTTCAAAGTGGGAGAATGGAACTGCATATCCAGAAATGAATAGAATATTTGAACTTTGTAAAATATTTCACTGCAAATTAAATGATCTAGTTAATGATAATTTTTTAGATTTTGATTCATTGGATAAAGAAGTAAAAATGAGTGTTGTAAAATTTAGTAAGGATAAACAGAACAAATTAAAAATAGTAAGTAAAACTATTTCAATTTGTTCAAAACTATTACAAGTTATAACCATAATTATTAGTGCAGTAATGATTATGAATATGTTATTTATTCCCTCAGTGATAAATAATACAAATGTGAACAATGGAAGTATTATAGTAGTAGATAAAAATGTTATGGAGTTTAATTTAGATGAAATGACAATTAACACAATAGTAAATGTTTTTGAAGAGCATTCTAAGTTAGAAATTATATTGTATACAGAGATTATTATGATATGTTTGACTATTTCTGTTATGATAATTTCATTTGCAATGCTATATCTTGCAAAGTTGTTTGATAGTATAAGTAAAGGAGAGACACCATTTACTTTAGAAAATTTAAAAAATATAAAAAGAGTAGCAATATTATTTATATCATATTTAATATTCCCAGATGTATCAGGGACATTGTTTCAATGGATTACAAAGATAGATATGAATATTGATTATGAAATTACAAAAATTTTTTATGTTTTAATTATAATATGTATTTATTATATATTTGATTATGGACATCAGATACAATTAGATTCAAAAGGAAAAATATATGGTGAGGTAGAAAACAATGAATAAAAGTGAATTTATAAAAGAATTATCAAAACAAACAAGTTATAATGAAGAAAGATGCAATATAATAAATAATATTGTAGAAAATACATTTATTATAGGGAAAAAGAACAAGGAAAAAATTATAGAAAAATTTGAAAAAAAAATAAATTTAGATGAAAATGAAGCAAATAAATTGTATGAAACTGTTATTAGAATTATAGGTAATGAGATTAAAAATAAATTAAGACATCCATTTAAAAGTCAAGATTATAAATAAAAATTACAAGTTATCACACAAATTATAACAATTCAACTAATCGTTGATAAAGAAAAATACCCCACTCAACGATTAG